>NZ_JAFEUN010000107.1 GCF_016900895.1 Parashewanella hymeniacidonis
GTGTTTTGTTCAGAATCGCCATTTTATTTTGATAGTTGTCGTGGTTGACTTATTATCTCAAAAATAAAGCTTTTCTCCTCAGATTTTTCTTCTTAATTTGTTACCCATGTTTGATGGGTTCCACTTTTTACATTAAAGGGCTTAAACCAAAAATATACCTGTGGTCAATCTAAATTTTGTGGTTTTTTTAGGCTTGAATGAAAAAAAATGACCTTCAGCTGTGTATAAAAATATTCTAAATTTAAGATTGTAAAATAGAAAATGTGAATGGGTTAAAAACTGTTCTATGTCTGTGAAGTGGATCAAGTTAAAATATATTTTTATGTAAGTAATTGAAATTAAATTTTTTTATATTTTTAGTCGGAAGGTTGAGTCTTTACTTTATAATTGTAAATGGCAGTCATTGTTCACTTTTTCAAAGTTTTGAACAGAGATATCCACAGAAATTGTGGGTAAGCTGATAAGTATCTGAATTGTAATGTTGATAAGTTAAGGTTTATATCAAGGTTATCCCAAAACACTGTGTAAACATAGATTTGCCGAAGTTCAGAGTTTGTGAAACAATCAGTTTATAAATGGGAAAGAAATATGGAGTCCATGTGATTGATAGTGACGGCTTCCGTGAAAATGTAGGCATCATTATCTGTAACAAATTCGGTCAAGTCATGTGGGCCAGAAGATTTGGACAACATTCATGGCAGTTTCCACAGGGTGGTGTGGATGACGGTGAAACTGCAGAGCAGGCGATGTACCGTGAACTCTATGAAGAAGTTGGCTTATTGCCAGAGCATGTGAATATTCTATCAGTAAGTCGCTCATGGTTGAGGTATCGTTTACCTAAACGATTAGTGAGACAAGACAGTAAACCTGTTTGTATCGGTCAGAAACAAAAATGGTTTTTACTGCAACTGAACAGTAATGAAAAGGCAATTAATCTAAACGCTTCTGGTCATCCAGAGTTTGATGACTGGCGCTGGGTAAGTTACTGGTATCCTGTAAGACAGGTAGTTTCTTTTAAACGAGACGTTTATCGAAAAGCGATGAAGGAATTTGCGCCTGTTGTGCTTGCTTTACAAAACACAGATACAGGACGAAGAAGGTTTAAAAGATAAGTTAAGAAGCGGCTCAATGAGTCGCTTTTTTTGTTTATATTCCGAATAGTAATGCTAAGTTTAGATTTGACATAAAAAGGCGTGTTTGAGATAAAAAGAATATTGTTCATTATTGATGGGAGGCGATAGTTGTTAACACTGCTAAAAAAGATCAGTCAAGAAATGGCTGCTGCCCAGCAATATGAACAGGCGCTGAATATTCTAGTTTCCAGCACAAAAGAAGCTATGAATACACAATGTTGCTCTGTCTTTATTTTGGAAGGAAGTAAACTCGTTTTATCTGCTACAGATGGCTTGAAAAAGGCTGCTGTTGGCAAGTTTAAAGTTCCTATCACTAAAGGGGTGATTGGCTGGACTGTTCAAAAAGAAGAGCTGATAAATCTCGCCGATGCAAGAGAACATCCACAGTTTTATACTTCACGGGTCTTAATGGAAGATGAGTACAGAGCTATTTTATCTGTACCTATCATTCACAGAAAGCAAGTCTTGGGTGTATTAGCAATACAACAATCAGAAGCTCGACAATACAACGAGGAAGAAGAAGCGTTTTTAGTGACGCTATCTGCTCAAGTTGCCGTCGCAATTAATGGCTTAAAGCAAAAGAAAAAAGTACAAGTAGCCCGCAGACAAGTACTTCTCAAAGGGGAGTCGGCTTCTCAAGGCGTTGCTATTGCCAATGCGTTAGTTATTGGTGGGCAAATCACGCTTGAACAGCCAAGCACTCCATGCACTGATGTCGATGTGGAGTATCAAAAATTATGTTCAGCTATTACTCGAACTCGAGCCAGCCTCGATGAAATTACTCAAAAGTTTAATAGTGAACAGCACGAAGAACTTGCTTCGATTTTTAGTGCCTTACATTTATTGTTAGATGAAAGTAGTTTGGGGGGGGAATACGAGAAAGAAGTGATGCTGGGGTGGAGCGCTGAATCTGCTGTTAGCCGAGTTTCTCTTCGCTATATAGAGCAATTCTCGGTCATGGATGATGCTTATTTAAAAGAACGCGCTACGGACATTAGAGATTTAGGTCAAAGAGTGTTGAGGCAACTTATTGAGCCTAATCGCATCAAGCTTGAACCTGATGAAAAAGTCATCCTAATTACTCGAGAAGCTGATGCAACCAGTTTAGCTGAGTTTCCTCGACAAAAGTTAGCAGGTGTCGTCTCTGAATTTGGTGGTATTAATTCTCACGCCTGTATTATGGCTAGAGCATTAGGGATTCCAGCCATCGTCGGTGTAGATAAGCTCTTGTTAGCGGAGCTTGATGGCAAGCAATTAATTCTCAACGCAAATCGTGGGCAATTACTCATTTCACCAACTCGCCAGATGCTAAAGGAGTATCGGGAGTTAATTAGTGCTGAACAAGCATTAGAGAGAAAGTACCGTCGAGAATTAAAAAAACCGACGATCACGGTAGACGGAAAGAGAGCAGAGTTACACGTCAATGCTGGTTTATTGAGTGGTATACATAATGAAACGGTGAAAGAGACGGATGGAATCGGCCTTTACCGCACTGAAATTGCATTTATGATGCAACCTCGCTTCCCGAGTGAAGCTGAGCAACACAAAATTTATTCCGAAGTATTAGAAGCTGTACCTGGGCGGCCAGTCATAATGCGTACGTTGGATATAGGCGGAGATAAGCCACTACCTTACTTCCCTATTAATGAAGATAATCCATTTTTAGGTTGGCGAGGCATACGGATGTCGCTTGATCATCCTGAACTTCTTCAAATTCAACTGAGAGCCATGTTACGGGCTGATGCAGGAAGGCAACAGTTACAAATTTTATTGCCAATGGTCAGTCATCTCAAAGAAATCGATGAGACACTGGAATACTTTGATAAAGCGCATCATGAAATCCAAGAAGAGCTCGGTAGCCAGCTTCAGAAGCCTAAAATAGGTATTATGATAGAGGTACCAAGCTTGATTTATCAATTAGATCAAGTGGCACAGCGAGTCGATTTTGTTTCTGTAGGCAGCAATGATTTAACGCAGTATTTGCTGGCAGTTGATCGTAATAACCCCAGAGTATCTAGCTTATACGATAGTTTGCACCCGGGCGTGTTAAGGGCTCTGCAAAGAATTATGCTGGACTGCCAACAACATCAACTTGAAGTGAGCGTGTGTGGAGAACTTGCCGGCGAACCTATGGGAGCAATGCTATTACTTGCAATGGGTTGTAATAAGTTGAGCATGAATCATGGTAATATAGCTAAAATTAATTACTTAATGCGACGTGTCAGTTTTACAGAGTTACAATGTATGTTGAGAAGAGCACTGTTACTGGACAGCGGTCAAGAAGTTCGAGATTTACTCACAAAATACTTATCTGCACAAGGTATAACACTCGAAGCTGACACTGACGTTTAGCATTATTCCTTTTGGAGTATACCTTTGGAAAATTTATTCGTCATCATCGGAATATGTATGATACTCGGAGCCTTTGTCGGTTTTATAGCTGGTTTGCTGGGTATCGGTGGTGGTTTGATTGTTGTTCCAGCATTAATGTACTTACTACCCAAAGCGGGTATTCAACCTCAATTTGTACCAATAATAGCCATAGCTACTTCGCTTGCAAATATGGTGCTCACGACATTCTCTGCCGCTACAGCCCATTATCGTAGGCGAAATATTTCACTGGATGTTGCAAAGGTTTTGGTGCCAGGCATTTTAATTGGGGCGCTATTCTCAGGTACTATTGCATCGTATATCCCTGCTGATCATATGAAAAAAATCTTCGCAGTGTTTGTTATTTTGATGGCCATAAATATGGCGAGACCTATAAAAGCCGAAGGCGCAGAAGGGGCTTTACCGAGTAAAGCCGTGTTATTAGGGTTAACGATTGTGATTGGAATCGTATCTGGTGTTTTAGGAATTGGCGGTGGTGTAATGGTTATACCTATGCTTTGTTATTTCGGATTGCAAATGCAAAAAGCCGTAGGTTTATCTAGCTTAGTTAGCCTGTGTGTTGCTCTTGCGGGTAGTGTGGGTTACATCATAGCCGGTTGGGATGTCACAGGCTTACCTTCGGGCACAATTGGTTACATCTATATTCCTGCTTTATTAGGTATAGCGGTAACTTCAACAATAGTCGCTCCTTTGGGGGTTAAAGCTGCAATGACATGGCCAACTAAGAAATTAAAACTGTTTTTTGCTATTTTCTTAGCACTTGTTGGATTAGAGCTCATTATAAGTTAAATGGGAACTATTGGATATTTACTCTGCTCAGATATAGAATCTGGACATGACTTTAACTCATTGAATTTTTTGGAAGCTTTATGGCACTTGAATTTCCACATATTGATCCAATCATGCTGCATTTGGGCACGTATGAAATATTTGGCCATACGTTTGAGCCTGCGCTTAGATGGTATGGTTTTATGTATCTTCTTGGTTTTATTGCGGCGATGATTTTACTTAACCGAAAAGCGGATAAGTCTAATGGTCTGTGGACTCGGGATCAGGTTTCAGATCTACTGTTTTATTGCTTTTTAGGTGTTATTTTAGGTGGCCGAATTGGCTATGTTCTGTTTTATCAATTTGATTATTTCATTAGTGATCCGATGTACCTTTTCCGGATTACTGAAGGTGGTATGTCATTCCATGGTGGCTTAATTGGTGTGATCACAGGCATGTTATATATTGCTTGGAAACAGAATCGTCACTTTTTTGCCGTAGGGGATATGGTTGCGCCTGTTGTGCCTATTGGCTTAGGAGCGGGGCGTATAGGTAACTTTATCAACGGTGAGCTTTGGGGCAGAGTTACTGATGTACCTTGGGCGATGGTTTTTCCAGGTGGTGGCCCGCTTCCAAGGCATCCTTCTCAGTTATATCAATTTGCTCTAGAAGGGGTTGCACTTTACTTGTTGTTATATTGGTTCAGTAAGCGAACGAAAAAAGAAGGTGCTGTTTCGGGTATGTTCCTTGTTGGCTATGGCGTGTTCCGTTGTGTTGTAGAAACTGTTCGTCAGCCAGATGCTCAATTAGGCTATTATCTTGGTTGTATCACGATGGGGCAGATTTTATCCGTACCTATGATTCTAATTGGCCTGTATTTAATTCTGAGAAACAAAGGACAAAGCTAAATGAGGCAGTATCTTGATTTATGCCAGCGCATTATTGATGACGGCGTCTGGGTAGAGAATGAGCGAACCGGTAAGCGTTGTTTAACGGTCATTAATGCTGATTTGACTTATGATGTTGCCAATAATGCAATGCCTTTGGTTACGACACGTAAAAGTTTTTGGAAAGCCGCAATTGCAGAATTACTCGGATATCTCAGAGGGTATGATAATGCGGCACAATTCAGAGCAATCGGATGCAACACTTGGAACGCCAATGCTAACGATAATGAAGCTTGGCTTAACAATCCACACCGAAAAGGTGAAGATGATATGGGGTTCGTATACGGTGCTGTTGCCCGTAATTTCCCTAAACCAGATGGTGGAAGTGTTGATTTAATTCGCCAAGTATTCGATGACTTGTCAAAAGGGATTGATAACCGTGGTGAGATCATTACTTTTTTCCATCCCGGTTCATTCCATTTAGGTTGTTTGCGACCTTGCATGTTTCAGCATCAGTTTTCGATTTTAAATGGCACCCTTTATTTAAACAGTTATCAACGCAGTCAAGATGTTCCGCTTGGTGGAAACTTTAACGCTATTCAAGTTTTTGCACTGCTCAAGATTATGGCGCAGATCACTGGTTTAAAAGCGGGTAAGGCTTATCACAAGATTGTGAACGCTCATATCTATGAGGACCAGCTTGAGTTAATGCGTGACGTTCAGCTAAAGCGCAAACCTCTCTCTTCTCCTGAATTGCACATTAACCCAAAGATTAAGAGCTTTGAAGATCTTGAAACTTGGGTAACGTTAGACGATTTTGAAGTGACAGGGTATGAGCATCATGAAGCTATCAATTATCCGTTTTCAGTGTAGTTTTACCTTTAAATAGATAAAAAAATAGCAGCCAATTGGCTGCTATTTTTTTGTGACAATGAACCTTTATAGATTAAAGTTCACATTCGCCATTAACCAAACTTTTTGTGTATCAGAAGCCAATTGATCGGCATCATAGTTTGCATATTTCGCTACTAGAGTTGTTGTCTTGTGGACTTTATAGCTAGCGACTAAATCAAATTCAGTACCGTAATCAGCGTTACCTTCTACAGCTTCGAATTGGTGATAGAAACCTGCAATATTAACAGGACCTAACTTAGTTGCAATTTTACCGTAGTAGTCGGTTACACCATTGTCCGGTGTACTTAAGAACTTATCAGCAAAGCCTTGGAATTTATGCGCGGTAGCAAGAGGTGTGCTGAAACCATATTTTCCACTATCACTGCCTAATTGCTCAAGGCCTAGTGTGATGTTGAACATAGAGATTTTCAATGTCCCATCAAGAGCATAATAGTTGGCGTCATAGCCATTAAATGATTGAGTCGCAAAGCTGGCATGCGTTTTTAGAGAACCAAACTTACCGTTATAGTCGATGCCGTAAGTGTTGTTTGAATCGACCCAGTCATCAGCATCAAGTAAATAAGCAAAACCAGTAAACTTATGATCGTTATTCAGTTTATAGTTCAAGTTTAGCAAATTGAACTTACCGTCTAAACCACGCTTAGGGCCATCTGGGCCAAAGATACGGTTCACATAATAAATGTAGCTATAGTCAGCTGAGAAAGCGTCACTAAATGCATGCTGACCACGTACCCCATCGAATGTTTGTTCGTTTTGGCGCCATGCGACACCACCAACAAAACGTTGATTGCCTAAATTGATGCGCTGACGACCTAAGGTAGCCACGGTAGCACCATCTTTATACTGTACATTCAATTGATTTAAGCTGGTTCCGGTTGGATCAGCCACAACAGGGTAGCCTGTTTTATTATGGAAAGCCGATGCGTCGTTATAATCATCAGCACCGATTGTACTTACATTATCAACTTCAGCATTGACTGAGAGATTATTGACAGTACCACTTTTGAAACTGAGTCGGCTTCTTAATGTAGAAGCATTAGCGTCTTTAGCTATACCGTCTTGATCGACATTTTCAAAACGATAGCGAAAGTTTAGTGTTGTTTTGCTGTCAGAAATAAATCCAGAATCTGCTGCAACAGCTGACACAGATGTCATTCCACTCAATACTGCTAATACAACAGCTGATTTTTTAAAGCAGGATAAAGTTTTATTCATAGTTTAGTCCTTTGCAATAAGCTTTATTGCGAAATACTTAAGAAGTGCGCACAACTATATGAGTATTTGTTATAAATGTGTTTGACTGAAATCAAGCTTAATAAATATTAGAAACCTTTAAAGTTTAAGGAGACTGGCTCGTAAGGGGGGAGCGAAAGTTATCTTTCCAAAAAAAACTGTATATAAGAAGTGGCCCGGCAATAACACAAGGTAGGACACTGATAGACATAAACATGCCATGTAAGTTGAGCTTTTCCAGTATTAAAGGCGTTAACCCGCCACAGATCGCAAAGCCTAAATTGTAGCAGCAAGCAACACCTGAGTACCTTACAGAGGTTGGAAAAAGTTCAGCAAGAATTGCGGTAAAAACCCCTAATATGAGTGCTGAACCAATGATAAGAGGTATAAAAGTAAAAATGATATTTGTTTTGTGGAAGTAAAAATAGCTCAAAGGAAAGAGACTAAATACAGCACAGCTCATTTGAACAATGGGTAAGCGACCGATTTTATCTGAAAGCATTCCCACGAGTACAGCACTGGTGCTTATAATGATAAAACTAGAAAAAACAAAGAAGTGAATGGTGCTTTTCATTACTCTGAGAGAAAGTTGTAAGCTCATCAATTGATAAAAAGAAGAAATAGAAATTGCCGCTAGAGATGTTAATAAAAAACCTTTAAATACAGATTTAGGATGCATTTTGAGCAACTGATAAATAAGAGGTGCTTCTTTGGGGAGGTGTTTTTCTTCTTCTGTAAAGTAGGAGGTCTCTTTGACGCTAAACCTTAAGAGTAAACTGATTAAGCTTAAACCTGCGCCGACAACAAACATGATTCTCCAGCCCCAAGCTAAAAACTGTTGCTGGGTCAGAAGCGAAGACAAGACAGACTGTAATCCGCTTGCCAGAATATTACCAAATGTTACGCCAAATATAATTAAACTTGTGCTGTAACCACGTTTGTGAGCATTATTATGTTCAGTGCAGAAAACAATCGCTCCAGGGACCTCTCCGCCCAGTGCTAAACTTTGCGTGACTCGCAGTACTGCGAGTAAAAAGGCTCCTATATACCCCATTTGTTGATAACTGGGTAATAGCGATATAGCCAGTGTCGCAAAGGCCATTAAGCCAATACTAAAGACAAATGCAGGCTTTCGTCCTTTTCTATCGCCTCTCTCTCCGATGATTGCACCTCCTATGATTCTACTTAAGTAACCAAAGGCAAAGATACCAAGAACCGCCATCAATCCGTGGTGCTGAAAATCAGAAGGATAAAATACTTTACTCAGTGTTGGGGCGAGAAAAATGATGAGTGCAAAGTCGTAAAACTCAATGGATGAGCTTAGTGTTGTTAGCACTCTTACTCTTTCTTGTTGTGTTGTCATCTTATTGATTCGTGAAGCGGTTGGTTGTTTTCGAACGTAAACTATCAAAACTTCCTCGAAATATGGGAGATATCTATATCCTTGTAAGCATTTATTCAGATGAAACCTACTAGTATTTTGTGACTGAAAATTAACCGCTTCGAGGTTGAGAGAATGAATAAATTAGCAAGAATAGTCTCACTGATAATTTTATCACCTATCTGTTATAACGCTTTTGCAAGTGTATCCATCCAAAATTCAAACCCTATGGGGAATTGCAATACTCATACACAAATGAAATTTGTTAGTAGTAGGGGAGCTTGGCGAGTTCAAGCTGTTCAACTCAATGAATTTGGAACGTTTGTGAAAGTCGATAATGGCTGTACACCAGTTTTAAGCTCTCAACTTGGGGATGATGGTGTCTCTCATATAAGAAAAGTGGCTGCTGACAATTTTGTTACACCTAAAAATTCATTAACCATTGGTCATGTACTTGGGAAAGATGAAGACTTTGATACCTCAGCTATTTTATCTATGGTGTATATTCCGAAATCTAACAACAAACATATTCATCCTACTAAGACGTGTTTGTTTTATATGAGTGCAGAAGGTCCTGCGATGCCAAGATATAGAACAATGGAGTTTAATGGTGCAAGGTGCACAATAAGAAATGACTTAGACAAACACATTGTGACATTAACAGCTCAGTAAAGAGTATTTAAAATACAGTTTTAACCTGAGATTAAGTAACACAAAAAAGCATCTATACTCAGTATTGGACATCCACTCGTTGTACAGGTAAGTAATTAATGACATCAGGAAAGCTTTATCAATCTCATATTGATTTGTTCCCAATCGATAAAGATGACCCAGAGGCACTTGCTAAGCGAAGAGAAAGCTTTGTTAACAGAGCAACTCAAGTTTTTGATGATGAAACGACAATAAATGAAGTCAGAGAGAGTATACCTCTTGAGTACCTTTTTGATTTATGGACAGAATTGAAAGTTGAAAACTTTTGGGAGATGCGACTCTGGTACCTAAATTGGCGGCATTTTTTAAAGTACCAAGATAGGCTAGCAGTGGTTTTTTTCGGCACGTTTACGCTTGAAACTCTTAATATAAACCTGAAGTTTGGCAATCAAGTGAAAGAACATGTCGAAGTTGTTTGGGAGGCTCATACAGAATACATAGATAAATGTAAGCCAGAAGATGTGAAGGTATTTATTGAGCGAGTTAAGTTAATGTGTGAATCCCCATTATTGCCAACACTTCTTAAGGACATTGATGACGTTGCATTGAGAAAAACTGCTTATATGCATTATGGCGACATATATGGTGTACCAGAAAATGATAAAGCCTTATTGGAAAGCTATGCAGAGCAATACGCTAAAGTGATAGTGGCAGATGAAATAGAAGAGATTAAATCTCTAATGAGTAAACGCAGTTCAACCAAAGAGTTGGATGCAATGTGGAAAGACATTATAGAAACGTTTAATTTGTCACGCCGCTTTCATGCAAGTGTTTTTGGCAGCGAGGTTGTACGACCCATTATTCCATTAAAATAAAATTGATGATCCATTTCGAAATCTGAATGTGATCACAAGGTAGTTTAAGGGATTGTTGAGCGTTCAAATAGGTGTCTTTAGGGTATTGGACTTTTCTGATGGACATAAGTGCTTCGATGTAACTTTTTGAAAACTCTGGATGCCCCTGAATCGTTAAAATTTGATTGCCGTATTGCAGCAGGTAGTTTTCACAAAAGAGACTTCCTGCAATAATTTCGGCTTTTTTGGGCTTTTCTATAATTTGATCTTTATGACTCACCACTAAATTAAATGTGTTCATTTTGGGTTGTTGCCAAGCCTGAGTAGTCAGTACTGAGTTTGTAGCGATGCCTATTCCCCAGCCTTTTCTAGATGTATCAACTCGCCCTCCCAATGTTTGAGCGATAATTTGATGGCCAAAACAAACGCCGATCAACTTTTGGTTTTGCTCAATCAGCAGAAGGAGCAGATTCGACAATTTCTGCATCCAGTCCAAATTATCTGATATACAGTGCCGACTACCAGAAATAAGCCAAGCATCGTAACCTGATAATGTGCTAGGAAATTCATGTTCGATGATTGCGTAAGTATCCCATTTGATATCATTTTGAACCGTTTTAAAAAGCTGTTCGAACATCTCAGGGTAATCACCGTGTTCGGGTTGAAGTTCATCTCTTACATGATCACACAGAAGCAAACCAATCTTCATAATTTTCCATTCACCGCATTCAAAAATATTTGTTGATATTGCTCGATTGAAAATGAAATAGGGTTCCCTGACGCGGCAGGATCGCTATGAGATAATGCTGCAATTTTTGTTGCATCTTTATCTGAAATACCAATATCTGCGAGGCTATGCGGGATGTCTATTTCACTTCTTAGCCAGATAACCCAATCAAGAAAACCGTCGAAATTCTTTTTTGGTAATTCAATATGGTTAGCGATTGGGACGATTTTTGAAGCAATAACCGCTTGGTTCGCCTTTAAAACGTATGGCATCAGAATTGCATTCAGTAGACCGTGATGGGCGTTATACATAGCACCTAAAGTATGAGCTAGTGCGTGCATTGCTCCTAGCCCTTTTTGGAATGCCGTTGCTCCCATTGTTGAAGCTATCAACATGTGTTCTCTGGCTTCTATGTCATTTCCATTTTGCACCGCTCTGACTAAATAATTCTTTATGAGCTTAATACCCTCAACAGCAATACCTTCAGCCATAGGGTGAAAGCTGGGCGAACAATAAGCTTCTAAATTATGAGAAAGGGCATCCATTCCTGTTGCCGCAGTTAAATTTGCTGGTAAACCTGTGGTTAGCTCAGGATCTAATATGACATAGGTAGGCAAAAGTTTGGGGTGAAAAATAATTCGTTTTCTTTGTGCCTGTGTATCCGTGATTACGGAGCAGCGTCCGACTTCTGAACCTGTTCCTGCTGTTGTGGGTATGGCGATAATAGGCAGGACTCCGTCCGAGTTGGCTTTTTTAAAGTTATCGTTATTATCTTCAAAATTGAAAAGGGGTAATGATTGAGCTGACATAAATGCAATTGCCTTTCCTGCATCGAGTGCAGAACCTCCACCAATAGCCACTACACCGTTAATGTTATTTTCCTTACATGCTTTTACACCCTCAGTTATTTGAATATCTGTTGGGTTGCCTGTGACAGAACTAAAAATTTGAGCTTTCAGCTTTAAGAAGATTTCGAACTGTTTGATAATCGGAGATGATGCGAGCCCTTGATCGGTCACAATCAATGGCCGAGTAATATTAAGTGCAGCACAAAGAAAATTGATTTGTTGGACTTGTCCGCGACCAAAGACAATTTCTGTTGGAAAGTGCCAGTTGAGAGCCATAATGTTATTTCCCTTGATTGATATAAAATGACTTAGGTCTGGTCACTGCGTTGTATCCAAGTATTGAGAGGCTACATCCATGGCCAGAGTTTTTAACACCAGTCCAGGCTAGAGCTGGATCAAGGTAATCACATTTATTCACGTAGACAGAGCCAGTCATGAGTTGCTTACCTATTCTTTTTGCTCTATGAAAGTCACTTGTGAAAACAGAAGCTGTAAGGCCATATTGGTTGTCATTGATGAGCTTGATAGCATCGGCATCATCAGAGACTTTTTGAATCCCTAACACTGGGCCGAATGTTTCTTCTGTCATGATGTCCATGGAATGATCAACCTGAGACAGCAATTGTGGCGCTAAATATGGCGTTCCGTTTTTGTTGATTTCAAATTTTGAAACATCAATATGAGTAACTGCACCTTTAGCAATCGCTTGATTTATTTGGGCCCTAACAAAATCCGCAGATCGAGTGCAAACCAGAGGGCCTAAATTCGTATTGAGATCATCAGGAGGACCTAACTGATAGTGATTTATGAGGCCTATCGCTTGTTCTAGCACTTTGTTATATATGTTTGCTGGTACATATAATCGCTCAATACTGCAACAAGACTGCCCAGAATTGTAATAGGCACCGCTGACAATCGACTCTACTGCCAATTCAATATCCGCATCATCACAAATGTAGGCCGCATCTTTACCACCAAGCTCGAAACCTGTGCCAAGAAAACGTCCTACAGCGGCTTTTTCTATTGCACTACCGCCCTTAACAGAGCCTGTAAAAGCAACGTGATGGATAGCTGTTTTTTTGACAAGAAATTCAACCCCAGCCTCATTGAGATGAAGATATTGAATAGTTGCCTTAGGTATACCCGCTAAGCGGCATGCTTCAACAATTCTTTCTGCGCAAAGAGGCGTTTGAGGAGAGTGCTTTAAGATAACTGCATTTCCCGCCACTAATGCTGGTATGAGGGTATTTACTGCCGTAAGTAGAGGGTAATTCCATGGTGCGATGATGGCAATTATGCCAACTGGCACTTTCTCTATATACCTCTCAACCCCTAACTTTTCTTCAGGGAAAACGTTTGATAATGCTGATTCGGCAATATCTAACATATAGTTTGCTCGAAAAGCGAATCCTTTAATCTCATCTGCAGATTGGGATATCGGCCGCCCCATTTGCCATGTAATTTCTTTAGCGATTTCATCTTTTAAACTGCTAAAGATTTCTATCGCCTGTGAACACAGTTGTTTTCTTTGATTTATTGATAGCGTTTGCCAGTCATGAAGTGCTTTATTAGCGGAATTTACTGAATCCTCGATCTCTTCACGAGAAGCTAGTTTACGTTCAACGTACACGGAGTTATCAATTGGTGATATCGTTTTTTGAATGTTAGACATAATCACAACTCGCTTAAATCAATTCAAAGTAACGTTCGAGCTCCCAATCAGAAATATGCTTTCTGAATTCCCTTTCCTCCCATTCCCGAGTTGCCGAGAAATGGTCAACAAACTCATCCCCAAACATTTCTCTAGCTGCTGCAGATTGTTTAAACATCTTAGTCGCTTGACCTAGAGTTTGTGGAAGAGGGTGTTCATGTTGATGCTTTTCATCATAGGCGTTTCCTCTAACAGGCTTTGTTGCTTGCCATTTATGCATTATTCCGTACAGACCAGATGCTAAAGCGGCTGCGAGTGCTAAATATGGGTTGGAGTCGGCTGCAGCTAGTCGGTATTCGATACGTTGGGAGTTTTCATCACCCGGAATCACGCGTATTGCCGTAGTTCGGTTATCGACTCCCCAAGTTGCATGTGTCGGTGCCCAGAGTCCTGGCGTGAGACGATGGTAACTGTTGATATTCGGTGCAAGTAATACTAAAAACTCAGGCATTAACCTTTGTTGACCTGCAATAAAGTGCCTCTGAATATTACTCATATTGTGTTCGTGACTCGGTGCAAAAAACTCGGAATGTCCATTTTTTATGGCGTTCAACGAAATATGAATGTGTCCGCTTTGTCCCGGGTAATCCTCTGACCAGCGAGCCATAAAGGTCGCCATCAACTCATTTTTCTGGGCGAGAACTTTCATGAATG
Source organism: Parashewanella hymeniacidonis (assembly GCF_016900895.1). Lineage (GTDB taxonomy): Bacteria > Pseudomonadota > Gammaproteobacteria > Enterobacterales > Shewanellaceae > Parashewanella > Parashewanella hymeniacidonis. The sequence continues at coordinate 14,154 of NZ_JAFEUN010000107.1, forward strand.
TTTTGAACAGCGCTGCTTTATCTGCAGCACTTTCTGCATTATCAACTGAAATGGCAGCTTCAATTACACCAGGCCCAGCTTCTTCATGAAGGCTCTCTATTGGAAAGTCCATATCTTCAGCGAGTGATAAAATTTGATGGTACAAATCGGAATGAGTTGAGTTCCTAAGTACAGAGTAACCACACCAATCGGGTGAGAGTGTTTTTAAATTCTTAAAACCTTTTTCACGAATAGACTCAGGTGTTTCTTGAAACATAAAGAATTCATATTCAAAGCCTGCGTTAACAATAAAACCTTGTTCAGTTGCAAAATGAATGACCCGTTGCAAAACTGATCTTGGGCAAATACTTTGAGCTTTTTTAGTAAACTCGCATACAAAAAGTAGCGTGCCGTTCTCATCGGGGAGTTCTCTGCAGGATTCCGGTATGATGCGCATTTTTGCATCAGGGTACCCTGTATGCCAGCCAGTAAAGTGAGTGTTATCGTATAATTGGTTTTTGCAGTCCCAACCTAATGCCACATCACAAAAATCAAAGCCTTTATCGAGTGATGAGAAGAATTTCTTTTTGCTCATGTACTTGCCGAGCATGTTCCCATCCATATCAAAAAAGCCGACTTTGACATGGGATAAGCCTCGAGCATCGACAATCTTTTTAGCATCAGAAATGGTTTTTACTTCTCTTGGATATAGCATAATCATCACTCCGTCGGTGTTAACAGAAGAAATGGCTTCAATTTCGGCTCAGTAGGACTTTAGGAAACTTAGGCCAATGAAGAATAAATTTGCTTGGTACAAATGAGTATAGACACGGAATAGCCAGCTCTCGAATTTAACGTGGATTTGGCTACTGGTTTAAGAGATATTTGAAATAAGAGAGTTGAAATAGAAATAAATAATGAAACTAATGGGATAGTGATACTGACTTCGAAGGAATCATAATGAAGCAATATCACTATTGAAAAAAGACTTGCCAGTACTCATTAGATTGACGTTCTGCATAACCTGAAAACATCATGCTATACCCATGATACTTGAAGATGCATGCTTCAGGACTTTTTCAGCGCCAATTCTTTGAGGCGCATTAGCGAAGGAATATCGGGATTCTTTCGAGCTAATGTAACAAAGAAGAATTGGCGCTGAGAAGTCCACGCAGTGCGAGTTGCACAGC
>NZ_JAFEUN010000108.1 GCF_016900895.1 Parashewanella hymeniacidonis
TGCCATACGCAGTTACGTTTCGAGTTGTCGAAAGCAAAATATCACAGCCTCAACCTCGTTGAACCTGCTGTTCAGCGGGCACTTGCCTGATATCTTTATTTACCCAGCTGAATAGTTACCTTTTGCTTTTATGCTTTAGAGGCACAGGAAATACTTTAATTTATTTCGGCTGTCACTTTTAGTGACCGGTTTTTCAGTAAAGGTGAACGAAAGACCTTTACTCATGTGTTCGATCGTAAAGACCGTTGATTCATTCAAGAACTTAGTTAGATTTTTGAATAAGTTTTGCTGGTTAGGGCTGTCAATAAGCTTTTCACTACGGTAAAGATATCCTTCGACGCTTTCACTGTGGTTAAGTTGGAACCTGACTTTTTGAGAGTCACTATCAGAAATCGCAAACTCTTGGCAGTCTGTAACTTTCTGCGTATTATTTGAGAAAGATATTCTTATTTTTCCTAATGCTTCTGCCATATCGCTCCTCGATAATGTTGCCAACCAAGAAGTTGTTAAAATCAAAAAATAATACTCGAATAAAGTTATACTAAAAGTGTAACGATAAGTAACCGCAATCGTTTATACCCATGATACTTGAAGATGCATGTTTCAGGACTTTTTCAGCGTCAATTCTTTTAGGCGCATTAGCGAAGGAATATCGGGATTCTTTCGAGCTAATGTAACAAAGAAGAATTGGCGCTGAGAAGTCCACGCAGTGCGAGTTGCACAGCTTGTTACTCTTCGTTGCCAGTGCTAACAATAGCTCACTATTGCCGCACACCGTCGCCTTGATTAACAAGTTGTGCATTCTCGCTGAAATCGAGCATCTTCAAGTATATGGGTATATATCAATAAAAGTCTAAGTGATTTTTACAGTGAGCATTATTTTTCGTTATTTTTCAAGTGGGGTGGTTTGTGAGCAGGGCCGGATCATACTCTAAAAAGGATTGAACTTTCTGGAATAATGGTGATCAGATCATCAAACGAACTCATCCTCAAACATCATGTCCTTATTTGAACATTTATCATTAATCGAAGATCCTCTTTCCCATATTAATCAACGCCATAACCTTGTTGATGTTCTATTTCTTGTTTTTTCTGCAATTACTAGTGGGCAAGATGGTTGGGCTGAAATCCAGAAATTTGGTGAACTCAAGATCAATTGGCTTCGTCAATTTCGAGCATTTAAAAAAGGCATCCCAGAAGGCATACTATTGCTGGAATTGTACAAGCGATAGACCCTGAAGTACTGCAATTAAGCCTTATTAGCTGAATAAATGAAAAGCGAAAAACATCAGATAAGCCACTTATAGCCATTGATGGAAAGGCAATTAAATGGCATCTAAACTTGGTGATAAATCATTTCATTCTGTCGGTGGATATTACATAAATTCGGGATTAGCGCTTTATCAAGATTTGTCATCAGGTAATGGGAAAGAAATTGAGACCGGCAAAACTTTACTGAATATGCTAAAAATTGATAATGCCCTGATAACACTAGATGCACTTCATGCGCAGCCTGAAACTTTAGAAGCAATAATTTCAAGAAAAGCAGATTACGTTGTGCAAGTGAAAGGCAATCAAAAACACTTATATCAAGCCATTCAGGAGCAATTTTCCAAAGCCCACGCTTCGAATGTAGAAACAGCCAGTTTTACAACGACAAATAAAGGTCATGGTCTAGAGGAAGTTCGAACAACTTTCCAGATACCGTCGTTTGTAGCAAATGAAGAGCTCTATAAGAAATGGCCATCGATCCAGACAATCATAGCTGTTGAGCGACACCGAAAAATAAAAAGTAAAACTACCATTGATACTAGGGGCTTGCATTGAATTTAGCTAAAATGGAAACATCTCGGAAAAGAAGTATGAAAAATAAGTTGCAGCGTAGCATGCTTAGCGATGTGTACCGAGAGTTATTGATTTTTGGTGCTGTAAAAGGGCACTCACATTAGCAAAGTACGCTCCGGCCCTCGGTGAACGGTGACGAAAATAGTTAAAAATACAGGATGTTAAATATAGAAAAGCTCAACATCAAACGGTTGAGCTTTTATCGATATGGCAAAATTATTTTGCGTTATCTGGTAGAGTTACATTGAGTTCCAATACAGATAAGTTTTCATCATTTTGTTCCATCTGAACTGAAACTTGCTCTTCTGAAATTGTTACATATTTCTTGATGACGGCAATGATTTCTTGCTTCATTTCTGGCAAATAATCTGGCCCACTACGTTCACCACGTTGATGAGCCACAATTATTTGAAGTCTATCCTTTGCGACAGAAGCAGAGGTTTGTTTTTTATTTGATCTAAAGTAATCTATCAATGACATAATTTAGCTTCCAAAAATCCTTTTCAAAATCCCTTTTTTTTGTTCTTGAATGAAGCGCAGTTGTACTTCAGATCCCATCATACGTTCGATGACATCTTTATAGGCTTCCCCCGCATCACTCTCTTCATCAAGGATTACTGGTACACCAGCATTCGATGCTTTCAATACAGCCTGAGACTCAGGGATTACACCGATCAAATCAATTGCTAAGATATCTTTAACATCATCGACACTGAGCATTTCACCAGTGCTTACACGCTTAGGGGAGTATCGAGTAAGAAGTAAATATTCTTTCACTGGCTCAAGGTTTTCAATCGCACGCTTAGATTTGCTTTGTAAAATTCCAAGGATTCGATCTGAATCCCGAACAGAGCTGACTTCAGGGTTTGTTGTGACGATGGCAATGTCAGCGTAATATTGAGCCATCATTGCGCCTTGCTCGATACCCGCAGGTGAGTCACAAACAATATAATCGAAATCAGCTTTAAGGTTATCAAGTACCTTTCCTACACCTTCCACTGTCAAAGCATCTTTATCTCTTGTTTGAGATGCTGGAAGAATAAAGAGGTTAGGGTTGCGCTTATCTTTAATTAAAGCTTGATTTAAATTAGCTTCACCATTGATAACATTTACAAAGTCGTAAACTACACGACGTTCACAGCCCATAATTAAGTCAAGGTTTCTTAAACCGATATCAAAATCAATTACTACGGTCTTGTGGCCTTTTAAGGCTAAACCAGTTGCAATTGCGGCACTTGATGTTGTTTTCCCTACACCACCTTTGCCCGACGTCACTACAATTACTTGCGCCATAAATTCTTTCCTTTCCTTTAAAAAGGTAATGGTTCTAAAATTAAATTTTCTTGTTCTAATCGAATACAGTTCGCAGGCTGTTCAAGTTGCTCTTGAATTTTATCATTAAGCCAATATTGGCCTGCGATAGAAATTAGTTCAGCTTGAAGGTTGTGGGCGATAACTACCGAGTGTTTATCACCTGCTGCACCCGCCATGGCCTTACCTCTTATGGTACCGTGTATATGAATACTGCCATCAGCGATTACTTCTGCACCGTTACTAACAGAGCCAATAATGATTAAGTCTGCATTTTTTGCATAAACTTGTTGGCCTGAGCGAACGGTTTTTTTAATAACTTTGGTTGTTTTAGGGATTGTTGGTGTATTTACACTTTTGCCTGTTTTTATTGAGGCTAAACCTACGGATTTGGCTTGTTCAATTAAGGTATTACTTGCTTCTGTAATACCTACTATCACTAAATCCATTTCCGCTAGCATTTGCTTTAAATCACCAATGTTGAACTCTTTTTCAACTATTTGAGATAGATTTAAAACTAAAGGAGCGCCAATAAAAAAGTGGGGAGCTAATGCAAGTTTTGCAACTAATTCACTTTTGATTTGCTCTAGATTTGATGTCTTCAAGTGAAGCACTGATAGGGTAAAAGATGACCCTTTTAATTCGAAACTAGATCTTGGCATTCTAAAACAATACCCTTATTCCATCTGGTTTGTACCAGATATCTGATTATAATTTTAAGCGTTCATGTTATAGTGTCGATAGTTATCTGGCAAGTTGTAACTTTAGGATTTATTAAACAAAATGATTTGCGCTGTTTATAAAAGTAGCTTGAAACAAGAAACCTATCTTTTTGTTTCAAAAAAAGGCAATTTTGATGATGTACCAGAGCCATTGATGAAGATGTTTGGTACCCCATCATTGGTTATGTTGCTTCCCCTTGGTAAGAAAAAAAAATTGGCAATAGCTGATATTGAAAAAGTAAAAGAAGAAGTTTTCACTAAAGGCTTCTATTTGCAATTACCGCCACCTCAAGAGAATTTACTCGAAGAACATCGAGCTTCTTTGGGCTTAGATAAAGTTGAGCAATAGCAATTTTAGCAATATGAAGATATGATAAATTTTCTGAGTTCATACTCAGAAAATTTATGTAGTAGTCATTGGCGTTAGTTATATTTCTCTACAACAATAAGAAAGTAATAAATACTGTGTAGTCGTTTATACAGTACAGGGATGATAGGGACTATTTATGGCTGGAAGATCGTTATGGGTTTTGTCTTTGCTATTTGTTACTCAAGTGGCTTTTGCCCAACAGCAAACGTTTAGAGAGTTTATTCAAAGTGTTCAAAAGGATGCGCTTGAGCAAGGGGTATCGAAAGAAACAATTGAGTTACTGTCGAAGCAGTCTAAACCATTTAAAAAGTTAGGTGATAAAGAGCCGACAAGGAATGAAGTGTCGCCAAAATCCCTTGGCGCATATCTAAAATCTGAGGTTCCAGACTCTAAACTGAATTATCTTGCTGACTTTGTTGACAAGTATAAGCAGTCAATCTCCGATATTTCAAAGCATTATAATGTTCAACCAAGATTCATACTTGCAGCTTGGGCATTAGCTGCTGATGACTCAAGTAATAATTCAAGTTTTCCTGTTATTTCGATCTATTCCTCAATGGCTTATGAGACTAGTAAAGATACTTATAAGAAGCAACTTTTTTCATCATTGAAGTCTATTGATTCGAATAAAATTGCGCCACAAGATTTTAAATCCGATTCGAATGGAAAAATGGGGCAATTAGCTTTTACCCCTATGTTGTTTGCTGAGTATGGGCAGGATTGGGATAACGATGGGAAATTTGATATTTGGCATAACAATTTAGACAGTTTGGCGACGACAGCGTATTTTTTACAAAAAAATGGCTGGAATGATTCTATGACTTGGGGTCGACAAGTCGCAATCAATAGTAAAATAGAACTGGCTGATGAAGGACTAACTCCGCAGCCTTTTTCACATTGGGTTTCACTGGGTATTACTAAATATAATGGTTCGGCATTACCTAATCGAGACGATATAACTGCGCAGTTGATTCAACCCGTAAAAACAGACAATCGTCATTATCTCACTTATGAAAATTTTAATATTTTAGAAATGTTGCCCGATGTTGACCAGAAAAAGGCATTGGCTATTACTTACCTATCAGAAAAAATCAAACCAATACTGAGAAAAAAATAGCACTCTTGCGATCTAATATACAGAATAAACGCTAGGCTTGATGTAGAATCTGGCGTTTTTATTTTATTACTTAAAGTAAGCATATGGCATTTTGGGAAGAAAAATCATTATCGGAGATGACGTCACTTGAGTGGGAATCTCTTTGTGATGGTTGTGGTAAGTGTTGTTTAAATAAGATCATTGATGATGAGACAAATGAGCTTTTTTATACTGATGCCGCATGTAAGCTTTTAGATCATAAAATGGCGAGTTGTAAAGACTATTCGAATCGAACTAAATTAGTACCTGAGTGTACTGTTATCACAATTGAGAATCTTTCTGAATTAGACTGGTTGCCTGAATCGTGTGCTTACCGCCGTTTATATCTTGGCAAAACCTTACCTAAGTGGCACCCGTTTATCACTGGCAATAAAAAGAAAATGCATAAGCTGGATATGTCAATAAAAGATAAAGTAATCGATGAACGAAGTGTCAAATACCTCGAAGATCACATTGTAATGTGGCCATTATACGATATTGATTAAGATTTAAATGTGAGTTGATATATCACTTTTACATCAACTCACAGTTTTTAAAAGATTTGTTATTTCTCAATAGTTTTACTAATTGAAGCTTGGAAGAATAGTGCGAAGGCTGCTAAGAAACCGATAAAGACTACAACCATCCACTCTGCCATTGATACGCCCATAAACGTCCATTGAATTTCACCACACATACCTGTCGGCATAAATACCGATGGGAACCATTCATGTAGAGGCATCCAGCTTGGAAAGTCCGGTAAGAATGAACACGTCGCAAAAGGTGACGGGTTATGTTCTATTTCAACAAGCTCAATGGCAATTTTCAGTCCCCAAGAGGCACTTACACCCCAAACGACAACACCTAAAGCTCGAAGTAATCTGGATCTAGGATTAATCAGTCCAATTAAACCAGCGGCCAATAAACCGAACATAGCTAATCTTTGGTAAATACACATTACGCAAGGATCTAAATGCATTACGTGCTGGAAGAAAAGCGCACAGCCTTCAAGAGCTAGGGCTGTTAACGTTAAAATTAGCCAAGCTAATCTTGTTTGAGAAAATGAAATTAAATGCTTCAATTGCCACTCCAAGGAATCGTAAGCCCCTACTAAAAAGTAGGGGCGCTTGATATAACTATAACAATTTGAAATTTAAATGTTAATGGCTAGAGACTGCCGAATCCATTACTTCTTTAACACTATGATGTCCTATCCAATGCGCATCGTAGAAATATTGCGTCATTGACTCTAGACCACCAAGTTGAATGGCTAACGCACCCACAATTGTAAGTACAATTGTATAAGGCAGTGCCATCCAAACCATTCTTCCATAAGACAGTCTGATTAATGGAGCAAGAGCAGATGTTAGTAAGAATAAGAACGCCGCTTGACCATTCGGTGTTGCAACAGACGGTAAGTTAGTGCCTGTGTTAATCGCAACAGCAAGTAAATCGAATTGGTCGCGTGTAATAACACCATCAAGCAATGCTGCTTTAACTTCATTAATGTATACCGTACCAACAAATACGTTATCACTGACCATTGAAAGCACACCATTAGCTAAATAGAAGATAACTAATTGCATATGACCTTCAAAATGAAGTGCCCAGCTGATTACAGGGCCAAATAAGCCTTGATCAATAATTACACCAACAACGGCAAAGAAGACGGCCAATAAAGCGGTAAACGGTAGTGCTTCTTCAAATGCTTTTCCGAGAGCATGCTCATCAGTTATACCGTTAAATGCTGTTGTAATAATGATGACAGATAAACCAATCAAACCTACAGAAGCTAAATGAAGCGCTAGACCTGCGATTAACCAAACACCTACTAAAGCTTGGATAACCAATTTAGCTTTGTCTTTTTTGGTACGGTTTCTATCTTCATGATCAGCATATTCAGATAAAATTTGATGAACGCGTTCTGGAAGTTGTACTCCATAGCTAAATATCTTTAGCTTTTCCACCATGTAACATGTTAATAAACCAGCAATGAGTACAGGTAATGTAACCGGCGACATTCTCAATGCGAACTCCGCAAATCCCCAGTTTGCCTGTGATGCAATAATAAGGTTTTGTGGCTCACCAACCATAGTGCATACGCCACCAAGTGCAGTACCAACACCAGCATGCATAAGTAAGTTACGTAAAAAACCACGGAAGTTTTCCAGTTCATCATGATTAAGCTGTTGTTGCTCTTCATGGGTATGATCATGATCGTCATGGAAGTTTTTACCGGATGCTACTTTGTGATAGATCGAATAGAAACCAATTGCTACAGCAATGATCACTGCAATTACCGTTAATGCATCAAGGAATGCCGATAGAAATGCTGCTGAAAAACAGAACATTAATGAGACGACAATTTTAGAGCGTATCTTGGTAATAATCTTAGTAAATGAAAACAGTAATAACTGCTTCATAAAGTAGATACCAGCAACCATGAAGACTAAAAGTAACAGTACTTCAAGGTTAGCTTGGATCTCGTGAAGAACCTGATATGGACTTGTCATCCCTATGGCGACGGCTTGAATCGCTAAAAGACCTCCTGGCTGAAGAGGGTAGCATTTAAGTGCCATAGCTAAGGTAAAAATGAACTCAATAACCAGCATCCATCCTGCTACAAATGGATCTACAAAAAAGAAAACTAATGGGTTAATTATCAAGCAAGCTAAAATTGCGATCTTGTACCACTTAGGCGAATTGCCTAAGAAGTTATCAATAAACGCCTGACTCATAGTCACAGGCATAGGATCCTCACTAATATTATTATTAATCAACTAAATCAAGTTTTAAAATTATTAATGCCTTAGATTAATTGATCGTGGTTTAAACTAAAAAAATCTGCGACCAGTCTAGTCCATAAAAACTTTAAATGTCATCAAGGAAAAATCTAAAATTATTAAAAATAAGAAGTCTGCGGCAAAATTTTAGTGTCTTCGAGAGCGAAATGCTATCTTTGTCATAATATAAACACGAAAAAAGTGATGTTTTTTTACAATTCCGTTAAATCCAATTGTTTTATTTTGTTCACGCTCTGGTATGATCAGTTTACTTACAAGCGAATTTTTATTGGAAAAGTAGGCTGATGATTATCAATGCCAAAGGACCTGCGAGTTTTGCAGAGAAATATATTGTTCGTTCAATTTGGGAAGGAAAGTTTCCTCCGGGATCTATTTTACCGGCTGAACGTGAACTTTCAGAATTAATTGGTGTTACTCGCACTACATTAAGAGAAGTACTTCAAAGACTCGCAAGGGATGGCTGGTTAACAATTCAGCACGGTAAGCCAACACAGGTTAATAACTTTTGGGAAACTTCTGGGCTCAATATTCTTGAAACCATTGCCGATTTGAATCCTGAAGGCTTTCCTACATTGGTAGACCAACTTTTATCAGCAAGAACTAATATTAGTACTATTTATTTCCGTTCTGCTGTGAGAACTAACCCATCAATGGTTTGTGACGTGCTAGCTAATAGCCATGACTTGGAAGATACTGCAGAAGCCTTCGCAGAGTTTGATTACGAGTTACATCATACTTTAGCCTTCTCTTGTGGAAACCCGCTTTACGTCTTAATTTTAAATGGTTTCAAAGGGCTATATAGCCGTGTTGGTAGATACTATTTTTCAAGTCCTGAAGCGAGAAAATTAGCGAAGAATTTTTACGTTGAATTTGAGAAGCTCGGTCAAGAAAAAAACTTCCAAGAAGTACCTGATTTAATGAGGAAATATGGTATTGAGAGTGGTCAGGTATGGTTGACTATTCGTGATGACCTTCCTGCAGAAATTGCGCACGAAGGCTAGTAGTTAAGCTTCATAATCGATTCAAATAAAAACCACAGCTAGTTTGGCTGTGGTTTTTCGTTTTCTGTATTTATAGACTTTTCTGGACATGTTGCTAAGTGTGTAATGTTTCCTGCAATTGATTCTTCTTCGATATGAATATCAAAGCCCCACAGCCTGTGTAAATGTTTAAGTACTTCTTTGTAGCTGTCATCAAGAGGGATTGAGTTATGGGGGACATGTCGGACTGTTAACGAACGGTCACCATTCACATCCACTCGTTGAACTTGAATATTAGGTTCGTTATTCGACAGATTATATTGTTGAGAGAGCAAATATCGGATTTCTTTAAACCCTGTTTCATTATGTATTGCAGAAATGGTCACGTGATCTTTTTCGGAGTCATTAACGACACTGAAGAGTTTAAATTCACGGATTATTTTAGGAGATAAATACTGACTGATGAAGCTTTCATCTTTAAAATTTTTCATTGCAAAGTGTAATGTTTCCAACCAGTCACTCCCAGCAATATCAGGAAACCAATCTCTGTCTTCTGCCGTGGGTTCTTCACATATTCGTTTGATATCACAAAACATATTAAAACCCAAAGCGTAAGGGTTGATCCCATTATAGTAAGGGCTATCAAAAGCTTGCTGTTTTATTACGCCGGTATGGCTTTGTAAAAATTCAAGCATAAATCTATCAGTGACCACTCCTTCATCATAGAGACGATTCAAAATGGTGTAATGCCAAAATGTCGCCCAGCCTTCGTTCATCACTTGTGTTTGCTTTTGTGGGTAAAAGTACTGTGCAACTTTTCGTACAATCCTAACAATTTCTCGTTGCCAACTTTCTAAAAGAGGTGCATTTTTTTCAATAAAGTAAAGTAGGTTTTCTTGTGGTTCAGCGGGAAAGCATTTTTCATTAGATTGATTTTGTTTGGCATTATTTTGGGGAAGTGTTCTCCACAAATCATTGACTTGGCTTTGAAGATATTCTTCTCGTTGTTTTTGGCGAGCTTGTTCTTGTTTGAATGATATTTCACTTGGCCTCTTATACCTATCGACCCCAAAGTTCATCAGTGCATGACATGAATCTAAAAACTCCTCGACATTAGCAGTACCATGAGCCAGCTCGCATTTTTGAATATAGTTCTTGGCAAATACCAAGTAATCAATTATCGAGCTTGCGTCTGTCCATGTTTTAAAAAGATAATTATTTTTGAAGAAACTGTTGTGCCCATAACATGCATGAGCCATCACTAGGGCTTGCATTGTGATTGTATTTTCTTCCATTAAATAGGAAATACAGGGATCTGAGTTGATTACAATTTCATACGCCAACCCCATTTGTCCACGTTTATAACTTTGTTCAGTTTGAATGAACTTCTTGCCAAATGACCAGTGAGTATAACTAACAGGCATTCCAATTGCGGCGTAAGCATCCATCATCTGCTCAGCAGTGATGATCTCTATTTGGTTCGGATAATAATCAAGCTTGTAGTGATCAGCGACCCGTTCAATTTCTGCTTGATACTTTTCCAGATGAGCAAACGTCCATTCAGGTCCATCGCTTAGCGGTTCTCGTTTTGATTTTGTCATTGGATCACCTATGCAGTCTGCTTTTTGAATAATTCCCTGAAAACAGGGTAGATATCATTTTGTGTTTTGATGTGCTGTACAGCAATGTTATCGTTTTCTTCTTGAAGCTTTTGATATTGCTTCCATAAAGATTGGTGAGCACGCTGTGTTATTTCTATGTAAGAGTAATAACGTACAATTGGCAGTACATTTTTAGAGAGTAATTCAATACATTTATGGCAGTCATCTGCCCAGTTATCGCCATCTGAAGCTTGTGCTACATAGATATTCCACTCATTTTCTGGAAATCTTTTTTGTTGAATTTCATTCATTAATTTAAGTGCACTGGAAACAATTGTGCCGCCAGTTTCTTGAGAATAGAAAAATTCTTGTTCATCAACATCTTTTGCTTGTGTGTGATGACGAATAAAAACAACTTCAAGATTTTCATATGTTCGAGTGAGAAAAAGGTACAACAATATGTAAAAGCGTTTTGCAATATCTTTGGTGGCTTGATCCATCGAACCAGAAACATCCATTAAACAAAACATGACCGCTTGTGATGTTGGCACTGCATGTTTTGCAAAGTTGTTATAACGGAGATCAAAGGTATCAATAAATGGAACCTTCTTAATTTTTGTTTCTAACTCTTTAATTTGTTGCTTTGTTGATTCAATACGATCAGAATCTGAACCTGGAATATCAAGTAGCGCATCTAATTCTGCTATTAATTTAGCAAGTTGCTTTCGTTTGGCCGCAGTTAATGCGATTCTTCTTGCTAGCGAAGTACGTAACGAACGGACAATGTTAATATTTGCTGGAACACCATCATTCGCAAAACCAGCACGATGAATTTGATAATCAACGATTTTACTTAGCTGAGTCTTTTGTAAGTTTGGTAAAGCGAGGTCTTCGAATAAAAGTTCGAGGTATTCCTCTTTTGATATTTGAAATACAAAATCATCTTGGCCTTCACCTGAATCAGAAGCATCCCCATCTCCCTGTCCGTTACCATCATTGTCTTTTGGCTTGGGAATTTTGTCACCTTCAATGAACTCTTTATTACCTGGATGGATCTGTTTTTTTATTCCACCTTTACCTTGATGAAATATAGGTTCAGAAATATCTTTAGTGGGGATACTAATGCTTTCCCCTTTGTCGATATCCGTAACCCCACGTTGTGTCACTGCGTCACTTACAGATTTTTTTATCTGCTGTTTATACCGTTCAATAAAGCGTTGACGATTGACAGTGCTTTTACCTTTAGCATTAAGCCTTCGGTCAATAAAATTTGCCATAAGTCCTCCTTCATACCCGTGAAACTCGCACTTCGTGGGTTCTCTCGGTACTCATTCTTCTTTGTTTCGAAAGCTAAAATCAGTCCCGCTGGTCCTTCACTTTCACGCCTCGAATAATGAATACTGAGAGAGCCTTGAAAGTTGCATCGTGAGTTATCACGGGTATTAAACATGAGTAAACGTGTTCACTCCTTTGAGAGTAAACACTTCTGTTAAGAAGACTTTCTTACCCTTAAGTACCACTCAGAAAGCAGGCGTACTTGCTTTTGTGTATAGCCTTTTTCCATCATTCGATTTACAAAGTCGTCGTGCTTTTTCTGATCATCAGAGGATGTTTTGGCATTAAATGAAATTACTGGCAGTAAATCTTCTGTATTAGAGAACATTTTCTTTTCTATGACCGTGCGTAATTTTTCGTAACTTGTCCATGCAGGGTTATTACCTCCATGATTTGCTCTCGCACGTAGAACAAAGTTCACGATTTCGTTGCGGAAATCTTTTGGATTACTTATTCCGGCAGGCTTTTCAATTTTTTCAAGTTCAGTATTCAATGCCGTTCTGTCAAAAAGTTGTCCGGTTTCTGGGTCGCGATATTCTTGGTCTTGAATCCAGAAGTCTGCATAGGTTACATATCTATCAAATATGTTTTGACCGTATTCGGAATAAGACTCGAGGTATGCGGTTTGAATTTCTTTTCCAATGAACTCTACATACTTAGGAATGAGGTACCCTTTTAAAAACTCTAAATAACGTTCACCGACATCATTTGGAAATTGCTCTTGTTCGATTTGTTTCTCAAGTACATAAAATAGATGAACTGGGTTTGCTGCGACCTCTGAACTATCAAAGTTAAATACACGGGAAAGAATTTTAAATGCAAAACGGGTTGATAAGCCTGTCATGCCTTCATCAACACCTGCGAAATCCCGATATTCTTGATGTGATTTAGCTTTAGGGTCCGTATCTTTTAAACTTTCCCCATTATAAACACGCATTTTTGAATATATTGATGAGTTTTCAGGGACTTTAATACGTGAAAGTACTGCAAATTTAGCCAGTAAATCCAAAGTCGAGGGGGCGCATGGTGCTTCAGCAAGCTCAGAATTAGAGATAAGCTTGTCATAAATCTTCTTTTCTTCGGTGATACGTAAACAATAAGGGACTTTTACGATGTAAACTCTATCTAAAAAAGCTTCATTGTTTTTATTGTTCTTAAATGTTGCCCATTCTGATTCATTAGAGTGAGCGAGGATGATGCCGTTATAGGGTAGGGCTGACAAACCTTCTGTGCCGTTATAATTACCTTCCTGCGTGGCGGTTAAGAGAGGGTGAAGGACTTTAATGGGGGCCTTAAACATTTCAACAAACTCCATTACGCCCTGATTGGCACGACATAATGCGCCAGAGTACGCATAAGCGTCCGCATCATGCTGGGAGAAATGCTCTAATTGTCTTATATCAACTTTGCCCACGAGCGACGAAATATCTTGGTTGTTTTCATCCCCAGGCTCTGTTTTTGCAATACTAATTTGATCCAGAATTGAAGGGTAAACTTTAACCACTTTGAATTTTGAAATGTCGCCACCAAACTCATGTAACCTTTTGACAGCCCAAGGTGACATAATGTCTTTTAAGTATCGCTTAGGAATACCGTATTCTTCACTGAGTATTTTTCCATCGTCAGAAGGGTTGAATAAGCAAAATGGATGGTCATTAACTGGACTACGGACCCCATTTGCACTCAACACATAAACGGGCTGCAGTTGCATTAATGATTTTAGTTTTTCTGCTAGCGATGATTTACCACCGCCCACAGGACCTAATAAGTATAGGATTTGCTTAGATTCTTCAAGACCTTGTGCTGAATGTTTCAGGTAAGAAACAATTTGTTCAATGGCTTCTTCCATGCCATAGAACTCTGAAAAAGCAGGGTAGCGATTGATCCTTCTATTAGAAAAAATTCGACTCAAGATTGGATCTTTCGAAGTGTCGATAACCTCAGGTTCGCCAATAGCCATTAATAATCGTTCAGATGCAGTCACATAAGCACTTCTATCTTCTTTACAAACTGTTAAAAAGTCCTCTAGCGAATATTCTTCATCTAATTTACATTCATATCGTGCTTGGTAATGCTCAAAGATACCCATAGTGCCCCCTTAAGGTCATCGGAGATGACATATTCACCTCTAATAACTTAAAGTCTAGTCACAATATTCTTTCTCGCCACGAAAAAGCGAGTAAAAACAATAGGAAATGGTTGCAAATGCAACTATTTATATGTTTACGGTTTATTAGGTCAATATACCAATTAACTCTCAATTTGACGTGTTAAGCTTTATTCATTTAGAGGGAAACAGTCTTTTAGTTATTGTTTTTGTTTATAGAAGAGATAGAATCATTACAAAGGGAATTATTAACATAATAATAACAAGGTAATGTAAATGTCTGATGCGATTACAATAGCTATTGCAGATGATCATCCTCTGTTTAGACAGGCACTCAGTATCGTTCTCAAACAACACTTCTCACAAGTCGTTTTGCTTGAAGCAAATACTATTGATGAACTCAAAAACAATCTCGAAGCTCGTTCACCAGATTTGATTTTGTTAGATTTAAACATTCCAGGTGCGAATGGGTTTGAAGCGTTAATTGAAACTAAGCAAGAGAACGCAAATACACCCATTATATTAATTTCAGGACAAGAAGATTCAACAACAATAAATAAATCAACTGAGCTTGGCGCTTCAGCTTTTCTTGCTAAGTCATCAGAGCCTACCGAAATGGTTGATGTGATAAAGCAAGTTTTGGCCGGTGAGTTTAAAGTCGAGCCCATAATCTCGACATCTGAAGAAGAGAATAAGCTACTTACATTAACGCCAAGACAATTGAAGATTCTTGGTATGTTCGCTAAAGGGTTATTGAATAAGCAAATAGCTGCTGATCTTGAAGTCAGTGAAGCAACCGTGAAAGCTCATGCAACAGCCATTTTTTTAAAATTAAATGTAAAAACCCGCACTCAGGCTGTAATTGCCTATCAAGATAACATTGCTTCTTAAGCATTTTTCTTGAGTAAGTTGTAGTGACTGATCTTATTATCGAAATGATCAGTCACTAACTCTTACAACCTAAATTTAATAAATCGATTATATACCCATATATGGACTCTCCCCTATTTACAAGGCATTAGTTTTTGAAAAAACAGGGTTCATTGCTGTCATATATTCGGCTTATTTATCAAGAAATCTGTCTTGTAGCCTTGATGGTA
>NZ_JAFEUN010000109.1 GCF_016900895.1 Parashewanella hymeniacidonis
AATCTCTTTGAACAATATCATGACCATTCTTTTTAACAGTATTGGAGTGACAGTGTGGACAGGTAACGCCGTTTCCCCACCTAAGTTGACGAACTCTTTCGTAGCATTTTTGATTACTTATCAGGTCGACTATGCTGAGTATTTCCATAACGAAAAGTATCTCAATGGCAAACACACATTTAGTTTACCAGAGCAGTTTGGATTCTGATATGAGCCTTAATTTTTTTATATATTTATGAAAGGGTTTTAATGAATTATCAATATTGCTAACTCAAGCACTTGCTGTACTTAAATTGAATTACCTTAAAAACAAACTATTGTTTTTCAAAATATATGGTTAGAATGTGTTCAAGTACTCAGTTTCCGAGTTATTTTGATTAAAGAGCCTATATTTTCTGTAAAGCACCTCATTGCCCAATTTTGTATATTGGTCGTTTGTGCTTGGGTGTCTTTGACTTTTATCAATCAACTTTTCTCAAACTCACTTTCTTCATCGATAAATGAAATCAATAAAATTTCTCATATCTTCAGCCAAGATATTCAACACCTTAAATCTGAAACCTCACATTTCGATTTACATTTTATAAAGTCAGAACCAGTAAAAAGTAAAATTCATTTCAATGATGATTTAAAGTTCACAGCGCCCATAAGTTTACGTTATTTATCTCTTATTCAGTTTAGTTTTGAGGGGGCGCAGGCTGATTATGTGCTTGCCTTTGAAATTAATGCTCCACCGTCATCGCAGCTAGATAAAAACTATAAAGTACCTTTTAGTCCAAGCTTAAACTGGGTGCTTTCAAAAGGATCCACACCTTCTAGGCTAAATGCTTGGAAAGAGTCCAATATTATCTATCGTCAAATTCAACAAGCCTGATATTTCTTCTTCCTATTCAAAAACAACAACTATTATTAATTGAGTGATGTGCATTCAGCGCATGGCTTGATCCTCTTTGTTAAGGATTGAAGAGATTTATTATGAGACAAACTCGAAATGCGAGAGTGTTAAATGTCACTGCTCGTTGGAAATATTATCTAATTGCAGTGTCCGTCATTGTCATGCTGTTAAGTTCGATACCTTCTTGGTATGGGGAAGATGGTGCGGTTCAGCTCGGTTCGAAAGCCCGACAAGAACTTTCGATTAAGCAAACACAAAAACTGCTACAAGATGCCAAAATCCCAGTAAAACGCATAGATGACAACGATAAAGGTCGGGTTATTGTGCTGCAAAATCAAAAGCAACAAACGGATGCCAAAGATTTACTGATGAAGAATGTCAAAGATTCTGACGGTGTCACTTTGGCACTGTCACCTGCAGCACCTAAGTGGTTACTTAAGATGGGGTTTACGCCGATAAAACTTGGTTTGGATCTACGTGGTGGTGTGCAGTTCCTTCTTGATGTCGACGTAGATGTGGTTTACCACAATCAAGGTGTAGCCTTAATTGATGAATTAAGAACAAACCTTCGTAAAGAACATGTTCGTGGCGTGAGTTTCCACCAAGGGCATGATGAAAATATTAATGCTCAATCTACATCAGATGAAGCGCTAACTGCAGTTAGAAAGGTGATGGCTAAAGAGTATCCATTGTGGCAAGTTGCAAGTGCACCGGGTGGTGTACATATGTACTTGAAAGACAAAGAACGCATTAATTTACGTAATATGACTGTCCAGCAAAACTTGCAAATTATGCGTAGCCGTATCGAGCAACTTGGGATTACAGAAGCTTTAGTTCAACGCCAAGGTGATCATCGTATTCGTATTGAGTTACCAGGTATACAAGATCCTGCTTCAGCGAAAAAAGTCATAGGCGCAACAGCAAGTTTAGCTTTTTACGCTGTTAAGGAAGGCGGTTCAGTTAATGCACAAGTGATTAATGATCAAAACGGGCGTCCAGTTTATGTCGCTCGTAGGCCTGTATTAGGTGGAGATCATATTGTTGATGCTCGTACTTCTGTGAGTCGTTTAGGGTTAGCAAAAGTTGATATCACCCTAGACAGTGCTGGTGGCACCATGATGTCACATTTTTCACGCTCACATATCGGTAAGCCAATGGCAACTTCCTTCAGTGAGTATACTCGTGATGATAATGGTCGTTCTAAGCAAAATACACATATTATCAGTATCGCAACTATTCAAAGTCAGTTAGGTTCTCGGTTTGAGATTACGGGTGTCGGTAGCATGCAGCAAGCTCAACAATTAGCACTATTGTTGAGAGCTGGTTCAATGACAGCTCCCGTAACTATCGTCGAAGAAAGAACTATTGGTCCAAGTCTAGGTGCTGAAAATATTGATAATGGTATCAAAGCACTGGCCTTAGGTTTGGCTGTTACGCTTACTTTTATGGCACTGTGGTATCGCCGTTTAGGTTGGGTCGCAAATATTGCTTTATTGAGTAACATGATCATTCTCTTTGGTTTAATTACGCTTATTCCTGGTGCAGTATTGACGCTTCCTGGTATTGCCGGATTAGTGTTAACCGTGGGTATGGCCGTAGACACCAATGTGCTGATATTCGAGCGAATACGGGACAAACTCAAAGAAGGGCGAAGTTTTGCTGGTGCGATTGATACTGGTTTTGACAGTGCCTTTTCGACTATTTTTGATGCAAACTTTACAACTTTAATTACAGCCGTAGTGCTTTATGCTATCGGTAATGGCCCAATTCAAGGCTTTGCACTTACCTTAGGTCTAGGTTTGATAACCAGTATGTATACCGGGATTTTCGCTTCAAGGGCGATAATTAATGCCGTGTATGGTCGTAATACAAGTCGTGAAGTGAAGGTGTAATTATGAGTATCAAAGAATTTATTCAAACTAATGCTACTAAGCTTCGTTATATGACGAGTATTGTTTCAGTAGTCGCAATGATTTTATCTATAACGGTTATTGTAGCGAATGGCCTTAATTGGGGACTCGATTTTACGGGGGGGGTTGTTTCAGAGATTCAAATTGCTAAGAACATCACACCTAAGCAAATGCATCCGCTGTTGAATAAAGCTTATAACCAAGACGTAACCGTAATATCAGCCAGTGAACCGGGACGTTGGGTTTTGAGATATTCTGATGTACAAGCTGGAAAGAAACGCGCTGATTTAAAAGACGTACTTAAGCCTTTAGGTTCAGATGTGCAAATTCTTAATACCAGTATTGTTGGGCCACAAGTCGGTAAAGAGTTAGCCAACCAAGGTGGACTAGCGCTGCTTGTCTCAGTGCTTTGTATTTTAGGGTATTTGAGTTTCCGATTTGAGTGGCGTTTGGCGTCAGGAGCGTTGTTTGCTTTGTTGCATGATGTCATTTTCGTCTTGGCATTTTTTGCGTTTTCGCAAATGGAGTTCAACCTCACAGTGTTAGCTGCCATCCTTGCAATATTAGGTTACTCACTGAATGACTCTATTATTATTGCAGATAGGATCAGAGAGTTACTGATGGCTAAACCCAATGGGGCTGTGACGGATATTAATAATCAAGCGGTCGGTGCCACATTCTCAAGAACCATGGTGACTTCGGGAACGACATTGATGACCATTGTCGCACTCTGGATCATGGGGGGGGAGCCATTAAAAGGCTTTTCAATAGCGATGTTTATTGGCGTGCTAACCGGGACTTGGTCTTCCATTTCTGTTGGAACATCGTTACCTGAATATATGGGGTTGAAACCAGAGCACTACAAAGCTAAGGCCATTGTAGAAACGCCTTAACTTGAGATAGCGTTTTTATTGAGCCGGTTAATAAGCCGGCTTTTTAGTGAACATTAAATTAAGCCAAATTAACTTGCTGTTTTACTAATAATTTGAAAAATAAAAGTAATCGTTTTCAACTTTAGGTAGAAGGTAATGTATAGGAATGTAAGCACAGCCTCACAGCCTCTGCCTGATCATCAGTATCATCAGTCTCATCAGTATCATCAGTATCATCAGTATCATCAGTATCATCACCATCAAGACAACATACCGCCTAATAGTAGACATTCAGTACGTATTACAAACCCTTACTTTTCTGCCGATCAATCTCAACCCTTGATTGATCAAGTTGATGCAGCTTTGCGATTAGGGCATAGATTCAATCTTTGTTTATTTTTTCCAATAATAGAGGAGCAAACTCAAGAGCTTTTAGCAATGATCAGGCTTTGTAACATTAGGGGTATACCTATTGTTGTGTTTACAAAAAGGGGAGAGGTTAATACTAACGGCGTTTCTATTTCGGCCTCTGTTAAAGAGGTTCTTAGTGAAGTTGGAGCGAAACTTATTGAGTTACAACAACATTCAGTTTTTTCAGAGCAGCAATTTCATGACAAGTTAAACGGTGAGAATATCGATATTCTTATTTTTGCCGGTTGCAATTATACAGAGAAAGCACGTGCCTCAATTGTGGGCAGAAGTCGTTCGGCTTCAGGCTCTTTAGGGAAAGAGTTTGGAGCAAGTGATCATCAGGTTCAAATATTCACATCGCCCTCGTTGTTAAGAGAGCCGAATTCCGAGCCTGATGAAAATCAATTTTATTTAACTTGTCGTAATGTTAGCAATTTTCCACCAACTATCGCTCAGTCAAATCGGCAAACTGATGTTAGTTCGAATGATGAGGTAGAGCAAAGGCGATTTTTTAGAGCTCTTGATGACAATAATTTTGCAGAACTTATGGTTTTTCAAAAAAACAAACCAAAGTTAGTGGCAAATTGTTTTTATGACTCAATGAGGAAAAATGACGTAATAGCAATAGCAAAGTTTTTAAAATTTCCAAATGCCATTAATGTCGAAAAACTGTACGAGACCCTTAATGAATATGGTTCTAGAAAGTTACTCACTGCTGCATTAAAAATGCAAAATATCGAAGTCGTAAATTGGATATTAAGCAGTAGATTTGCAGCTGAAACCATCCTCAAATTACAACCTAAAAATACTAAGTTTGAAAGAGAATATGCAATTAGAGCCTTGGTCCATGAAATGAGAGAGTTAAAGGTCGATATTCTCAAAATTAGGATAAATGGTACCAACTTAATCGAATATTGTGTTGATAAAGAGTGTTGGGAGACTCTTGATAATATCGTTACTCACTATTGGGATAATTCTGCGGCTAACTATTTACTTTGTCAGAGGCTTTTCAGAGATGAAAAGGTTAATATTCCTCCAAATAAATTTTGTGGCGCAATAAATGCAGTAGCATATTTAGCTTTTTTGCATTTCCAAAAAGGGGATGAAAAGCCATTATTAAACCTGCTTAAAAATGTAATACCGCTTGACTCTGTAGTGGCAAGAACCCTATGCGAATTCTATGGTTATCAATTGATCGAACTTGGTATTAAGCACAATAATGAGGAAATTGTAAATTGGGTGACCAATGTTAACTGGAAAAAAGCCAGTTTAATTAAAGTTGATAAAAGTGGGAACTCGCTATTGCATCACGCAGTTAAAGAGGAAAGAACATGCATCGCTTTAACACTTATACACTATTGTGATTTAAATAAACGAAATAATGACGGCAAGCGTCCATTGGACGATGTTAAACACAATTCAGATTTATGGCAGTTCCTTGAGCACTCAGAAAAAGCC
The DNA here is from genome assembly GCF_016900895.1 of Parashewanella hymeniacidonis. Taxonomy (GTDB): domain Bacteria; phylum Pseudomonadota; class Gammaproteobacteria; order Enterobacterales; family Shewanellaceae; genus Parashewanella; species Parashewanella hymeniacidonis. The sequence continues at coordinate 5,547 of NZ_JAFEUN010000109.1, forward strand.
GGTCGCTATCTGATTAAGCCTTCTCAGCTAATTCCTCACCAACCCATCGAACCTCCTCCTTCTCAGGTTCATCAATATGCTAGATATGGACCTCATGTTAGTGAGCCTAGGCCTCATCATCTTCATTCATTTCCAAAGCCTCCGCCTATGCCTACGCCCCAAAAATTGGCTACTGAGGCAGATATTGGAGATAGAAGCTTTTTTCTTGATAAAGAAAAATATCAATCCTTTCTCAAGCAGAATGGTTTTGTGGATGGAATTACTAAAACAGAGTATCTATTTGAAGCCGCAGTAGAACAAAATAATTATGCAGCGCTAGCTTATATTTGTACAGAAATACAAAAATTTCAAGACTTACCTGTGGAAAAATATGACAACCTAACTTACTTGCTTATACAAGATGATGAAGGGCGGTTGAGAAGAAACTTTCCTCATATGTCAAAGAGTAAAGGCGCCTATTTCGTTACCTTAGGTAAAAATATCAGCGGTAAATATGGCCGAATAGAACCTATAAGAATTGGTAAAAAGCCATTTACTGATAACAGTAAACTAATCATAAATGGGCATGGCCCTCAAATTGCAGGAATGACCGGTTCTGAATTCGGTAAGGTCATTGAGCGATGGTTAATCTCTGTTGGCTGCAAGGGAAAAGTGTGCCCGAAAATCACACTTGTAAGTTGTAATGTTGGGCAAGATCAAGCGGAATTTAATCCCGACAATGGCTTGATCGAGTTTAAAGATAGTTTTGTTACTGATTTGGTGGATTATTTAGGTAAAAAAGGCAGAAATATAAGAGTTACAGCAACAAGCGGTGTTGTATCAACCATGGGTGATGGCGTAGAAATATGCTTTATGGAGAACCCTGAAACAAAAGAAGTATTTAAATGGCAGGGAGAAGGTTGCTGGTTAAGCCCTCTCTACCCCTATAGAAGATTGCGAGGTTTCGATAAGTTATCTAAAAGAAATTACGATGCCTCAATGGTAAAGCTTTATGAGTTCGACTCTATAACTGGAAAGGTAACGAGTAGAAATAAATATGAAGGTGAAAATGAGCATTTTGGCTTGCAAAGTGTGGCTGTGCATGAAGCCGGGCAAAGACGTTTTGATTAACCGTTATTAATTCTTTTGAAGGTCAATATTTGTTCTATAGAGGCCAGTTCTATAGGTAGGTTAAATTACATTGCAGTAAATACAGATTGAAAGTGAGCAGCTAGAAAGGTTGAGTAACTTTAACTGCTCATAAAAATGATTAATGATGGTGACTATGATCGATAGCAGGCCCTTTCATCGTTACTTTTGCGACAACTTTTATGGTTTCTCCATTTTTAAAATGTAATTTAAGGGGGACTTTGTCACCTTTAGCTGGTACGCCATGAGTAAAATCCATCATCATGCCATGAAAGCTTTCAGGCTCTAGTTTCGCAACGCCGTTTGCTGGAACAGCAACAAACTCAACTTGCTCCATTCTCATCATGCCTTTCTTCATAAAAGATTTATGCAATTCAACATGACCCCAATTGGAAGAGATAGACATCAGTTTCATTGGGGTTTGAGAAGAGTTTTCAATGGTTAAATAAATCGGTACTACTCGACTGATTGGTGGCATGGCTCTTATCCATACATCTTCAACTTTAAAGCCTTTAGCAAATGCAGAACCGCTTACAGCGGCTAGGATTAAAGAAAAAAGTACATATTTTAATCTCATATTGTTTATCCTTTTAGTAACCCAACAATTTCATCACGCATTTCTATGAGAGGCGTACCAGTGTAAAAAAATCCTCTTGTGCGTCCTTTACCATCAATGACGAATATCTTGGCAGTATGAGAGAACAGGTAGCCTTTTTTCTTAGGCGCATTACCGTCTTCAACACTGAGTTTTTTATATTGAGTGGTGACTCGCTCATCGGCGAGTTTTGAAAATTCAGCGCTGTATAGTTTTGCAACTTCAGCCACCTTTTCTTCATCGTCCACTAAGCCAATAAAACTTGGGTCAAAATAGCTGAGATACTTATTTAAATGTTTAGGGGTATCGTATTCGCTATCAATGCTAACAAACAACACCTGAACTTGAGCTTGTTGATTTGGGGAAAGTTTTCTCATCATTTGGCTTACGTGAGCCATAGTCGTTGGGCAAATATCGGCGCAATTGGTGTAACCAAAAAACATCAAAACTACTTTGCCACGAAAGTCTGTCAGACTTACTTCGCCGCCTTTAGAGCTAGTGAGAGTGAAATCACCGCCAATTCCCTTTAAAATTGGCATTTGCGCCGACGCAAAACTGCCTGTGACTAAGTTAAGGCTTAACCCTAATGATATGGATAAAATGAGTTTAACTATCTTGTTCATAATACTTTCCTTAACAGCGAATTTCAGCGCCTAGGTCAGTCACGGGTGGAAGGAATTTGGCCTTATAACTGACTATTTTTAATTTGCCATCGACAAATTTTACTTCGAGCTCGAGTCCCATTTGAGCAAGTTCGTTTTCACCATCATGATTTAATGCATTCCAAACATATTGAAAACTTGCCGTATAAATTTGATGGTCTTCGCTAGGCTGTATATTGAGGTTTTTGATGGCTCGACGACTTTGTTTATAACCTTGTTTGGCTATCTCAGAGAGATATTGCTTAACGTTGCTAATACGAGACTCTTCGGACGAAAATTTGGTGTTAACTCCAAAAGCCTTCAATAGAGCGGCGTTGCTGATAGACTTCCCTTCACTAAGTTTGTCGATGTGATCAGTCCACTCATAAATAAAGGCTTTTATCAGGTTAGATTGGCTGGCTGAACGATAATTTGATTCAAAATTATCAAATTCGTTGAGTTCAGTTTTACTGACTATAATTTGGTTCGTCTTTAGATCTAAGGTGAGCGATTGAATTACGTATTGGCCCACCATAGCCCTTCCTAAGTCGGGTTTAGAAAGGTATTCAAGCTCAACTTCGATAATTTGCTTACCGTTTTCTTTGACTTCAGGCGTTATCGTCAAAATATGATGAGCGCCAGCTGTTCGCTCTGCATTTTTGTATTCGCCGAAATCAACCGAAGTCGAGTCCGGAATGACATGACGAGATTGGTCGAGAAAACCATACCATTGGTAGACCTTTCCTTGCAATTGGTAGTCAAGTGGCTTATCTGCTGCAGAAGCTAGAAAGGTTGTGGTGAAAAGCAGAATACTAGCGCTAGTGATGAAAAGTTGTTTGAAATGAGCTGTTGCTTTCATGCTAGCCTCCTTTAGTTGCAATCTATACCCATGATACTTGAAGCTGAGAAGTCCACGCAGTGCGAGTTGCACAGTTTGTTACTCTTCGTTGCCAGTGCTAACAATAGCTCACTATTGCCGCACACTGCCGCCTTGATTAACAAGTTGTGCATTCTCGCTGAAAACGAGCATCTTCAGGTATTATGGGTATAAAAAGGAGTACAATGCAGCTCTGCACTCCCAAGATTATTCTCTATGCCATTTTATGTGGCTTCTTAAGTTGAACCATCAGATTGTCATCCCATTCACCATCAACTTTAATATGACCTGCGGCCCCTTTCATAATGGCTTCAATTAAGTTGTGATTTACATAAGCGTATAAACCAGGCTGTAAGAAGGTATAGATTGCAGCACCAGTACATCCACCCGGGATCCCCCATGTTTCTAAATCAGTTTGTGGTGCATCGTTAAATGATCCCGTTGGCCATACATAATCGCCATGACCACCAATAATGTGTGGACGAGTATCACGGTTTGGTTGTGAGTGGATGAACATAACCGTTTCCCCCACTTTCGCTGTCATCGCATTTTTTCCTGTGAGTGCGCCAACTTTGCCGTTGAATACAATATGAGATGGTGTCAACGTTTTCATCACTTCCAATGTATCTGACATGCTGCCAGTAACCGTGTCATACGTTTTGTATTTACCGTTTTTATCCGTTGGAATATAGAAGTCTTGCTCGCCAACATAGTAAGCTTTGTCGTATGTAATCGGGTTACCATGAGCGTCTTTCAAACCATCACGAGGAAGCACCATAATGGCACCTGCCATCCCCATCGCAACGTGCCATGGGATCATGATGCCACCCGGAGCACAGTGATAAACAAATGTACCAACCTTAGTTGCTTTAAAGCGGAAGGTGACTTCTTCACCTGGGGAAACCAGAGTCAATTCACCGCCACCTAATGCACCTGTTGAAGCGTGAAGGTCAATATTGTGAGCCAGTGCATTTGTCTTTGGGTTTTTCAGTGTGAGCTCAACATAATCATGCTGGTGGCAAACAATGAGTGGTCCAGGCACACTTCCGTTGAAAGCACTTACCCAAGCTTTCACACCGTTATCCAGCTCAACTTGTTTTTCTTCTACTGAAAGGGTGACTTGAACTACTTTAGGTTTGCCTTTAGCGACTTGGTCATGTTTCGGTACGAATGGAGGTGAAACGAGCTCTTGAGTAACACGTTCTAGTTGGTCGGCCGTGTAATTTGCCATGCGGTCACGTTTTTTTCCACTTGCTGCTGAAGCTGAGGTCGAAACCATGCCTGCGGCTAGACCTGCACCTACAAGCCCTACACCAACTGAACCGCCTAGAAAGTGACGACGATCTGTATTTACTTTTATGTCTTTGTTGTCCATTTTTCTGCTCCGAGTATCACTGTATTTTGTTCTTAGCTACAAAATAATTTGTGTTGAAGTAGCTGTGCACGAAGGTGCCCTCATACAACAGGCTTGTTCCATGCCGTTGATGACAGAATAGACGGAGCAAAAAAAAAGCCACTTGACGAAAGTCAAATGGATGTAAAGTTTATGAATAAATTATTTATAAAGGGTGAATATCTTAATAACCATATGAAAAAAATGGTTTAAATGGAATAGTAAACGATTTCTAAAAATATCGTTTGTGATTGTTCTGATTTTCTCTGTAATTCCTTTAAGGTTCCACCAAAAGTAGTCGGTACTTCTTCAAGCTTTTGGTGTGACTGAGTATGAGCAATGACAAACGTTTTTTCCGTACTTTTATCACTAATTTGATAAACATCATACTGATCGAAAATTGGGATTAAAGAAAATGTAGTGACATTATTTAAGGTTATGGGAACCATAATAAAACCATTAAAATCGGCTTTGGATTCGACTAATTTAGGGGTGCCAGAGATTATGATACTCGAACCAAGTTTGTCTGGTTGAGCTTCAACCGTTGAAGCTAAATGTTGAGGCTTTTTGAGTAAATATTGCTGTTGAAGTTTTTCAGATAATGAACCAATCACAGTATCAGCATCTTCTTCGGTAAGCTCTGAAAGCACCATATCAAGATATAGAAACATTTTTTGCTGGTCGCTAAAGAGTCCTGCTACCTTGGCTAACTCGGCTTGTTCAATTTCACCGTCGCTGGCGTCAGTAAAGATATTAAAAAAGTGACCACCGTTATCTAACTCAGTTAGTGCATCTTTAACCGTGTAGAAGGGGAGAACCAATCTCATTGGTGTACGTCCTTGTCGATAAATTTGACACTAACTTATCAGAACGAAATCTTGATTGGTACGACTTTAATCAGAGATGATAAAAAGGCTTCTATTTCTTTTTTTGTTTCATGAAAATAATTAAACCAGAAATTGAAAGAAAAAGTAAAATAACACCTACGAGATCCCAAAAAAAAGTTCCAGCTATTCCAAATAAGCGTCCACTATGTAAATCCTGAATCACACGCTGCCAGTTTAAATGAAAGCTACGAGCAAGTTGATAATCACTTTGATGGGATGATATTTTCGGCTTTTGCCAGTCAATAGCTGGTCGGCTTTGGCTGATACTCCAATCTATTAAGTCTTCATCAGCGACATAGTCAGCATGTGCTGAACGAATCCAGAGCCTTGAGTTGTCATCAATGCCAATATCTTTGACCGGTATAGGCAAGCCTGTAGATGAGTCTTGTTGTTCCTGTAGTTGACCTGAGAGATTCAGTAAATAAAGTTGCTTGGAAGTCACTACTGCAAAAAACTTTTTGTATTGAAACACGTTAGTAATTGAAGAGTCAGTTTTTAGCACTAATTTTCGATTAAGCCAGAGTAGATTGTCTAAAAATGTGAGTTTAAATCCAGGTTCATCGGACGTATACACTCTTTTGGGAGACGTAATGTTGTAGTGATCTAACAGCCAGCCTTGAGTAACAGGAGTTTTAGCTAAATTAAGTGACTGGCTATGATTTATTGCAATACCACTAACGGTGATAATGATAATGAACAGGGCACAACAAACACCAAGCCGACGATGCCAAGTTTTTAATTTGCGTACGACTTTTTGTTTAAGCTTGTTGTGTTTTTTTTTGGTTGAATGGTGTCGTTTAGCATTCATAAATTGGCGTATTGTAAATTCTTAGCTGTCAGAGTGGCTTAATATACCTGAATATAAGAATTCTGTTAATGAAAAGTCATCAGTAGTTTTAGAGTCATTAAGTCACTTTTTTATGTAACCAAAGTGCAATTCTGGATAGTTTAGTGAGTGCTCTAACGGAAAGTGTCGCACCTGTAATTCCATCGATATGACGATCTAGCTTATTGTCATCAGTAAGTTTTGCATCAATAAATTGCTTAGTAAAAAAATTATGCCGAACTTCATCACCACGACTTTCACGATAGACAAGCACTTTGGTTCTGACAATTTGATTATCTTTGACATGGATGCCTACGGTGATTGGGGCTTCTTTGCCTATCTCATTTAAGATCCATACCGTTTCATTATTTTTTTGCCAATATCGTAATCGAAGTTTATTAAACTTATGACCTAAAATGGATTCGATAACCGATTTTGCTTCGTCGTCTAACCAGTAAACATGGCGTTCAGCTGATTGAGTTTGGAGGGCTTTTTGGATGAAGTTTTTAGGAGACTGATACTCTTTACTTATTGCAATAGTGGTTATTGAAAGTAAAAAAAGAAAGAAAACGAGTTTTTTCATGTCAGCCTCATATCATTAAAGACATCGAACATGATTCGATGTCTTTAATACCAACTAAATAAAATTAGAAAGAATAACCAACGCCTAGGTTGAAGATCTTCGCATCTTTGCTTCCACTTTGTTTTTCGTAGTCAGCTTTAAATACAACATGCTCGTTTAACCAGTAGTTAACACCGACATTGTATTGTTTTGCATCTTCGTTGCTGCTGTCACCAGCGGCATTGTTGTATACGTTGTAACGACCGAATACGCCAAACTCTTCATTGATTGTGTATGAAGGTTCAATGTAATAACCAAATTGCTCATCACGACCTAACGCTTTAGCTTCGAACCCGCCGATATCCCACTGAGCATAAAGTGCTTTCACAGTAAAATTTTGGATAGAGTAGATAGCATGTGCACTTACTAAAGTTGCATCAGCAGCATCCAGGCCTTTACCTTGAGTAATATCTGTTTGATATTGCACTGTAGCGGCAAGTTCAAGACCGTTAATCGCCGTATATTTAACTCGGCCTGTATAAGCTAAGTCATTAGCCGTAGCTTTTGCGACTTTTTGACGACCACTACGGATATTGAATGCTTTTCCGCCTTCAGTTGCTACTTGCAAGCCTGAAGTCACTGCAGTATCAAACGCAAGGCCTGGAGCGGCTTTGATGTTCAGGTTAAGACCCGCTTCCCACCATGTTGCTGGAATGATGTTCTTTTCAATTGGATTACGCTCAACACCATAAAATGTTTCTGGTTCATGAGTTTCGTTGATGATACCAACTGGAGTTAAGAATAAACCTGCTTTACCTGTATAAGTATCGCTAAAGTCATGCTCAATATATGCTTGCTCAAGTTCAACTTCACCTGGTTTTCCATCGCCAGAAAGTGAGTGCTCAATTTCAACTTCAGAGAAGAAACGAGTAGTATCGTTAAACTCATGACCTACAAATAACACGAAACGGTGAAAATCAACTTTATCATCACCATTTTCAACTGAGTTATAGTGAAGTTCACCATAACCACCAAGAGTTGTTGTATTCTTGCTACTTGCAGTTTCTTCAACAGCGTCAGCCGTTTTTTCTACACGCTTTTCAGTTGCTTCTAAACGTTTTTCTAGATCAGCCAGTACTTTTTGCTGCTGTTTGATAATGTTACGAAGTTCAGCTGTATCATCTGCAGCAACGGTTGTCTGGCTTGCGAATAAACCTAGCAATGCAGTTGCAAGTAGTGTTTTTTTCATTTTGCGTCCCGTGTTATCGGTTGTTAAACGAATGTTCCATTTGTAAATTGCGGCGAATTTTACCAATTGATTAAGAAAATGCAAACCATTCTCATTATTATTTTTTGATCTATATCAAATGTTAGATGTGTTTTTCAATTTACGAGAAACTTTTTCAAGTAATGCACTGCTATTAAGGCTGAATTATTTTTTTGTTATGTTAGTGAAAGTCATAACAAGTCATCGGGTGAGTTAATTTGAACTTTTGCTGTACAATTGCTCGCTTTCGTTTTCAAAATATCTATTAGAGAGTAAAGCGCTTATGTTTTTAGCACCTTTCTTTGAAAAGCAAGGGTCAACAATCAAAGTTTCAAGCCAGCAAGCCAGCGATTTTGCCAAAAATATTGCGGGTGATCTCAATCCTATTCATGACGTTGATGCTAAGCGCTTTTGTGTTCCAGGTGATTTATTGTTTGCTTTGGTATTAAACCAATACGGTTTGAGCCAGTCGATGGAATTTAATTTTGCAGGTATGGTTGGTGATGGTGTAGAACTACATTTTCCTGAAGCTGCGTCTGAATTTGCAATAACCGATACTAAAGATAAAACGTATCTGACAGTTAAGCGTGATGGTGCTATTGATGATAATCAGAAGCAAATTGAAGCTTTTATTCGCAGTTATGTCGCTTTCTCAGGCTTAAACTTCATGCATGTGCTTGTTCCAATGATGAAAGAGCACCAAGTGATGATTAATCCTGCACGCCCATTAGTTATTTATGAGAGCATGGCTTTTGAATTATCAAGTTTCGATTTTGATGATATTGAGCTCAAGCTGGTTAAGACTGAGCTTGAAGTTCAAGGGAAACGTGGTGATGTTACGTTGAACTTTGAATTGATGAGTCACGGCCATATGGTTGGTACAGGTACAAAATCACTTGTTATGAGTGGTCTTCGCCCATACGAAGCTGAAGGCGTTCAGAGTATGTGTGATTTGTATGAACAACGACAATTACAATATAAGCAGGCTTCGTAAAACTTTGCTTTAGCGCAACTGACCGATACATATTCAACATTTAATTGTGTATCGGTCTTACTTGATAAAAGTAAGTTAAAACTATTCATTGAAACTACAGTCAGCATTTCTAGCCGTATTATACCGACGACCAGTAGAAACATCCCAACGAGCATTTTGGTCGCTCATATCTAGTCGGTTCTGAAAAAATCCATTTCAAGAGTTAAAATGTACGGCATCTGATTTACGCAAAATTCAGAGCCGTACCCCAAAAGCAAGATTTCTTAGATTTTGCATCAATTTCACTACAAAACA
>NZ_JAFEUN010000011.1:0-38182 GCF_016900895.1 Parashewanella hymeniacidonis
AAGGCCAAGCATTAGAACTTGATTACCATCCATGTATTTACTTCTTAAATTATTGACTACAAAAACTAGATTTATTATCTCAAAAACAAACCCATTAAATCCACACTAAACGACGAAGAGCCCAAAAAATATTTTAAATATGACGAGTGTCATTTATTTACGTTTTTTTATTACGTGCTTTGGGCTGCCTTTGTTAGCATATACCCAATCGAGTTATTAAATTTAAAAAAGCTCTAGGGGTAAGGATTCCCCATTTAGATCTGGGAAGATAATGAGCAGCTATGAGGTGTAAGATGGAATCATTAAACTACGTAGAAATCCTAGGTTATCTAGCATCAGTGATGGTAGCTATTTCGTTAATGATGAAAGACATCGTGAAGCTACGTGTTTTGAACTTTATTGGTTGTGCATTATTTTCTAGCTATGGTGTGTTAATCGAAGCTTGGCCTGTAGCTGGTATGAATGCATTCATTGCCTGCATCAATGTTTACTATTTAGTAAAAATGTACCGTGAAGGTGCATTAAAGCCTGCAGTTGCTTAAGCTTTAAACGATAAAGAATTTTAAAGGCCGTAATGGGGTTACTCATTACGGCCTTTTGCTGTCATAAATCTTTCGTTGATATTTAACCCAAGCGTCATATCTCTTGACTATATTTAGCTTGTCTGAGGCGTGGAGTGAATCGAATGCTCAAGATTATTAATCAATGGGATAGAGATAGCTTCTACTGGGTTGTCCGTCAAACTCGACTACTGGGTTTAAAGTCTTTAGTAAGAAGGGTGTCAGCCAGTGGTGATGGGCATATTTATGCGCTGTTTTCAGTCGCGTGTTTATTGCTTCACCCCAAAGGCCAGTCTTTGTTCAACTTGTTAATGATGAGCTTTATTATCGAGTTGCCTTTGTATCTATTACTCAAAAATGGCATTCGACGTGTTCGCCCATGTTATGCTTTTCAAGGCTTGAGTGCAGATTTCGAACCTTCAGACAAATTTAGTTTACCTTCAGGGCATACCGCAGGTGCCGTTGTTATGGCCAGTGCTGTGTTCGTGGTATTCCCAATAGTTGGGTTGATATGGTTTGTTTGGGCAGTTGCAATTGGTGTATCTCGCGTCGCACTCGCAGTCCATTATCCAACCGATGTTTTTGCTGGCGCAATATTAGGTGTTTCATCAGTCATGATAGCAATTACCTATGTTGCCGGATAATTGTCGCTAGAAAAATGAAGCTTCTGTTCATTTTCTCTGGGGGCAGAAGGATGATAGATGCGAATTCTTTATGGTGTCCAAGGTACAGGGAATGGGCATTTAAGCCGTGCAAGAGTCATGGCTGAATCACTTAAAAAATCTGACATTCATGTCGATTATATGTTCAGCGGCAGAGAAGCTGATGGTTTTTTCGATATGGCGCCATTTGGTGATTATCAAGTTATGCGAGGCATGACTTTTCAAACCAAAGCGGGACGGATAGATGTTTCCAAAACCGTTTCCAATAACTTTTCTACTTCCATTCTCAAAGACATCGATTCACTGGATCTGAATGACTATGATCTTGTGTTGAATGACTATGAACCTATTTCAGCTTGGGCTGCAAAGCGTCAAGGCGTTCCATCAATCAGCATTAGCCACCAAGCGGCGATGAAACATGATGTGCCTAAAGTTGGTAAAAATTGGTTTAACGATATCTTCGTAAATCATTTTGCGCCAGTGGAGATCGCACTCGGTTGTCACTGGCATCATTTTGGTTTTCCTATTCTGCCACCATTTGTGGATGTGGGTGAAGTAAAGGCTGAATATAATCATAAGATATTGGTTTACCTACCATTTGAGTCGCCTGACGCTATTGTGAAATTCTTATCAAGGTTTGATGATTACCAGTTTTTGATCTATCACGCAGAACAGCCGAGTGTAGAATTACCTTCACATATCATCTGGTATGACTTTGACCGAGTTGGCTTTAAACAAAATCTCGCTTCATGTGGTGGCGTGGTGTGTAATGCAGGTTTTGAGTTGGTCAGTGAAGCATTAACCTTGGGAAAGAAAATATTAGTTAAACCTTTATTGGGTCAATTTGAGCAACTGTCTAACGTGGCCGCACTTGAACTACTTGCGGCGGCCGATGCCATGAAAAAACTGGATGAGGATAGTTTAAGTCGATGGTTAAAAAAGTCATCACCTGAGCCTGTAAAGTACCCGAAAGTTGGAGACAACCTTGTGAAATGGATTGAGCAAGGAGATTGGCACGAACATGAAGCGCTTTGCTCAGATTTATGGTCACAGGTTAAACTTCCAGTTAGTTGGCGCTAACTTTACAATGGTCTGCTCAATGACTCCATCGCAAAATCAAGAGCATAATGATAGCCCTTTGCGCCTAATCCGCAGATGACCGCTACTGCTTTATCTGAAAAGTATGAATGGTGGCGGAATGGCTCACGAGCATGAACATTAGAGAGGTGGACCTCAATAAATGGGATTTTCACCCCAGTTAAAGCATCTCGTAATGCGACACTTGTGTGAGTGTAGGCGGCAGGGTTGATGATGATAAATTCAGCGTCGGTTTGATGAATCGCATTGATTAGTTCATGCTCTGCATTGGACTGGATATGGTCTAAATGTATATTAGCTAACTGTGCTTGCTCTGTAAGAGAAGATACAATTGAAGCCAACGTTTGGTTACCATAATGCTGAGGTTCGCGGGTGCCTAATAGATTTAAATTTGGTCCGTTGACCAGTAGAACTTTTTTCATTGCTCTTCCATTTTAACCAAGCTATACAGCACAGCATAATCTGCTGTTGATTGAGAATCAAACCTTGGTTAAAACTTGATTTTGTTTTGGCGCAACGCTTTCGTTTGGCCTTTCTTTGTTTTGCTATCCATTCTCTTACGTTGTGAGCTTTTAGTCGGTCTCGTTGCTCTTCTTGCTTTTTGTATTACAGTAGCAGATAAAATGAGTTCTTTGAGACGGTTTAATGCGTCCTCTTTATTCATTTCTTGAGTTCGATGAGATTGTGATTTAATGATAATTACACCATCATCAGTAATACGACTGTCTGAAAGTTTAAGTAATCTTTCTTTATAAAATAAAGGCAATGTTGAGCTTTTAATGTCGAACCTCAAATGAATAGCCGTCGCAACTTTATTAACTCGCTGGCCTCCGCTCCCTTGAGAACGAATCGCATTTAACTCTATCTCCCAGCTTGCAAGCGTGATGGAATTAGAAATTTTAAGCATGTTCTACCACCCGCTTTTTTGGGCTAAATACACACAATTTATTACAGTGTTGAGCACTTGTGCCGTAAACATGGACACATAATCTTTCAACACCTGATACTGTGGTATGAATTTTAGTAAAAAAAATTTGAATCACGAGATGAACAATTTAGTTACAATTTACACCATTATACCGAAGTTATTATCGTTGCAGGGTAAATGGTTCGTTCGAAATTAAAAACCGGGTAACCTGCAATATTGAAATAGAATTCGTTGTTAGCATCAGTCCTCTGATTATCGACTCTTGAAGCCTTGACCTATTAAGGTGATTCTGATGTTTCTATTGACTGATCGTTATATCGATATCGAGCATAACAAGAGAAAAGTTACCGACATTGGTAATGATGTACATGTTTTTCTGGTTAGCCGTTCCAAAAACATCGGGAGATTCTGGTTCGAAAGCACGTTGGCTACGGATTGATGCAGATGGTTAAATATTTGGTTTCATCTGCTGGCTGAGTGGGTTTGAGTATATATTACAGCCAACAATAAACACAAACAAAGATGCTAAAAGGCGAAGGAGATTCTGATTAACTCCTTATAATAAAGCCGCAATCATGCGGCTTTGGTCAGATATGAAATTAAAAACCCGTGTAGTAATTTGGGTAACCGGCGATGCCTAAATAGAAGTGTTCTGTGTTAGGCCTGTTCTCATTCGTGTCAGGGTTAATGGAGGCTTTAACTTGCAGAGGTGAGCCAACTTTTTCTGTTAAAAAGCCGCTTTCTAGATCAAAGATTGAAACCGTATGCGTTTGTAAACCACCGAGTACATACAAGGTTTTTCCATTTCCAGACACGTAAATATCTTTTGAGTCATGAACATCAATGTTCCTTCGTTTCACTTCCTGAATACGAGAGAGCATGGCGCCTTCAACTTGATAGCTAGGTACTAAGTTCGCTCTGAAGGCGACACCAAATAGGTATTCATCTTTTGGCGTTAGCCATGTCCAACATGCTGCTGGGCGATCATCTGCTTGTGAATTTAATGTAATTGAAATTCCACCATCACCCGAAGGAGTAGAGTTATCATCGCTGGTGAATACTGTGTCGGTATTTGAAACATCTAATGACATTAAGCTGTAGTTGGTAAAACCTTCAGCAAGAATGGCATTAGAGACATAAATATACTCGTCATCACTCGACCAGCTAAAGCCTACTGAAACGGCAATGCTTTGATTACCAAACCAACGTGCATTATCAATACTGAAATTATCGCTATTGGCAGTTACATCGTATACATAAGTGCGTGCAGGCGATTGTAAGCTCTTATTTGAGACTTGGCTGATATGGCCGATGCCTATGGTCGTTACCGCTAATTTAGTGCCGTCATGGCTAAAACTTACTTGAGCTGGACCGCTCACTCTAGCGTCGTAGTCAGCAAGCTTTTTGACGGGGGTTAATACACCACCTTCAAACTTAAACAGATAGATGTTTCTGTAAGCTTGCTTAGAGGCGACACGTTGAAAGTACTCACCGAGGTTTTCTGTACCTTGGCCTAAGCAGGTTTCTAGGGTCGGGTTCACTTCTGCTGGTTTAATGCAGTGCTCAGTGTCTGTTTGGTTACCGACGACAACCCAAGTCGTCCCTTCGACAGTGAGCGAATCTAAAGTAACAGGGCGAAGACCGAAAGAATCCATATTGTGCACGCCAGCAACATCAGGACGCTGGTCAATTCGAGAAAGATCGCCAGTGATATCATTGATTTGAAATACACTGATGGAGCCATTTCCTGCTACGACTCTATCATCAAGCTCTGGCGTAGATTCCCCAGCATTAACCACCAATAATTTGTCACCGATCACGCGCATTGCGCCTTGAGCATCGAAGTCTCCATCATCGGCATCACCAATGCCACCTGTTGGAAAATGATCGAATTCAGTTAATGAGCCGTCTTCAGCAATTTTAAAACCAATAACCATATTACCTTCACTCGCAATACTGCTGTTGGTGCTGGTATACAGAAATTTAGTATTTTTTTCTGAGATGACGTTTTTTTTGTCCTTGTCACTGTCGTGACAAGCGGCGATAAAGGCTGTAGCTGCAATACAACTTATAAGCCCAATAAAACGAACTTTTTGCATTTCGAAAATCCTTTTAAATTACTTCAAACAAAGTATAGATGCTAAGAATGGGGGTGCTTGATTTTTGGTCAACTATAGCCATGCTTAAAATACAGCTCTTTATGGCAGATGGGTATGAACGAAGAGAACAACAATAAATACAGCAATATATATTGGGCGGGTGTTTGCGGCATTTGTGCAACCATTATCGGTTTGGGGATAGGTCGTTTTGCGTTTGTACCTTTAATTCCTGCAATGGTGAGTCATGATTGGTATAGCGAGGCGTTAACTGGATATTTGGGGTCGTCAACACTATTGGGGTATTTGATCGGGGGAATCACGGCCCATCGCTTATCAGAAAAATTTGGTTCTGCTAACACAATAAAATTATCGATGGTGATCATTACCATTGTGTATTTTGGTTGTTTTAATCCGTTTACCTATCCATGGTTTGTTTTTTGTCGTTTGTGGGCGGGGATCGCAGGTGCGTGGCTCACCATCATTGCACCTGGTTATATTTTTTATCGAACAGCACCAGAATACAAAGCAAGAGTAAGTGGTGCGATATTTTCTGGAATCGGTCTCGGGGTTGTTGTTTCTGGCTATATTGTTCCACACCTATTGGACATTAGTCTTTCATCAGCATGGATAGGGTTAGGTTCAGCGGCTTTGTTTTTTACATTACTTTCGTGGCGATTTTGGGTTCCACTCAAACAATTAAATAATGGCTCTGCACATCAACAGGTGAAAGAAGCATACACATTGGCCAATAGTCCTCATAAAAAAATGGTTGTGATGTTGTTAGCCGCTTATGCACTTGATGCCGTTGGTTTTCTCGCACACACGATATATTGGGTAAATTTTATTGTTCAAGATCTCAATATGAGCTTCATGGACGGAGGTTTTTATTGGGTTATGTTTGGCGTTGGAGCCATCATTGGACCCTATCTGACGGGGTATTTGGGTGATAAAGTTGGGTTAGAAAGGGTGCTTATTGGCGCATTTGTATGTAAATCTATCGCCGTATTTTTACCTCTCTATTCAACTAATACATGGGCATTGATGCTTTCTTCATTATTTGTTGGCGGTTTGACGTCTGGTGTCGTTTCATTAGTCTCAGCGGTAACACTCGACGTTGTAGGCCGAGCCCATCACAAACAAGTTTGGGGATGGATGACAATATCCTTTGCAACAACACAAGCCATAATGGGATATGGCATTGTGTTTATTTTCACTCAAACAATGGACTTTTATCTGTTGTTTAAAGTGTGCGGTTGCTGCTTAATAGTTTCCACACTACTGGCTTGGAAAATTAATTCTGAAATGAGACTGCAGCATTCGGTCGATAACACCAACGAATAGCGATGTAAGCGCTCATAACGACGGCAAACAGTGCTAGCCAATACGGTGCTTCGAAGTTGAGCAATTGGAAGCCAATAAAGGCACTGAGTGCACCAATTAACGCAAAGGGTAATTGTGTGGTGACGTGCTGAAAAGGTTCGCAGCCACTGCTGGTGGCACTTAATACACTGGTGTCTGAAATAGGTGAGCAATGATCTCCAAAAACAGATCCCGCCATAACAGCACTGATTGCAGGTATCAGCATCTCTGGATCAATGATGTGGGCAATTTCTCCGCCAATAGGGATCATAATGGCAAACGTGCCCCAGCTTGAACCCGTAGCAAATGCCATTAACGCACATAAACCGAACAAGCCACTAAGAAGATAATACTTAGATAAATACAACCCAGACCAACTCGCAAGTAGTTTTGCGACTTGAAGTTCTTTGATTATCGTTCCGATTAGCCATGTGAAAATCAAAATGGTCACGGCAAAGCTGATGGTTTTGATCCCTAACCAACTTGATTTGAACAAAACGCTAGCTCTGACTTTATCTTTAATTAGAAGTATAAATGTAATCAGAGCTGAAAATAAGCTCGCATTACGCATGGTTTCACCGATGTTTGCGTTTGCAATCCAGTCGCTGAAATGTGGACTGTTTGATGCATTGTATCCTGACCATAAGATTAACACGATTGAGCCAATTAATAGGCTTAAAATGGGAATGATCAATAGCCATGGAGAACCTTTGGCTTCTGATTCAGAATGTTCAAACGTAATGTCTTGGTTTTTATCATCAAACCCAATGCCTGACCACGCCACATAGAATGAAATCAGCAGTGTGATAATGGCATAAAAGTTCATCTGAGCGATGTCGATAAAATTACTGAATGGATTTCCCTGTAAAAAAGATAAACTTGCGAGCAGAGCAATGACAAAAGGTCCCCAGCTGGATAAGGGAATGAGTGAAGTGACAGGAGAAGCGCTCGAGTCAACAAAGTAGGCTAAACGAGAAGAGGATATACGATACTTTTCACTCAACGGTTGGCAAACATTACCGACCGCTAAACAACTGAATAAACCATCAATAAAGACAAACCAGCCAAGAAAAATAACACCTATTCTAGCCTGACGTTGATTTTTAATGCGTAATTGCAGCCAATTAGAGAAAGATTCAACAGCATGGCTTTGTGACAACATCTTAGTCATGATGCCAAGCATAAACATGGTTAAGATGATATTGATATGCCAAGCTTGCCATTGTTGCTTGTCATAAAACTGCTTAATGAGAAGCTCAGAAAGATAATTAAAACTCGATGAAAATGTAAATTGATTTAATACTAAAGTGCCAAAAATCGTCCCTAAACCTAATGCTAAGAGCGTATTACGCAGAGTTAACGCCAGAATAAGAGTGAGAATAAGTGGGCTAAGTATCAGTAATTCATTCATTTTGAAAATTATTCATTGATGTCAGTTTAAGTATACCGTGAAACAGACCAGTATTGTCGAGCTTATGTTTCACTGCTTATGGTTACGAATAGATACTTTCAGAGTGAATAAGTGTAATTTTTTACGAATAAGGGCACTTTTCGCTGTTAATCAACTCTAAACCACTGTTAAAATCTAGCCATCACCCAGCAATTATAGGGATTTCCATGAGTTTAGAATTATTATCGAAGCTGGAATCTAAAATCCAGAATGCATTAGAAGCCATTGAATTACAAAAGATGGAAATTGACGAGTTAAAGCAAACGAACTCTGAATTGAACACTGAAAATGAAAAGTTGAAACAAGACTTAAGTTCTTGGAATGATAAAGTGAACGGTCTAGTGGGTTTACTTAATGATGAAATCAGCGAGTAATTCTATTTTTAATTATTATTATGCAGCGATTATCGCTGCATAATTTTTTTAAGCGGGCAAATTAAGAGCAAAAAACAGGTTCTTTAGACAAACTGATTAAAGAGTTCATTTCAGAGATCGCTTGCTTTACTCTTGGGCGACACCATCGCGGCATCAGCAATTGCCCTTGCTTAAAGTGAAGTACACCAAGATCTTTAACCCAAATGGCTCCGCTAGCAAAAATTCGAACGTGCTTAGCTATTAATTTCGGAGCGTAAACCGGAAATCTTCTCATTGTTACACCTCATGACATACGTGTCTTTATTGTCTGCATTTATTGGACAGAAGAATTGTATAAAAGTTTCCAGTGTTACACTCATTAATTTTTATTTACTTGCAAGGTGTTGAATTAATTCTACTAATTCATTATCAGATTTAAGTGATGGACGGTGAATACGATAGCGGCCATTAACAATTAAATCTGGAATAGTGGTAATGCCAAGCTTTTTTATCTCAGCACCTTGCTTTGCTACGGTTGCTCTGATGGTAAATGCATTGGCCTCTTTATAGTTCGAAGGGCTTACACCTGCGTCTATCACCATCTTCTCAACGTCACTTGCATTGGTTGGACGTTTTCTTTTTACATGAATCGCATTAAAAATTTTAGATTCGACAGGTTTCTCTTTCCCTAAACGCTCTGCTAAAACGTAGGCTTTCGTTAAATCTTCTGTAACATGATTGGGGATAAACGTATGGACTTGTCTGAATTTAATGGACTCGGGTAAATTACTTTTTAACGTGTGGGCTGTTGATGTTGAAAACCGAAAACAGTGACCGCAAAAAAATGAGAAATATTCTGTGATGGTTGGTGAAGCGGTTGGCTGTGGGGTATCTAATTTTGAGTAATGCGTGCCTTCTGTAAAGTCTTTTGCTCCGCTCGCAAAAGAAACCATAAGTGTCAGTGCTAAAAACCATTTTTTCATTATACGTTTCCTTGTTCATTTTCTATTAACATAACACAAACAAACGCTCACAAAAAAGGAGCCGTTAAGCTCCTTTTTCAATCAAGGGTTAAATTTATTTATTTTTAGCAACCCAAACTGCGATGTTAATGAAATCATCCCAAGTTTTAATTTCTTTTTTAAGTACTTTATATTTACCGTTGATGACCAGTTCTGGTACACCGTTAATTTGATCGTCTTTCGCATCTCGAGCCATTTGAGCAACACGAGCATTGACGGCAAACGAGTTAACCACTGAGTCGAACTCTTTAGCATCAACACCGCTGGCGATGAATATCTTACGGATGTCCTTCATGCCTAGAATGCGTTGGCGCTTAACATGAATGTCGTTAAACAAGGCACCTTCGATTTTATGTTTTACATTTAAAAGCTCAGCAATAGCAAAAGCGCGGGTTAAGTCTTTACCAATATCACCGCCTAAAAAGTCAACGTGTGATTGAGTGAACTTAACACCTTTAGGTAGCTGCTTTTCAAGTTTAGGAAGTACGTTTAGATAAAACTGAAAACAATGAGGGCACAAGAAAGAGAAGTACTCTTTAATTTCCGGTGTTTTTGTTTTTGGACCTTGATTGATAACACTATAGTGAACGCCTTCTTTGTACACTGTGGCAGCTTGAGAAAGCATAGGTGCAAGCAGTAATGCTGCAGCCATTAAAAGTATCTTCTTCATTGTTTTTCCTACTGACTAAAAAACAGACTTCAATTATTGGTCGTTAACATAAACCTTTTTATTGTTATAACTCAAGCAGTTTATGAACTTTATGAGTATAAATGCAACTTGTGCCTTAAGCTACATCATATCAATGATAAATTCTTAATTGATTTTGCACGTAGCTGAAGTCATGGGATTCACTGTTGCAGAGGTTTATACCCATGATACCTGAAGATGCTCGATTTCAGCGAGAATGCACAACTTGTTAATCAAGGCGACAGTGTGCGGCAATAGTGAGCTATTGTTAGCACTGGCAACGAAGAGTAACAAGCTGTGCAACTCGCACTTCTCAGCGACAATTCTTCTTTGTTACATTAGCTCGAAAGAATCCCGATATTCCTTCGCTAATGCGCCTCAAAGAATTGGCGCTGAGAAAGTCCTGAAACATGCATCTTCAGGTATCATGTGTATATATGAGTTGAATTGCGAATGTAATACATCATTAAAACTTTATCATTTTAATGGTCAATCCTAATTATTTGTCTCATACTTAGAAAAATAGATTAGTACTTTACTCAAATGTCAATATTCCGATCACGAGATGGGCTTAGCCTTTCCCAATATAGAGCTATTGAAAAAGTTAGCTCTAAACCAGATGAAACAAAGGCACAGTATCGACTGCACCTACAGAACGGTAAGACCAGAGATTACAAAGTTAAGTTTGAGGGTAACCGTGCTGTATCAGCATCGGCTAGAGGCAACTTTTGGTGGAAATATCATCATGAATATGAAGAAAGAGAAGAGGCTGGTATTCTTTATCAGCTAAACCATGAAGAAATAAAAAATTCTCCTTGTGTCATAGATGTATCGAGCGACTCATCTCGACCTTTACCTTTGACAAAAGATGAGTGGGTTTCAAGGGCTAATCTCCCAGTTAATGTTTCAAACCCTGCACTTACATTGGTGTTGGATCTGGATGATACACTTATGTCGAAAAAGTTAACTGCTACTTTTAATAAAGAGTCTTCAGTCTTTGAGGGACGATACTTTAATCATAAGGCTATGCAACAAATAAGCGCATTTCAAAAGCGAGGTCATAAAGTTGCTGTTCTTACTAGTGCAACATATCCATTTAAAGATGTTGCCAATGCATTTTCGGATTTTAATGTCGGCTTAGAAAATGCTCGTTATTTCGACCTTAATCACAAAGCAAGAAAAGGATTATTTAAACCAGACTTTCTCGATAAGTATGCTTTTGATGAAAGCTGCTTGTATGTTGATGATAAAAATTTGAATCAGTCGGACTCAACTCATTTTCATCATGCAACAGTAATTCAGCCATTTCCTGAGTTGTTAATTGAGCCACCCAATACATAAGTACCTGACCATAAGTTTCTTAAGCTCTTCTTGCGCCCAGTTTCAGCACTCTACTGCGTTACAATTTCGGTTACATAGCTATGGCAATGCGTCCTATATGGCGCCTTGTAAAGCACTAAACCTGAACACAATAATTTTCAACCTAAAAAACTCAGTTGAACGCTAAATAACTTTTTAAGCTTATGAAAGTAAGAAAATAATCTGATTAACTGTTATCACCTATTGGGTGAATCGCTCTACGCTCACAAGCTGGCTAAAATTGCCGTTATCTACGTTAGAACATTTGCAAGTAGATTAACTACTTGCTGCACGTTCTGCCTTGCTACCGACAATTCTTTCTGCGCTTGAGAACGTACCCAACTGAGTTTTCTAGGTTCAAAGAACTTATCGACAGGTAGTTAGTCGAGATTTTTGCTCGAGGTAAACGGCTTTAAAACCTTTAAAATAAACAGTTTCAAAAGCTATTGCTTAGTAAGGTATTAAGCTCAACGGTGCTTCATCTAAGGCCGCTAATTGTTCCTTAAATGCTAAGATCTGTTCTTCCCAATATTTCTCTGAATTAAACCAAGGGAAGTGCATTGGAAATGCAGGGTCATCCCAACGGCGACTAATCCAAGCATTATAGTAAAGCATTCTTAAGGCACGCAAAGGCTCTATCAAAGTGAGTTCCTTAGTATCAAAATCACAGAATTCTTCATAAGCCTCAAGCAAAATTTCAAGTTGCATGACTTTTTGAGGACGATCGCCGGTAAGCATCATCCATAAATCTTGAATTGCAGGGCCTGTACGAGCATCATCTAAGTCAACAAAACCAGGGCCATCAGGTGTCCACAAAATATTTCCTGGGTGCAAGTCACCGTGTAATCTAAATTGAGTTGGACTTTGTTTCTGCCAAATTTGTTTACTGGCGGTCAATACTTGCTCGGTGATCGTAAAGAAAGCAGTTTCTAATGAGCTAGGGATATGGCCTGATTGCTTAAGCCAATCAATCGAATCGTCACCTAAAGATTGTGGTGTGTAAGCTGGACGGTAATTAAAATGCTTACTTTTACCACATTGGTGCAAGCGGCCAATAAAGTGACCAACCATTTCTAATTGCTCTAGATTATCGACTTCAAAGTTTCTGCCGCCCATAGAAGGAAATAGCGCAAACCGATAACCTTTGTACTCATGTAATGTTTGTTGGTTAATGGTCAGTGGCAATGCGAGTGGCACTTCTGCTTCGGCAATTTCATAAGAGAACGTGTGTTCTTCTATAATTTGCTCTGTGCTCCAGCGCTCAGGTCGGTAAAATTTGACGACGTACTTTTTACCATGATCACAACGAAAGTGATAAACACGGTTTTCATAGCTATTCAGGGCTAATAAACCGCTTTCAGGGTAAATGCCAATACTCTCAATTGCATCAAGAATTAAATCGGGGGTCAATGCACGATAATCAAACTCAGCACTGTGATGATCCATACCTGAAGGTTGATTAGTGTTCACTAGCATTACTCCTAGGACTAACATGGTTTACTTTCGATATTAGACTGGCTAAATACTCTAGCGTTTCCCAATCGTTTTCATGCTCTACGTGTAACCAACAAACATCGGCATAGAATTCATAATTCAAGGTAAAAAAGCAACCTTCGAATTCGAGTAACCATTGATGCCTGTCTGCTCCCCAATGACGTTGGATGATTCGGGAGTCTATCGATGCCGCAAAAGATTCGGCAAATGCATCGAATTGTTCAAACTCAATATCAGCAATGAATGATACGTTTTTACTTTTGAAATCAAGCTGGACGGAGTGAAGAGAAATTGGAGCAGTCAAAATAATCCGAGTATAATTTAACAGTATATCTAGCAGATTATACTCGGATTTGGCTGGTTATGCTGAGGCTTTTTCTTTCGCTTTTTCAATCCGCTTAATGCGGCCAGCAAAACCGGTAACGGTTCCGTCAGTTAACTCATGATCAATGGCTTTGTTACATACTTCAATCGCCTGTTCGAAGTTACCATTATCTTGAGCTAAGGTGGCTAACTGCATAAATGCTGTGCCTTTAATAACAGACTCAATCTTGTTTTCGCTACGATATGCGAGATACTGTTCAAATGCTTTTTCATACTCGCTTGCTAGCGAATAGCCATAAATCAAATACTGTTGAGATTTTCGCTGCTTATAGCACTCAGAAATAGCTGCAGTGATGGCAGAGTAAGTTTCTTCTGCGTTAGATGCCGTATTTTGTAGCTCTAGTGCTTTAGTGAGGTTAGTATTGGCCCAATCAAGTTGTACTGAACTTGCCTCTGCCTGCACTGGTTCTGGTTCAGCGACTTCCAGAGTTTCTTCTACAACAGCTAAATGCTCATTTTCATCAACCGTATTTTGGGTTGAAGCGACTTCTGGTTCAGCTACTTTAACTGGCTCAGCATCAGCCACTTGCTCTGTCTCTGCCTCTGAATGAGTTTGGTTAGTATCCTCTGTCATTGTTTTATTGTCTTTTTCGTTGTTTTTGCGCATATAAAGAAAAACGAAAACGCCAACAATGATAAGTAGCAGCACAAATTTCACAGTCCTGTCCCCTAGTAGCTATTTATAAATATGTGTTTAAGATGATATAAAATTGTCGAATTATCATCCTACGGTGGCTATATTTAGAGCATTGAGCACACTAAATGCAAGTGTTTTATTACCTTTTATTAACTAATTACTAAAAAATATTGTTTTTTTTGCGTTAAATCGAGTTTTTAGGTCATTTATCTGCTTTTTTGGGGGGGATTTTGGAGTCGATATCTGAATTTTTTCAACAAGCTTATTGGTGGCTGTCTTTACTTGGGGGACTTCACTGCGCAGTTCTTGCTGCTTTACTGTGGCTAAAGCCATCCTCGTCAAATCAATCGCAACAAATGATAGTGGTCGCCATCTTTGTGACATTATCATTATATTTCTTTACTGGAATTATCAATAAGCAGAATGCCCCTTTGCCTATTCATATCGTACTGGCGATGATAACGCCAATGTACTTCTTGTTGATGCCGCTCTTGTATTTATATTGTAAATCTGAATTGAATTGCCGCGTCGTCTTCAATAGTAAATCTTTATTTTGGCATTATATGCCCGCATTGATTGTCGCACTGGTTGTTTTATTCTTTACCTTAACTCACTTTAATACTCAGGCATTTTTGGTCAGTGAGACGGTCAAGATCAGTAAAATTAATACGTTTTCATTGTTAGGTATGATCTTGCCTACACTGCTGCTTACTCAAACGGTGGTGTACTTTTTTGCCATCATTAGGGTGATGAGACTTAAAAGGCATATTGAATCCGTTTTACCTAGAACTGCTGTAGACGACCTAAAGCTTAAGTGGCTTTTAGTATTAGCGATAGCGATCATTATTAATTGGTTAATTCGTTGCTTATTGGCGAGTTTTCCATTTGTTTTTGGGGACCAATATTGGCTGATCACCCAAACGCTTACTCGGTTTAATTTGTTGATCACACTATACGCACTTGCCATATATCGTTTGCAGCAACTGACGGTAATCGCATATCAAAATGGCTTAATTGCCCAGAATTATGATAAAAAAGATAAGCGGCACACTGATTTACTCGATAATGAAGAAAAGGATTTTTTATCCACGATTTTTAAAGATAAGAAATAAACCTATTTTTTTGGAGGTAGTGATGTTTATTAAATCAATTAAACGTTTTACAGGGCTTTTATGCTTCGTTCTTCTTACCGCAAATTCAGCCTTCGCAGCGGATGAGTATACGAATGCGCTCGACAATTTTTCTCACGCAACAGAAACAAGCCAATACATTAATTCTGCTTACGGATACGCTTTGTTCCCCAGTGTAGGGAAAGCAGGTTTTGTTGTTGGCGGAGCTTACGGAAAAGGTCGAGTATACAAGCAAGGTACATTTATCGGAGTCTCAAAAATCACTCAAGCTTCAATCGGATTTCAATTTGGCGCTCAAGAGTACAGTGAAATCATCTTTTTTAAAGACAAATCAACCTATGAAAAATTTATTAAGGGTAACTTTGAACTCAATGCTCAAGCCTCTGCGATTGTGGTTAATTTAGGGGCTTCTGCACAAGCTGGAACGACAGGAAACTCTGCCGGAGCTGGTCAATCGGGTGGTGCTCAAACATCAGTTGGCTCCTATGTAAATGGCATGTCAATTTATATTATTCCTAAAGTCGGTTTCATGGTTGAGGCTTCCGTTGCAGGACAATCTTTTACTTTTGAACCGAAATAATTGAATCAATACGGTGCTGAGCCTTCTTACGAGTCAAAGTGATAAGGTCAGTAAAACTCTTAAACAACACAAGACATTACTGCTATGAAATCGAGTTTTCTGCTAGGACTATTTGCAATGACGAGCTTTACCGTCGCAGCATCTAATTATCAATTTCACGAACAACAATATCGACAAGATGTAAAAACGCTGTCTTCGACTAAGTTTGCTGGTCGAGGACCATTAAGTCCACAAGAAACGCTGACAACAGACTATTTAGTCAGTGCTTATAAAAAAATGGGTTTAGCGCCTGGATACAAAGGCAAATACCTACAACCCGTGCCTATGGCAAAGATCACTCCCGATCAAAATATGACACTTAAGGTTGGTCATGAGTCGTTTAAAAATCTAACAGAGTTTACGGCGAGAACGCAAAGGATCAGTAAAACCATTGCATTAAAACAGAGTGATGTTGTATTTGTTGGTTACGGGATTAACGCACCTGAATACCATTGGAATGATTATCAAGGCCTTGATGTTAAAGGTAAGACTGTCATTGTATTGGTCAATGATCCAGGTTTTGCTACTCAAAATCCTAAATTGTTTACTGGTAATGCAATGACATACTACGGTCGCTGGACCTACAAGTATGAGGAAGCCGCTCGACAAGGTGCCAAAGCAGTATTCATTGTTCATGAAACGGCACCTGCAGCATACGGTTGGGGAGTGGTTAGAAACTCAAATAGCGGTAGCAAATTAACCTTAATTGATGCTCATGATAACCAAGATCAAGTTGCAGTAATGGGATGGATTCAACATCAAACTGCACAAAAAATCTTTAAAGAAGCAGGGCTTAATTTTGATGAGTTAAAACAAAAAGCTGATACCAATAAATTTAAAGCCGTTGACTTGAAGCTTGCTGCGAATTTAACGATAAATAATACGATAGAAAAGGCCACGTCTTATAATGTGGTTGCTAAATTACCAGCTAAAACAGTCACAAATGAAACCGTCGTCATGCAAGCGCATTGGGATCATTTAGGACAGATAACGGACAGTAAAGGCAAAGTACATACTTATCATGGCGCTGTTGATAATGCGTCAGGCAGTGCTGGCGTTTTAGACTTGGCGCGCAATTTAAAAGTCATGGCTAAAAACAAACCATTCAAGCGCAATATTCTTTTTGCTAATTTTACCGCAGAAGAAACTGGGTTAATTGGTGCACAGCAATTTGCAAAAGCACCACCCGTTCCGACCAAAGATATTGTAGCCTTTCTCAATATTGATGGTATGAACGTCAATCAAGGTGTTGATTACATTTTGCGTTATGGTAACGGTATGTCGGAATTGGAGCATTATTTGGCAGATGCTGCAAAAGCTCAAAATCGATTTGTTAAGCCTGATCCTCGTCCGCAAAATGGCTTGTTTTTCCGTTCAGATCATTTCGCATTAGCGCAAGCTGGTGTGCCTGGATTGTTGTTCATGAGTCTCGGGGATACAGACCCTGATTACATTGCGCATAAGTATCATAAAGAAGCGGATACATACTCGTCATCGTGGAATTTAGGTGGGGTAAAACAAGACTTAACTTTGATCAGTAATATTCTCCTCAAGCTTGCCAATAATGATGATTGGCCAAAGTGGTTAATGGATTCAGACTTTAAAAAACGTCGTGCTGAAGATGGTAGGTAGATAAGTTCATGAGTTTTGTAACAGGCAACACAATATTAATTGTCTGTTACATTTAGCCTAGAAGTCTTTGATTGAAAGCTTTATTTGTCTCTTGCTCTAATTGCTCATTTAATTGCTCAAGATTATCCCTGGTCCTTGTAGTCATATGTGCTAAATAATTAACCCTGTCATCAAGCTCTGCACAACGATTTAATAATTCAATATTGGCAGGATTGTTTGGAATTAAATTTATCAATTTAGCGAGCCTAACAACCGAGCATGATTTCAAAGAGAGCGAGAGTTTGGCATTTGTCAGACGATCAGTAACAGTTGCTATAGTGTTACTAGTAGCAAACAAATTAAGCATTTGTGCAATTTCACAGCATGGAAAAAGAGTCAGTTGTTCCTTAATGCTATCAGGATTAGATTGAGCTAACTTAACTACATCATTCATAGCATTTTGAGCTTTGCTACCAGCATTGGTCTCATTTTCTGTTTCGGAATTCTTACTTGGGAAGCTATCTATGTCACAGGGTTTATCAGGGTCAAAAGAGGCGTCAGTTTTCATTTGTTCAGCATCCTTCCTTAATTCTTGGTACTTGATATCGCTGAGTGTTTGCTTTCTATCAGTGAAGCTTGACTCATTGAATCTTATACTTCGAAGTAATGCCATTG
The DNA here is from genome assembly GCF_016900895.1 of Parashewanella hymeniacidonis. GTDB lineage: Bacteria > Pseudomonadota > Gammaproteobacteria > Enterobacterales > Shewanellaceae > Parashewanella > Parashewanella hymeniacidonis. The sequence goes on from NZ_JAFEUN010000011.1 coordinate 18,129, forward strand.
CTTGTTGATAATCAAGAGCTAAACAGAGACTTTTGAATTCTGCCTCATTTAAATAATAAGAAGCGAAGTATTGACATTTTTCGAAGGGAATGACTCTAAAGTTGCCTTGTCTTTCTATTGGCAGGCACTTTAAGAGTAACTTTATATCTTCTCTGTTCTCCTCTCTCTCTATCATTTGTTTGATTAAAAATGTAATTTGCTTGTCAGTTAAGTATTTAGCCATCGCTGGAATAATTTGTGAGCTATAATTTTTCCTTTGCTTGAGCTGCTCCATATGTGTGAGTAATTGGTCATTCGAATCTTTTCGTAACAGACTGCAAAGCTGGATTCCTGAAAGGCGTTTTCCTACTGAAGGACTGCGAGTTGTATCTATTAGTGCAGCAGTAGTTGGATTTTTTATACTAGGTTGGAGTTGAGAATTAACCGTTGCTAAGGCAAGTATTTTTTGTGCAGTCTTATAACGAAGACTATTAGTTTCTACAGTGACGACTTTAGTAAAATTAAAGAAGCCCAAAATATTCTTGCGCCAAGTTACTTGCAATTCATTTTTACGATTAACCGAAAGAGTGTAAGTCAATGACTTGCTCTCTCTTTGAAAAATGATTTCAATTTCACCCTGTTGATCATCATCTGGTTTTTTCAACTGACTTACTTGTTGGCACTCTAATACATGCTGAAATAAACCTTCAGTTGAAGATACACTATGAGTTGTCATCGCCAAAACTCCAAAATACTCATGATGGATATGATGAAAGATAAAGATTTTGATGTCAGTGTTTATTATTAGAATTTAATATTCCCTAGGTTTCATTAATCAATTCTTAATATTCTCTCTAAACAGAATATTTTAAAATTGCTACAAACAACGTGGGCTTTATTACACAATTGCTTTTGGAGACGCTTGGGTGGCATGAGAACAGTATTAATAAGGATTAATTCTTTTTTCCTGTTGTTCCCCGAAGTTAAAGTAAACACAGCAAGAAAAATCAAAAAAGCCAATCACCAATCTTCTACATTACACCTCAACAGCACGACAAATCTTCAACCCATTATTTGAGGTGTTTATATGAAAATCACAAAATCGATTGTAATCAATCGACCTGTAGCTGATGTATGGCAAATTTTTGGCCCTGAACTTGACCAAGCCATCTATGGATGGGACCGATTCCACATTCTTATGCTATTGGTGAGAAAAAATCAGGTGGTGGTATGCCAATGGAAGGGCGTATTTGTCTCTTGAGTGATAATCTCGATGGCGCCAAAGCAAAAGAAGTTTTATTACAGTATAGTGATGCTGAAAAATCACTGACCTTTGAAGTGACTTCTATCAATGTCCCAGCCATCGTTCCAATTAAGCGAAATGTGGTGCAAATGTCTGCACAGGCCATAGGTACAAAAAGTACAAGGGTAACATGGGTGGCTAGACCTGAGCCTAAACTGTTGGCGTATCCTCTATACCCATGATACCTGAAGATGCTCGATTTCAGCGAGAATGCACAACTTGTTAATCAAGGCTACGGTGTGCGGCAATAGTGAACTATTGTTAGCACTGGCAACGAAGAGTAACACGCTGTGCAACTCGCACTGCGTGGACTTCTCAGCGCCAATTCTTCTTTGTTACATTAGCTCGAAAGAATCCCGATATTCCTTCGCTAATGCGCCTCAAAGAATTGGCGCTGAAAAAGTCCTGAAACATGCATCTTCAAGTATCATGGGTATATATCCATTGCTTAGGTTTGGTGCATCAATAGCATTTGGCAAATTACTGGGTGGTTTGAAAACTTATAGCTTGTTTTTACCAAACAAGCTAAACAACTAGCTTAGTGGGAACTTTAGATGATGTTACCAGTATTTTTGATAACGAAGGTGGTTGCAAAAGATAACTCCAGAGATCAAATCGATTCCGAGTGAACAAAGATTGAGGGAGGTAGCCCCCTCTCATTATTTAATCATCTGAGCGATTACATTTCACATTCATATCAAAACAAGCGCCACCTTTTTTATTACAAGCTGCTAAGGTCTTGCCTCTGGCTTCTGCTTCTGTGCGTCCTGTGCCGTAGACGCCACCGGCGGTAATGTCATCTAAATAACAACCCCACTGGCCTTTGGTGCCATCATCAATTTGAATATTTGATCCTCTATCGTAACTGCCATTAGCAATGACACTCTTTAGATGGCGGACCTCTTTTTTGAGCATTCGAACTTCATGTCTGAGCTTTTGAACTTCCGCATCTTGGTTGTCGTCATGTGCCCACACTGTAGAAGAAACACAGAAGAGAATTACTGTTGTAGCTATTGATAGTTTCATTTCTTTTTTCCATTTGCTTTTGATCTCCATCCTATGGAGGAATAACTGAATTATAGCTGACTGCTGGAAAACTATTTAAGTGCCAGTGGAGCGATGCCTTCTTGCTGGTGTCGAATGACAGCAATTTTGTCTAAACGAATTTTTCGAAGCTGGCTGGATGTTTCTATTGTTAACCATTCGCACTTATTGGCGCTGGCTTCAACGTTAATCGCTTTACCTGCAACTTCTTCACCGCACATGAGCTCAACTAATAGAGATCTCTGGCGAATACAAGCTAACTCTATATGATCATAATGTGCGCATTTTATTGGGTGATACTTGTCCATTGATACTTCTTATTTATGGTTGTCTAGAATATTGACCTGAGTAATTTGTCCAATATTTCAACTGAAATGTATTTAGGGCTTCGCTGGTCAAATAACAAAAGTGAGTAGGAGTTATTATGAAATTTGGATTAAAGTTCGTGTCACTGTTATTTTTTTTGTCAATTTTTGCGGTGCCGGCACAGGCTCATAGCTATCGATACTTTGAAAAGCAGAGTAACGATAAAGCACCAATAATGATTGAGTTATTCAGCTCACAAGGTTGCAGCAGTTGCCCGCCAGCGGAAGAGTGGATATCGACTTTTATGAAAAACAATAAGTTGTGGGACACTTATTTCCCTGTCTCATTTCATGTGAGTTATTGGAATTATTTAGGTTGGAAAGATCCATTTTCTGATCGCCGTTACAGCAAGCGCCAGTATGATCATTTGAATCTCCTCAACATTAGGCAAGTGTATACCCCTCAATTTGTTGTAAATAGCCATGAATGGCGTGGGTGGTTTAATCGAGATTATGATTCGCTTAAGCAAATAAAAACGACTCATGCACCTAAATTAACGCTGCATATTGAAAATGGAAACATTGATGCTTTTCTTAACGAAAAGTTCGTTAATCCCTCAAATTATCAGTTTCATCTTGCTTTGGTTGGTAGCGGTTTTGAAACTCAAGTGACTCGAGGTGAAAATCGCAGTAAAAAGTTAAAGCAAGACTTTACGGTGCTCAGCTTTCAAACACTAACCAGCAATGATAAGTCTCATTTTATTGGTTCAGTTGAACCGATGCCTGAACTGTCAAAAGAAGCAAAACAATTAGCGTGGGTCGGATGGATTGAGCATGAGGGTAAGGTGATTCAAGCTGTAGGAGATTGGTTAGGAGAATAATCACTTTGGCAAATTGCGGCCTGTTATCTTTACAGAGGTTTAGTGACCTATATCACGCTCTGGCGGGCTGTAAACTTGACTTTGATCACGCTGATGCCTAGTCTGGCGCCAAATTTAGCCGTGTTAAGAGACGCTCCCTAAGTATGAAAATAGATTATCAATTAAAGCCTGAAACAGAACGTCGTCAACAGCAGTTTGTTCCGGAAGGTGAAGTCGGTTTCGGTCGTTTAAGAACGGATCATATGTTCTTAATGGATTACGAAAACGGTGAGTGGCAAAACGCTCGAATCGTTCCTTATGGCCCAATTGAAATGATGCCTGGGGCAATGTGTATTCACTATGGCCAATCTATTTTCGAAGGTGCTAAAGCCTTTATGCGTGATGATGGTGAGATTTATACGTGGCGTATCGATAAGAATGCGGAGCGCATGAATAACTCTGCAGAGATAGTGTGTATCCCTCATCTTGATGAAACAACTCAGCAGCAAGCGATCCATGCATTGATTGATATTGATAGGCTATGGTTTCCGAAGCAGCAGGGCGCTTGTCTGTATATTCGTCCATTTATTTTTGCAACGGAAGACCGATTGTCCGTTAGTCCAAGTGAAAAATATACTTTTTGTGTTGTGATGAGCCCAAGTGGTGCTTATTACAAAACAGGGGCGAATAATGCCATTCGTTTATTGATTACAGAAACCTACCATCGAGCGGTACCTGGCGGTACAGGCTCATCAAAAGCCGCAGGTAATTACGCAGCCTCATTGCGTGCAGCTAAACATGCGGCTGATTTTGGTGCGGCGCAAGTACTTTATCTTGATTCAACCAATACCAAGCTTGAAGAAGTGGGTGCGATGAATCACTTCCATGTGCGCAAAGACGGTACGATAATCATTCCAGAGTTTACAGATACCATTCTAAAATCAATCACCTCACTTTCTATGTTAGAAATGGGTGAGATGCTTGGTTGTGAAGTAAAACAAGAAACCGTTTACCTAAAAGATTTCATCGCTGACATCGAGTCTGGAGAAATTGTCGAAGCTGGTGGCTTTGGTACTGCGGCAGTAGTTTCGCCTGTAGGTTCTTATATCTTTGAAGACAAACGTGTTATTACCGTAGGTGACGGTAACGTTGGCCCTACTATAAAGAAAATGTATGAGCTTTATACGGGGATGCAGTTGGGTAATGTTGAAGCACCTGCTGGCTGGGTACAAAAAGTTGAGCGTCAGCACGGTTAGACTGATGTTTTATCGATAAAATAAAGCCCTTAATCCTAGAAAACTCAGTTGGGTACGTTCTCAAGCGAAGAAAAAATTGTCGGTAGCAAGGCAGAACGTGCAGCAAGTAGTTAATCTACTTGCAAATGTTCTAACGTAGATAACGGCAATTTTAGCCAGCTTGTGAGCGTAGAGCGATTCACCCAATAGGTGATAACAGTTAATCATATTATTTTCTTACTTTCATAAGCTTAAAAAGTTATTTAGCGTTCAACTGAGTTTTTTAGGTTAATTGGGCTTTTTTATTTTTGGACTTTGAATTCATGGACAGAGCACCAACAAAAATCACATTTTTTGAACGATTTGAACCTATTATCGTTTCAGGTGATAAAACGATAACCATTCGTGACGAATCAGAGAGTCACTACGTACCGGGCACGTCGGTGTCTGTTCATACTTTAGAAACTGACCGTCATTTTTGTGATATCACAATCTTATCTGTAATTCCCATTAAATTTGATGAGCTGAATGAATTTCACGCTCAACAAGAATACATGGCGTTACCAGAACTTAAGAAAATCATCCGTGAAATTTATCCTGATATCGAAGATTTATATGTAATTAGCTATCAGTTAGGCTAGTTAACTCGAAAACACTGTCTAAACTGATGTGCGGTAATAGTGAGTCAGGTAGCTCTTTCTCAACTCGCCCAAAGGCTGGATTAAGCCATGCTGCTTGGCAGCCAAATAAACGGGCACCCACAACATCTGCAGCAAAGTTATCTCCAACATGAAGTATTTCTTGTGGTTGCACTTGAAGACGAGAACAGGATTCAATGAACATATCCGGTGCTGGTTTCATTCGATGACCATTACCCGCATGTAATATGAATTCGAAATACTGTGCAATGCCAATTCGTTTAGGGTCGACGTTGCCATTCGAAATACCGATGAGTTTGAACTTTGTGGCAAGAAGCTTCAACAGTTCGATGCTTTTTTCTGGCACTTTAAAGTCGCTGCGGTAATGAAGAAAATGTTCTAGTCCAGCTTTGGCACCTGAATTGGCGTCTTGTTGGTTTAATCCCATACTAAGCAAAATACGTTTCGCATTTTGCTCACGACTTTGCCAAGTATCGTGGCTAATCTCAGGTTGCTCTGATTCTAATTTCTGTTTTTCTGCTCGCCAATATTCACTTTGCCACTGGTGCTCTGCTGGATAATGTTTTTGCATAAAGCTTAAAAATTCTGATTCTGCTTTTAGGATATATGGACGATTGTCGTAAAGCGTGTCATCTAAATCGAAACTGATGACTTTAATTGGCTTTAGGTTCAGAAAACATCTCATTATTTCTTGTTCCTTTTTGCTCGTGGGTGAGCCCCGTCATAAGCATTTGCGAGGTGTTGAAAATCAAGGCTAGTATAAATTTGCGTTGTAGATAGATTGGCATGACCAAGCAGTTCTTGTACTGCACGTAAATCAGCACTGGATTCGAGCATATGAGTCGCAAACGAATGCCTCAGTTTATGAGGGTGAACGTTCGTCGATAAGCCTTGTTGTTGTGACCACTTATTTATTCGAACTTGAATACTTCGATGCGAGAGACGTTTACCTTGTTTCGTGATGAACAGTGCATCGTCAATCGTAGGTAGTGTGGCTCTAATCGTTAACCATGACTCAATGGCTATTCTTGCTTCTTTTCCCACTGGTAGTACTCGAGCTTTATCACCTTTACCAATAACAGTAACTTGGTGGTAGCTGGTATCGAAGTCTGTAAGGTTTAATGAAGCCAGTTCAGCCAAACGTAAACCGCTGGAATAGAAAAGTTCCATAATGGCTTTATCACGAAATGACAATTCATCTGTGGTCTCGATATTAAGCAGATGATCGACACTATCAGCATCAAGGTTTTTCGGTAGGTGCTTGTTTTGTTTCGGCGCTTTCAACGAGGTACTGGGGTCGGTGTCAATGATTCCTCGTTTGTATAACTGTTTAAAAAACTGTTTAGTGGCTGAAAGTGTCAGTGCGATTGAACGAGGGCTTAATCCCTGACGATGGATTTTAGCCAGCGCATTTTGTAAGTGCTCAAAAGTAATGTCAGTCCATGCAGTTGTCTCAGGTAGACATTGTTGTATGCGTTGCAATTCTTTTAGATAATTTTTAACAGTATGAGGTGAGAGTTGGCGTTCAGACGTTAAGTAGCGTTGGAACTGTAAAATATGTAGGTCGGATAGAAACGGCTCAGTCATATTAAAACTGACTGAGCTTGAAATTTAGCAATTTACACAGCTGAGCTAAAAATAATGTGTCCATATCAGGCTGGAAATGTGCAGCATTTGGGCTGGCAACAGCAAGGATAATACGCTTACATTCAGATTCAGGCGTTAAACGAGATAATGCGACGGAACCAACTTGGCTACCAAACAGTTTTTGTGACTCATCTTGTGTGAGTCGACCCAAATAAAAACCACCACTCATGCGGTTCTTCCAGATCTGCATGACTTCATCTTCAATTTTATGCACGGTAATTAAACGTACATTTGTAAAACCGAATTCACGCTTTAGTTCATCAGCCAGTAGTCTTCGTAAGGTGTCGAAATCTTCACAAGTCATTAGCTTAAAGGCCAGATCAGTATTAAAACGTAAAATGCGCTCATTTTGACTTGCAATGTTCATCAATGTGGTCACTTCTTCTTCAAGCCTAACCACTTTTTGGCGAAGCGCTTCTTGCTGACGCTCAACAATCGAAACCGTTCCTCTTTGTTGATGGGGCAATCGAATGGTTGCCAGTAAATCAGGAAATTTCTCAAAAAAGTCTGGATTATCGGTGAGGTATTCGTATACCAGTTCAGCTTCCAGTTGAGGTAATGTCTTTTCAGATTCACTTTGTTTCTTGGTCATCGCTGAGTTGGTCATAGCTGTATTTGTCCATCATATACATGTTGAGCAGGGCCGGTCATCCACAGTGGTTTTCCTTCACCTTCCCAAGAGATTTTGAGGCGACCACCCGGCAAATCGACGCGAACTGATTTACGTAATTTATTCAGACGTTGGCCAACCACCACAGCAGCGCAAGCACCACTACCGCAAGCTAGGGTTTCTGCAGCACCTCGCTCATAAACTCTTAACTTTATATGATCTGGTGCAACGATTTGCATGAAGCCAACGTTAACGCCTTTTGGAAAGCGCTCATGGGTAGAAAGTATAGCGCCAATTTCATCGACGGGTGTTTTTTCAATATCGTCGACTTCTAAAACACAGTGCGGGTTGCCCATAGAAACAGCGCCACAGAGGAATGTTTTTTGATCCGCTTGGATCAAATACGTTTTTTCGGTCTTTTTGGCCTTCAATGGAATGCGGTTTGGATCAAGAATCGGAACGCCCATATTTACCGTGACATTACCATCGCGTTCAAGGCGTAATGTCATTTTCCCTGTTGAAGTACTTACCCGAATTTTATGTTTTTGTGTTAAGCCTTTATTCTTTACAAAACGGGCAAAACAGCGAGCTCCATTGCCACACTGCTCTACTTCACTGCCATCAGCATTAAAGATACGGTAATGAAAATCGAGATCAGGATCGTATGGAGGCTCAACAAGCAAAAGCTGATCGAAACCTATGCCAAAATTGCGATGTGCAAGGCGTTTTACTTGATCTGGAGAAAAGTAAACATTTTGGGTTATACCATCAACAACCATAAAGTCATTGCCCAGCCCATGCATTTTTGTAAAGTGGATCAAATGCTTTTCCTTATTAATAATGATGTTTCTATTCTACGGCAGTAACTGCTCGCCTTGCCAGAGTTGCGATAATTTTTCTCGATACCTAACGACATAACTTTGGTCATCATCAACTAAGATTTCGACTGGGCGAGGGCGAGTATTATAGTTAGATGCCATGGTAAAACCATAAGCACCAGCTGAGCGAACAGCTAGTAGGTCGCCACTTTCAACGGCCAGCTCTCTATTTTTTCCTAAAAAGTCGCCGGTTTCACATACTGGGCCAACCACATCATAATTTTGTTTTGGGTGGTCTAATTTTTCAACTTCGATAATCTGATGAAAAGCTTGGTAGAGCGATGGCCGTAACAAATCATTCATTGCCCCATCAACGATCGCAAAATGCTTATCTTGATTTTGTTTAAGGAATTGCACTTGAGTAACAAAGACCCCAGCATTTGCAGCAATGGCACGACCTGGCTCAAAAATTAATTTCAAATCTCTATCGCCCAAACGCTCTAATACAGCAGCAGCATATACGTCTGGGTGTGGTGGTTGCTCACCGTCATAAGGTACTCCGAGTCCGCCACCAATATCAAAGTGATGAATCTTAATGCCTAGGGTTCTTAATTCGTCAATCAGAGCAAGCAGCCTATCCATTGCATCTAAAAAAGGCTGTATTTCAGTGAGCTGAGAGCCAATATGACAATCGACACCTTTAATATCAATATTAGGTAATGATGCTGCTAGCTGATATGTATCAATGGCATCATCCATTGATATACCAAACTTGTTTTCTTTTAAGCCTGTTGAGATATAAGGGTGTGTACCTGCATCAACGTCGGGATTAATTCGAAGTGAGACTGAAGCATTCAAATTGAGCTTAACAGCCACTTGGCTCAGTAGTCTCAGTTCGGGTATAGATTCAACATTAAAGCAGTAGATATTTTGCTTTAGAGCGTATTCCATTTCTTCAGCGGTTTTACCAATGCCTGAGAACACGACTTTTTGTGGATCGCCGCCAGCTTCAATCACACGAGCCAGTTCACCGCCTGATACGATATCAAAGCCGCTACCTAGACGTGCAAGTACATTAAGAATGGCAATGTTGGAATTTGCTTTTACTGCGTAGCAGATCATATGTGGATGTTTGGCTACTGCTTTATCAAATGCGTGCCAATGACGTTCCAATGTGGCACGCGAATATACATACATAGGTGTACCGTGTTTTTTTGCTAAGTCTTGAATGTTGCAGTTTTCTGCGTATAACTGTGAGCCTTGATAATTGAAATGATCCACTCTGCTACCTTTAGTTTTTTCTATTAATTCTGGTTTTGTTCTTTATCACTCTTCTCGTCAGATGCTACTTTTTTCTTTGGAGTTGGTTTTGTTTTTTCGGTTTTAGGTTGGTTACTGTCTGCTTTAGGCTCTAGATATAAAGGCCCTTTTTGACCGCACGCAGAAAGTAACATTACCAAGCTTAAAAAAATAATCGTCTTATTCATGTAAAGTCTGTTCTTTCAGATAAGATATAAAGAGTTATAATCGCATTCAAATCGAAAAAAGCAAAGGGTATAGTCCGATGAAAATGACGGATACTGAATATCACCACAAAGTTGATGAAGTTTTTAGTGCAATTGAAACAGCAATTGAGTTTGCGATTGATGAACAAGACGCTGATGTTGATATTAATGCCAGTGGCAATGTTTTAGATCTTGCTTTCGAAGATGGCTCAAAGATTGTGATCAACAAGCAAGAGCCATTGCATGAAATTTGGTTAGCTACTCGTTTTGGTGGTTTCCACTTTAAGTTTGATGGCGAAAAATGGTTTGATGATCGTAACAATTGTGAGTTTACTTCTCACATTGTTGATTCGATCGAAAAGCAAAGTGAAATAAAAATAGAATTGAATCTCTAGGGGTCGTACCCAATTAGTCATTTCAATTTGTTACTGGCTAAAATTTACAAAATCGAGGCACGAAGACTGAAATTTAGTGGGCTAAATGAAGGACGAGTAACAAAGAGTTTGCAAATTTTAGCCGTAACCCGAAGGGCTATGTACATTTTTTTTCTTTGAAATAAAGAGTTTCTGTGTTGCCAAATGCTTATGTAGAGTAACTACACCTCACATTTGTCACCTTGAATAAACAAAAAATTTACAACAGCAAAAAGAAATAGTTAATTGGGTACGCCCCTAGTCATGTATGCCGCAGGTATCTCGTATGAGAATGACTGCGGTATCAAAAGTTTGTCAATTGATCTTCTGCTGACATGCCAAAAGGGATGACCTGTAAATGACCTTCGATTCTTTCAAGTTGAAAAAACTGAGGAAGGTTAAACGGGTTTTTATGATTGGTTATCTCATCAAACGCATAATGTCTGCTGGTGGTTGAAACCAATTGCTCTATAGTTTGGCTGTGCTGTATGTAATGACTCAGTTCATTCGCATCATCAAGTACAAAGACTTCTATGTCTTCTCCTCGTTGCCTTAAAAAATACTGAATGGCGTTTCGTGCTGCATAATCTAAAATCACAGGAGGTGCGCATGTCATCGGGTCGTCACACAGTGTTGGTCGAGGAAGTTGAGTCAAGGTATCGCAACTTATTCGCTGGTAGAATGACTTAGGATCATGGAGATCTTGGCAAGCAATGTTATGGCTATCAATAAAAATACCGTAACGTCGTTCTCCGATATGTACAGGTTGCAAAAGTGTATTGTTATCTGTGGCTTGAGAGCTTAATCGAACAGTATTACGGATGAGTTTAGCAACCGAATGTTCTAATTGATTTTGTAATCGTTTTGAACAGCTTAATACTTCAATGGAGACATTATCTTTAGCCCGTTTTAAGCCGGGTGTTATAAAGGTGATTAAATCTAAAATTGCTAATTCACCTTTATAGTAATGGCACTGCCACTCACCCCAACTGTTTGTGGTTAAGATATCAATGCTGCCAAGCAAGTTTTGTTTTTTCCGTCCCATGGAGAATACGTTTGCATTGAGCACATCGACCATAAGTTCTTGGCCATTCCATTCGCAAGTGGGATCAGATTCTAGATTAAGCAAAACGATGACCTGACTGTAATGCCAGGGTTGGAATAAATCTTGTTTGGTTATAGCTGATGCATCAGGCATTGATTTTATTCGCTGGATCAGCTGTTTGTTTATTTTAGTTAAATCACTACTTTTAGGCTCTCGAGTGCCAATTTTATACCAAGCTGTATGTTCAACAGATACTTTATTAAAGCAAGCCCACATCAATAAACCAGCTTGTGTTTTAAAGTGACAAAGTGGTGATTTACCTAATAATTCTCGCGCAATTTTTGCATGGCCATACAAATAATAATCGCCGTCTCGGTTACTTTGAATATAACCAAGCTCATCCTCTGTTATATCATTACTCCACAGGCAATTGAGCTTACTAATTTGATGACCGTCGGAGTGGAAAAAGGTATGTAACTTTCGAGAAAGCACATTCAGCTCTCCTACTTTTAAACTATCATCGAGTTGATACTCTGAAGCAAAAGAGAGTAAGGTTTGATAGCTTGCTAGCATGAAATTACTCAGTTGAGCATTAAACCATTTCAATTGTCCGCAATGCCAATTTCTACAATTATCAAGTGTTTCAATCAGGCTGTCAGACCAATTCCAATCTTTAGTTAATTGGCGCATTTTTTCTATTCGCCAATCTGGAAAGTCGGTTTGGACAGAAAGTTTGAAACCGCACTTCAAATAAAAACTACGTCTTAATACATCTAAGCGACGAAGATCTTGTTGTTCGAGCAAATAGGTTTCTAAATAATCATAAAGCACAAAATATGCGTCGTTTTCGACAGAAAAATTACCTTCATAAGTGAGCTGCCAAATTTTGTCAGTTAACAGAACTGGGTTTGGGTAATTGTTGGCATAAGCCTCTAAAAGCAAAACTTTTAAGAAAGCTTTGTGCGGCTTTTCTATCCCTTTGTATAGGTGCCATAATGAAGCACCAAAATATTCACTGGGAGAAAGTTCTCTCATATCACCCAAGTGCAATAAGTCCGGGTGTTCTTTAATGTGTGGCCACCAGGCTACAATTCGGCCTGCTAATTTCACTTGAGAACGGTAAAACTCTTCAAGAAGTAGCCAGCGTTGGGCACTACCGCTGTGCTCTTTGCCAAGATGTTGAACTTTACTGCTTTGTAATTCTTCTGCACTTCGAAATTGATATGGATGTACTAAATAAAAGTTGACTTCCAAATCATAGTGCAAGAACCAATGGCTTAACTTGTCTAATTTTTTTCTTAATGATTTAAGCTGTTTTTCGCCCAGCTCAGATTTGTGAACTACCCAGATATCGACATCGCTATAAGCACTATGACCAAAGCTTCCTAAGCTGCCCATGGCATATAAGCCTTCGAAAACATAGGGTGTATCAGGAACCGTTGCAGGAATTGGAAAGTTAAAAATTTCACAGTCTTCGTTTAATTCTTCAGACATAGAAAAGTCATAGACGCCACAAGGAACTGTACTATTAATGAATCCAGGTAAATCTTGATGATTATGCTGCAACAAAAAGGGGATCAACCGAAACAGTCTTTGCTGCATAGGTTGCATCAAAGATAAGGCTCGGGAAAGCCTTGCCTGATTGAGTTGTTCTGCAAGTTCAGAAAAGTGTTGTTGTTGAAGCATCCGGCTCTTATACCACTGACCGACAGTTTCTTCATGCTAGCATTTTTGCAGAAATCAGCAAGTAAAGTAGATCTCGATCACATAATCGTTGATTTTTTTTGCTTTGGATCACTTTTTGGTTTTGTGTGCAAGCTATTGAAATAATGGTTTTAAAATTCCACGTTAGATTCGTTTTAATCATTCACGCAGTGCGAGTTGCACAGCGTGTTACTCTTCGTTGCCAGTGCTAACAATAGTTCACTATTACCGCACACCGTCGCCTTGATTAACAAGCTGTACATTCTCGCTGAAATCGAGCATCTTCAGGTATCATGGGTATAAATGAAAATGATCTTCAAAATGGCAACTCTGCGGCCACAATGATAGCATTACATCTTTAGTGGTTTTTTATGGAAGTTACCATGGCTCAAGCGCTTATCCGCATCGCAACACGCAAAAGTCCACTTGCCATGTGGCAAGCAGAATATGTAAAAGCAAGATTAGAAGCAATTCACTCTGATTTAACCGTCGAACTGGTTCCAATGACCACTAAAGGTGACGTCATTTTGGATACTCCACTTGCAAAAGTTGGCGGTAAAGGACTTTTCGTTAAAGAACTTGAAGTTGCAATGTTAGAAAATCGTGCTGATATCGCCGTTCATTCAATGAAAGATCTACCCGTTGAGTTTCCTGAGGGGCTGGGGTTACATGTCATTTGTGAACGTGAAGACCCTCGTGATGCTTTTGTTTCTGGCCGTTATAAGTCTATTGATGATTTACCACTGGGTGCCATTGTCGGTACTTCGAGTCTCCGTCGCCAATGTCAAATTCGTGCGTTACGCCCCGATCTGAAAATCAAAGATCTTCGCGGTAATGTTGGCACTCGCTTAGCGAAACTTGATAACGGCGATTACGATGCCATTATTCTTGCAGCCGCAGGTTTAAAGCGTCTTAAACTTGAAATGCGTATATCAAGCTTTATCGAGCCAGAAGTTTCATTACCTGCAAACGGTCAAGGCGCAGTTGGCATTGAATGCCGCATTAACGATGAACAAGTGAAAGCGTTACTGAAACCGTTAGAGCATGAAGAAACACGTATTCGTGTGCTTGCTGAACGTGCAATGAATACTCGCTTAGAAGGTGGCTGCCAAGTCCCTATTGGAGCTTATGCCGAAATTGAAGGCGATAAGCTAACCTTAAGAGGTTTAGTCGGTAATCCTGATGGTAGCCAAGTTATTTTTGATACTGTTTCAGGTAGTACATCGCAAGCGATTGAGCTTGGTGAGCAATTAGCCGATATATTGTTAAGCAAAGGTGCTAAAGAAATTCTTGATTCTGTATATGGGAAATAGATGAAAGTACTACTGACAAGGCCTAAAGGTTCTAATGAGTTAATGCTTCGAGCGTTAAATGATAAAAGCATCGAAGCCATTGAGACGCCGTTAATGGAAATAAAGCCTGCTTTGCCTTGTCAGTCTGTCGTTTTACAGCTTCCACAAGCTGATAAGATCATTTTTATTAGTCAGCACGCTGTTCATCAGTTTCGCTCATTGTTTAAAGTGCTTCCCGATCGTTGCCAAATCTTTGCTGTAGGTCAGCGTACCCGCCAGGCACTTCAAAAAATGGATATTCGATCTGTGTCCGTGGCAACTCAACGTCAAGACAGTGAAGGATTACTTATGCTTGAACAGCTAAAATCTGTTGAAGGTGAGGCCATCATTATTGTCAGAGGACAAGGTGGAAGAGAAAAGCTCGCAAGCGCATTAACTGAACGTGGTGCGGATGTTCACTATTGCGAAGTTTACCAACGAGTCCTACCAAAACTTCATCAGTCTGACATCTCAAAGTACTGGCAACAGCAAGGCGTTGATACCATTTTAATTACTAGTGGTGAGATGCTACTAAATCTATTAAAATTGGTGGAAAGTAAACAACAAGCTTGGATCAAAAGATGCAATATTCTTGTGCCAAGTGATAGGGTTTTGAAGATAGCGCTAAACGAGGGGTTTACTCGGGTTTTCAATGCAGAGGGAGCAAGTCAATCTGCTATGCTATCTACAATAGATAAAATTATTGATACTCTCAAAGAGTGATTGTTCAAGGATCCTTTAATGGAAAGCAAAGACCAGCAAGACCATTCAGAGAATACATCAACAACGCCATCTGAAGTAAAAAAGACGCCGACTAAACAAAGAGTGAGAACTCATGCTTCGAAATTATCTGTCGTCGGTAAGTTTTTTATTTTTCTTTCCTTTTCATTGGGCTGCCTTGCAATTGGTGGCGGATATTATCTTTATATTGAGCAACAAAAAAAGCAAGAAAACTTCGCTGAGTTGTCTCAACAATTAATGGTTCTCAAGAATAAGCTTGATACCCAATCAGCTACCGATTCAGATTTATCTAGCCAAACCGATACATTAAGTAATGACATTGATAAATTGCAGGTCGCTCAATCTCAATTACAAAGTAATATTTCGAACATTGCGCAAAGAAGCCCAAAACACTGGATGGCGGCAGAAGCTGATTACTTAGTGCAAATGGCGGGCAGAAAACTCTGGCTAGAACAAGACCCTATAACAGCTGCAAGCTTACTTAAATCAGCAGATTCTCAAATTGCTAAAATGGGGGATCCGTCATTATTACCTTTAAGAAAGGCTTTAGCGCAAGACATTACTCAAGTTAAAGGGATTAAACGCCCCGATATTTCAGGAGCGGTATATGAAATTGATGGCGTCATCGCCCAATTAGATCGCTTACCTCTAAACCAGGCAAGGCCGACAGAGTCGACTGAAGAGCAATCGCATGAATTGAGTAGCTCAGTGTTTGATTGGCATGCCAACCTTGATAAAACGTGGAAAGCGTTGATTTCTGATTTTGTTAAAGTCAGAAAACGTCAAACTGATCTTGCCCCATTGCTTTCACCTGAGCAAAGCTGGTATTTGGTTGAGAATATTAAAAATAAACTGCTTCAAGCTCAGCTAGCTTTATATCGAAATGATGATGTGAACTTTAAGCAGTCAATGAGACTGGCAAGAAAATGGGTATATGAATATTTTGACTTAAAAGATGATGCAACGAAAACGGTCTTAGCTTCTGTTGATAATATTTCAAAATTGTCTGTTCAGCCTGTTGCAATACAGAAGTTTCATTCATTGCCACTTCTCAAACAGTTAGTGACCTTTGGAGAGCTGAGTTCACCGAAGGAGAATGACCAATGATCAGGACATTAGCATACACACTGATCATAATAATTGGATTAGCGGTAAGTCCTTGGTTAGTTGATCATACGGGTTATTTATATATTGCATTTGGGGATTATGAACTCGAAACCAGTTTGGTTTTCGCATTATTTAGCATCATCATTTTTTACAGTTTATTACAATTAGCTGAGTGGGTGATCGTTGCAGTTCTTAACCTCTTAATCAAGCAAAGCTGGATACCTTCACGCTGGCGTAAAAATACAGCTAGACGCTATACCTTAACTGGCGCACTTGCTTTAGCTGAGGAAGATTGGCCTGCAGCAGAAAAAGCAATGTTAAAAGGTGCCGGAAATGGTGAAATACCGACTTTAAATTGGCTTGCTGCAGCCCGAGCTGCTCAGCATCAAAATAAACATGTCGAAAGAGATGAATATCTAGATAAGGCTGCAACAAAGTCAAATATCAAACAGGTAATAATAACTACTAAAGTAAGATATCTAATGCAGCAAGGTGAGCTAGATAGCGCTAGAGGTGTTTTGGACAGCATGCCTTCATCTAAAATGAATAAACCCTCTGTGCTCAAACTCGCATTGGAGCTTTATACTGAGCAAAAAGATTGGCAGGCAATAAAACTACTTTTACCTTCCCTACAAAAAAGTAAAGCTATAGCGAAGAGTGACGTCGAAGACTTAACGATTGAAACCAACCAAAAGTTGTTACAGCACACACTTCAAGCTAATGATATGGCAGAACTTGATAAAGTTTGGCATTGGTTGAGTAGAAGCGAACGCAAACAACCAGAATTAGTTGCACTTTATAGTAAAGGTTTGTGTAAGTATCAGCGTAAACCTGAAGCCTTAAAATTACTTTCGAAAGCATTGAAGGCTCAACCGAATCAAGCCATATTTTCAGTGATTCCTGACGTAACCAATGCAGAAGACAAAGACATTCGTAAGCAGCTAGTTTCTTTATTAGAAATATATGATAGCAATGCGGCATACCACCAATGTTTAGCGCTATTAAAAGTTCAAGAAAAGCTGATTTCTGATGCTATTGAGCATTGGAAAAGAGTTAATCACATCAAACCAACTCAATTCTCATTAGGTCAACAAGCTAAAGCCCATGAACAAGTGGGTGAACAAGCCCAAGCTATTAGTTGTTATAGAAAAGCACTGCTTGCCTCATAGGTAGGCAGTGTTAATCAGTTAATTTATTAAAACCCCCTCATTATCATTTTCTTGGATCCTCTTTGGCTCTTTGGTATTAACTCTTAGTAGTGTAAGTTCTAACTTATTTTTATTTTTTGTCATAAAAACAAAATAAAAAAATCCTTTAAAAATAGATAAATAAAATAAATACTGTTATATCTGTCAAATATTTGACCCCACTTTTTGACATGGTTAGAATAAGAGTACTAGTTCTAGAAATATAACAAAGTATTAGGCAATAAGTATCTTGCCTGACAAGGTCGTTGGGAGCCGCTATGAATCGAATTACCACCAATCAGGACGGTGTTGTTATTGCAGCACAAGGAAAAATTTCAGTCGAAGTCAATGGTCAAACACATCTCTTAGCGCTTGGACAGGCAATTCCTCAAAATTCTACAATTTCGTTTGAAGATGATTCTATTTTTGAAATCGAACTCGAAGATGGAACCGTTCAAACGGCTGAAACTTCAGAAATAACATCACAAAATGATGAAGCGCTAGCTGAAATCGAAGCATTACAAGATTTGATTGCTTCGGGTGAAGACCCTACTGAAGATTTACCAGAAACAGCTGCTGGTGGGCCACAAGGTAATCAAGGTGGTATTGATGTAGCAACGCTTGAACGTGCGGGTAATGAAACTATTGCCGACACAGCATTTGAAACCCAAGGCTTAACAGCAGCGATTCTAGAACAAAATGAACAAACAACACTGATCAGCGAATTTGAATCACAAATTAGTGCTGACTCAAACACGATTACCGAAGACTCAATTGCCACAGGTAACGTATTGAACAATGATTTTGATGCCGACAGCACACTATCTGTTGCAACATTTAGCGTAAATGGTCAAACACAAAGCGCTGGAGATACTGTCACGGTAGAGGGCGGTACACTCGTTATCAACGCTGACGGCAGCTACAGCTTCACGCCCGCTCAAGACTGGAACGGTCAACTACCCGTAATCACATACACCACCAATACGGGGGCAACAGCAACGTTGACCATTGAAGTCACGCCTGTTGATGACGCTTCCGTACTGGTCAATGATAGCAATACCATCGCCGAAGACACGGTTGCCACAGGCAATGTATTAACCAATGACAGCGATGTTGATAACGATCTCAGCGTTGTGAGCTTTACCGTTGATGATCAAACAATTACAGCAGGCACTGAAACCTCTGTTGAAGGTGGCACACTCGTTATCAATGCTGACGGCAGCTACAGCTTCACGCCCGCTCAAGACTGGCACGGTCAATTACCCGTAATCACATTCACCACAAATACGGGTGCAACAGCGACGTTGACCATTGAAGTCACGCCAGTTGATGACGTGTCAGTACTGGTCAATGATAGCAATACCATCGCCGAAGACACGATTGCCACAGGCAATGTATTAACCAATGACAATGATGTTGATAACGATCTCAGCGTTGTGAGCTTTACCGTTGATGGTCAAACGATTACAGCAGGCACTGAAACCTCTGTTGAAGGTGGCACACTTGTTATCAATGCTGACGGCAGCTACAGCTTCACTCCAGCCCAAGATTGGAATGGTACACTCCCAGTAATCACCTACACAACAAGCACTGGCTCGACAGCGACATTAACAATAGAAGTCACGCCTGTTGATGACGCTTCAGTACTGGTCAATGATAGCAATACCATCGCCGAAGACACGGTTGCCACAGGCAATGTATTAACCAATGACAATGATGTTGATAACGATCTCAGCGTTGTGAGCTTTACCGTTGATGGTCAAACGATTACAGCAGGCACTGAAACCTCTGTTGAAGGTGGCACACTTGTTATCAATGCTGACGGCAGCTACAGCTTCACTCCAGCCCAAGATTGGAATGGTCAATTACCGGTAATCACTTACACCACCAATACGGGTGCAACGGCGACGTTGACTATTGAAGTCACACCATTTGATGACGGCTTTAGTGATGACAACGAAGTGCGTGCCATCCAAGAAGGCGGCACTGCCGAAGGCAATGTGATTGATGGTGAGAGTGTTGATGGTGACATCAGCGTTCAGACGTTCCAAATCACAGGCAGCGATCGAGAATACGCTGCAGACGGCACTGCAGTTGATGTCACTGTGGACGGTGAAGTGATCGGTAGCTTCAGCTTAACGGCGACCGGTGACTATGTGTTTACGCCAAATGAAAACTGGAACGGTGAGTTGCCAACCATCACCTACACCTTGAGCGACGGAACCAGCACCGACACTTCCACCTTGGACATTGAAGTTGCGGCCGTGGTTGACGGCTTTAGTGATGACAACGAAGTGCGTGCCATCCAAGAAGGCGGCACTGCCGAAGGCAATGTGATTGATGGCGAGAGTGTTGATGGTGACATCAGCGTTCAGACGTTCCAAATCACAGGCAGCGATAGAGAATACGCTGCAGACGGCACTTCTGTAGATGTCATCGTGGACGGTGAAGTGATCGGTAGCTTCAGCTTAACGGCGACCGGTGACTATGTGTTTACGCCAAATGAAAACTGGAACGGTGAGGTGCCAACCATCACCTACACCTTGAGCGACGGAACCAGC
>NZ_JAFEUN010000011.1:38282-42806 GCF_016900895.1 Parashewanella hymeniacidonis
TAACGGCGACCGGTGACTATGTGTTTACGCCAAATGAAAACTGGAACGGTGAGGTGCCAACCATCACCTACACCTTGAGCGACGGAACCAGCACCGACACTTCCACCTTGGACATTGAAGTTGACCCACAAAACGACACTCCAGTTGCCACAGACGACACTTTTGTTGTTGAACTTGGAGACGGAATACAAGGTAATCTCATCAACGCAGATAACGGCAATGGTTCAGATTACGATGTTGATGGAGACGGACTCACGATCAGCCACATCAATGGTCAGTTAGTCACTTTTGATAATAACGGTAAAGCTTCAATCGATATTGAGGGTGGCACACTTATCATTAACCGTGATGGTAGTTTTGAATTTCAATATTCAGGAGATGAGCCATCAGAAGTTAAGTTTACCTATACGATTACCGATGGATCTTCTTATAGTGAAGCTGCAGAAGTTATCATTAATATAAATGATACCACCCCACCAAATGCCCCAACTGTCCTTATCATTGATGATGAAAATGATGATGGCACACTGACCCAAGATGAAATGGGTATTGACGGTGTGAAAATCAAAGTAACCATTGACCACGACGAACTGCTTAATGGTGGTCAAGTTGATATTAATGTCGTATTAAGCCAATTAGATGGGACTGTTATTGATACTCGTTATGTCGCCACACTTACTGAAAGTGGGGAGTTAGTCGTTACCCATAATGGTATTGCTGTCACTGGGTTTACGTATGATTCTGATACTGGTGAGATTACTTGGACAGAATTAGAACCCGCAGAAGGTGAAAGTATTAGTGTTAAAACCAAGCAAATCGATGGTTCTGGCAATGGTTCTGATCCTTCTACAGATATGGCGACCGTTGAAATTGTTCCTTCAGCGCCGACTCTGGAATTAAAATCGAGCAACTTATTAGCTTCCCTTAATTTTGAAGGTATCCATTCAGAAGGCATTCGTCAAAATGTTAAAGCTTCATCACTGGATGACTTATTTGTAGGTAATTGGGGGACATACAATTCATCTGGCCATTTAGAGATTGGCACAGCGGGTACCTATTTAAACTCTTTAGCGTCTGCTGGGCATGGTTATGTTCTTGAACTAGAAAATCATGGCGGTGATAAATCGCTTTATTTGGATGTAGAATTTACAGAAGGCAGATTATATAACTTTGATTTTGAGGCGGCTGCACGTAAAGATGCAGGGGCTAGCAGTTCTAATTTTTCGGTAACATTACAAAAGTTAGATGAGAGTGGAAATCCAACTGGTGAAACTATTACTATTGCTGATGTACGTTTCTTAACGACAAACCAATGGCAGCAAATAAATGAATCGCTTTCAGTCGATGACTCAGGTACGTATCGCATCACTTTTACGGCTAACGATTCTGACACATTGGGTGCCCTTCTTGATAATATTAATTTTTCTGAACAAATTAACCAGGGCGTTGAAGGAAACTTCATTAAGATCAGTGAAATCACCTCTGTTTTGACGGATCAAGATGAAGTGCTATCAATTACTTTGTCTGGCTTACCTGCGGGTGCGAAAGTTAAGGGGTTTTTATCTAATGGTTCTGAATCTAATGTGTTGACTGTCGGTGCTGACGGAACCTTAGAGATTCCATCTGACTGGGATTATAAATCTATTTTTGTACAAACCTCTAAAGAGGGTGTTTATTCTGTGGACGTGACTGCTACCAGTACAGAAACTGATGGTAGTCAAGCGACGACGACAAGCTCGTTTGATTTGATTGTCTATCCTGAAGGTTATGAAGCTCAAGATCCCGTTGCTAATACTGCCAATATCATTAGTACTCTTGGCGCAGGAGCTACAATTGATATTCCTGAAGAATGGTTATTGCATTCAGACACAACGCCATTTGGTACCCAGATTATAGGTATCAATGGTGCTGAAATTGACAATGGTATTATTTCTATTGAAGCTGATAATAGCGGTGAATTCGATTATACCATATCGTCATTTGGTAGGACTTCGACTGACAG
Source organism: Parashewanella hymeniacidonis (assembly GCF_016900895.1). Classification (GTDB taxonomy): domain Bacteria; phylum Pseudomonadota; class Gammaproteobacteria; order Enterobacterales; family Shewanellaceae; genus Parashewanella; species Parashewanella hymeniacidonis. Next base: position 40,285 of record NZ_JAFEUN010000011.1, read on the forward strand.
TGTAGATGTTGATTTAGTCGCAAACACGGGTGCTGCAATTGAAGGCGACGCCAATAATAACATTATGATTGCAGATCCAAATGGCGGAGCTGTTAATTTTTACGGTCGACAAGGTGATGATGTTGTTGTTGGTGGTAATTCAGGTGATGACCTAAAAGGTAATCTAGGCAATGATTTAATGATCGGTGGATTAGGGAATGATGTGATAAACGGCGGGAATAACGAAGACATCATCATCGGAGGTTTAGGCGACGATATCCTTACTGGTGACGGAGCGAACAAGCAGAATATTGATATATTCAGATGGGAAAGTGGCGAACAGGGTAAAGATATCATCACTGATTTTGAATTTGGTTATGATAAATTAGATTTGAGCGACCTTCTTATTGATGAAAACTTTAATAACATTGATGATTACCTAACGATTAGTATTGATGGTGATAACATTGTTTTAGATATTTTTGCTGATGGTGACAAATCAGGCGAATACGATCAACAAATTGTGCTTGAGAACCTTAACTTAACAATTGCAGAAGTTAGAGAGCAATTATTAAATGCAGATGGTGAAGGCGCTTTAATTATTGATGGTCAAAAGCCTGCTACGAATGAACAACCTATGAGCGGCAGTGGATCGAGTTTTGATGAATTTAGCTATTCGATAGATCCAATGAATCATATCCCTTAATCGATTTTTTATATTAAACAAAAAGCTCCTTTATGGAGCTTTTTTTGTAGGACTCAGCTTAGAGCCTGCTTCCAATTAACGAATTCTCTCTTACTCTTTTTATGCTGAAACAAATCATTATGTAAATAAAATGTCAAAAAATTGACGTTGCTTTGTAATCAGGTTAAAGTTTAATCACTTTCTAATTTTGTATATAAATTTTTCACTTCACGGATAGAAGTGTTTAGGGGCTGACATGGATCGTTATACTGCAGTGCAAGCTGGCAGATTTACTGCCGTTTCTGGAAAAGTTACTGTAAGACTTGGAGATGTTGAATTCATTGCGACTGAAAATGAATATATTCCTCAAGGCGCAAGTATTTTTGCTCCTTCAAACTCAAAATTTCAAATTGAATTCTTAGATGGTGAGATCCGATCTAATTTAACGCAAGCAGGCGATGGTTCTAGTTTATTTAGGGTTGATTCCACAACTGATGTACAGCAATTACAAGCAATTATTGCTGCAGGTGGTGATCCAACCATTGATTTACCAGAAACTGCCGCAGGCGGACCTGTTGGTAATCAAGGGGGCTTTGATGCTGTTGCGCTTGATCGAGCTGCAGCTGAGACTGTAGCTTCCACAGAATTCAACACCTTAGGCTTTGTACCTGCTTCACCGGAAGTACAAACTCTAGGCATAGATTCTACAAATACACCACCAGTTATCGGCAATCCTGGTACAGGAGTCGTTGATGAATCAGGCGTTGATCTCGCTAATAATGACACAGTAGGTGTTGCTAGTGTCACTGGCATTATGACAGCCAGTGATGCGGAAAATCAAAATGAATTAAATTGGAGTTTACAGACGGTCCAAAACCAATTCGGTGTGTTTAGTATTGATCCAGTAACAGGTGCGTGGAGTTTTTTACTTGATAATACTGCGGACGTTGTTCAAGCGCTTCAAGAAGGTGAAAGTAGAGCCTTAGTTTATACGGTTCAAGTCAATGATGGCCAAGGTGGAGTAGCGCAATCAACCGTTACCATTACAGTTGAAGGTACAAATGATAGGCCAATAATTACCGGCGAACAGTTTTCTGGCAGCGTCAGTGAATCAGGAGTCAATGCTAGCAATGAAGATAGCGCTGGCGTTGCAATTGCGACAGGGCTATTAACAGCTACAGATGTTGATAATGCTCAAAGTGATCTTAGCTGGACCGTTCAATCTGAACAAAATGCATTTGGTACATTCGAAATTGATGCTGCTACTGGTGAATGGACATTTACACTTGATAATGATGCGAGTGAAGTTCAATCATTACAACAAGGTGAGTTTGAAACAATTTCATATGTTGTCAGAGTCAGCGACGGCCTTGGCGGTTTCAGTGACACCACGGTGACCATTACCGTGACTGGCACCAACGATCGACCACTGGTCTCAAACGGCCCGCAAACGGGTAACGTAGATGAAGCGGGCATCGACGCCAGCAACAACGATATCCCAGGTACGGCGAGTGTCAGTGGCGATCTTAATGCCACCGATGTCGACAACGACCAAAGCGATTTAAGCTGGACACTCATCAGCGATCAATTTGCGGACTTTGGCGAGTTCATCCTCAACAGTGAAACCGGCGAATGGAGCTTCAACTTGCTCAATGACTCTGCAGTCGTTGAAGCAATGCAAGACGGCGACAGCATTGACCTGACGTACACGGTTCGAGTCAGCGACGGCCTTGGCGGTTTCAGTGACACCACGGTGACCATTACCGTGACTGGCACCAACGATCGACCACTGGTCTCAAACGGCCCGCAAACGGGTAACGTAGATGAAGCGGGCGTCGATGCCAACAACAACGATATC
>NZ_JAFEUN010000011.1:42906-65834 GCF_016900895.1 Parashewanella hymeniacidonis
CATTACCGTGACTGGCACCAACGATCGACCACTGGTCTCAAACGGCCCGCAAACGGGTAACGTAGATGAAGCGGGCGTCGATGCCAACAACAACGATATCCCAGGCACGGCCAGTGTCAGTGGCGATCTTAATGCCTCCGACGTCGACAACGACCAAAGCGATTTAAGCTGGACACTCATCAGCGATCAATTTGCGGACTTTGGCGAGTTCATCCTCAACAGTGAAACCGGCGAATGGAGCTTCAACCTATTCAATGACTCACCGGTTGTTGAAGCCATGCAAGAAGGTGATACACCTGTCGTGCTGACCTATAACATTCGTGTTAGCGATGACAACGGTAGCTTCAGTGACACCACGGTGACCATTACCGTAACTGGCACCAACGATCGCCCAGATGCAGAGGATGACTGCTATGAAGTGAGTGAGCCTGATGCACCATTCAATACTGCCTATGTTGTTGATAGTGAGAAAAACTTATTACGTGTCAACCCTGCAACAGGCGAGCATGAAGTTGTCGTACAGTTGAATCAATACATGACAGATATAGCTATCTCACCTTCAGGAGTGATGTATGGCATATCGGGCAGTACCCTGTACATAATTGATCCAATAACAGGTACAACGACAGTCATTAATGATTCAGTGCCATGGTCTAATGGCTTAACGTTTGCTCCGAATGGTGACTTATATGCATCAGGTGGCGATAACCTCTATCAATTAAACACAAGTGATAGTGGTCAATTTGGTGATGTGGTTGCCACCTTTGACACCTTGGGTGCCAATTCAGCTGGTGACATCGTTTTCCATCAAGGAGAAATGTATTTTACGACCAGCTTGGGTCATTTAGCTCGTATTGATTTTGATTCATCAGGCAACGCTTTTGCTACAATCATCAAAGAAAATGTTACCGGCTCCACCCTCAATTTTGGATTAACATCAGGTCATGATGGGTTGTTATACATTTTTTCTGATAACAATATTTATACCTTTAATTTCGATACTAATACAGCTGAGTTTGTTAGCAGTTATGGTCAAAATGCTGCTTATGGTGCGGCGCAACAAACTACATTGGTTAACGGTAATGTACTTGAAAACGATACAGACATTGAAAATGACGACCTCATCGTCACTCAAGTTCAATTGGGTGACACAATTGTAGATGCAGGACAAAGTATTGATGGTATTTACGGCACGCTAGTACTCAATGCCGACGGCAGCTTCACATACTACCTCGACAAGAGCCGTGCCGTAACAGCTGGACTTGAAGAAGGTGAAGTCGTCTTCGAAAACTTTACCTATACCGCCAGCGATCAAAATGGTGGTTTAGACACGGCCATCTTGAAAATCAAGATAACGGGTACCGATGACTTACCTGTGATCAGTGAAGATGCTGGAGCGGTAATTGAAGACACTGAGCTGCTTGCAGAAGGCACACTAACCGCAACGGATGCAGATAACCCAGACTTGGCTTTTGTTGCTAACACTGTCAGTGACGTTTACGGCACTTTTACCGTAGATGATGCAGGTAACTGGACGTATACGCTTAACCAAAATGCGACAGTTGATGCACTTGTTGAAGATGAAGAACTCATTAAGACCTTTACGGTCTCCTTATCTGATGGCACTGAAACGACAGTAACGATTAAGATAATCGGAACGGATGATTTGCCAGTAGTGAGTGAGGGCGCAGATACAGTAATAGAAGACACAGACTTATTTGCTAACGGCACACTAACCGCAACGGATGCAGATAATCCGAACTTAGCTTTTGTTGCCAACACTATCAGTGACATTTACGGCACCTTTATCGTAGATGATGCTGGTAACTGGACGTATACGCTGAATCAAAATGCGACGGTTGATGCACTTGTTGAAGATGAAGAACTCATTAAGACCTTTACGGTCGCCTTATCTGATGGCACTGAAACGACAGTAACGATTAAGATAATCGGAACGGATGATTTGCCAGTAGTGAGTGAGGGCGCAGATACAGTAATAGAAGACACAGACTTATTTGCTAACGGAACACTAACCGCGACGGATGCAGATAACCCAGACTTGGCTTTTGTTGCTAACACTGTCAGTGACGTTTACGGCACCTTTATCGTAGATGATGCTGGTAACTGGACGTATACGCTGAATCAAAATGCGACGGTTGATGCACTTGTTGAAGATGAAGAACTCATTAAGACCTTTACGGTCTCCTTATCTGATGGCACTGAAACGACAGTAACGATTAAGATAATCGGAACGGATGATTTGCCAGTAGTGAGTGAGGGAGCAGATACAGTAATAGAAGACACAGACTTATTTGCTAACGGAACACTAACCGCGACGGATGCAGATAATCCGAACTTAGCTTTTGTTGCCAACACTATCAGTGACATTTACGGCACCTTTATCGTAGATGACGCAGGTAACTGGGCGTATACGCTGAATCAAAATGTGACGGTTGATGCGCTTGTTGAAGATGAAGAACTCATTAAGACCTTTACGGTCGCCTTATCTGATGGCACAGAAACGACAGTAACGATTAAGATAATCGGAACGGATGATTTGCCAGTAGTAAGTGTGGGTGCAGATACCGTAGTAGAAGACACGGACTTATTTGCAAACGGAACGCTAACGGCAACGGATGCTGATAACCCAGATTTGACCTTTGCAGCTAACACTGTAAGTGACGTTTACGGCACCTTTAGCGTAGATGGCGCAGGTAACTGGACGTATACGCTGAATCAAAATGCAACCGTTGATGGATTAGCTAAAGACGAAGAAGTTTTAAAGACGTTTACAGTGGCGCTATCCGACGGAACATCAACGACTGTGTCTATCACGATAGTTGGTATCAATGATGAACCTAAAATCAGTAATGTTGAGGCAAAAAGTGTATCAGAAGAGGGGTTGACACCTGATGACCAAGATTTCGTAGGCATTCCAGATCAAACAGGTTCACCAGAAGACAAATCAAACAGTGCCGTTAACACAGGAACTTTTGAGATAGAAGACATCGATAGCGATGAATTAACAGTCTCAATGGGTGAGTCTCCGATATTCTCTGAAAGTGGAGACCTTTTGAGTTTGACGTCGGGACAAATGCCTATCACTTGGACATGGGATCCTAACACCGATACTTTGATAGGCTCGATTGGTTCATCCGCTAACGGTGACTATCAGAAAGTTATCACAATCGCACTGACAGCACCTTCGGATGCTGGTAGCAATATATGGACTTATACCGTGAATTTAGAGGGGCCAATCGATCACCCTGATACAACGGTGGAAGATGTAATATTAGGTCAGTTTGAGCTACTAGTATCAGATGGCAATGGTGGTACAGATACAGCAACGATTTCAATAAGCTTTGAAGATGATCGCCCTGCTGTTGTAAATGAACAAACTGTCATAGTTACTGAACAGGATATACCAAATACCCTAGTGGGTAATTTCTCGCTAATCAATTTAACGAATGCATACGAAATGGACTTTGACGGGTTTACCATTTCAGGAAAAGGATTCAAGTCGAGCGACGATATCACACTAGTTGATGCCACTTTATATAGTGATGGAAATGGAATTGGCGTTCAAAGTGTAGGAGCTCCATATCATCCGATAGCAGGTGAAATTGATTTTAGAACTCTGAATGGTGAGTCTGCCTCAGAAGAAGTTATCTTTACTCTAGATACCAATACGTTAGCGTACGGTGTGAAAATTGAATTTGCTGCCATGTTTGGTGGTAGTGAGGACGAAACCGGTGTCGTTGAATTCTATCGCAATGGAGAATTGATTGCCTCGGTACCATTTACTTCAGATACCTCTAGCGGTAATTTTGCTGCGAACTTCGAAGCTATCGAAGGTGGCTTTGATACCATGATTATTAAAGCTACCGACAATGGTAAGAATAATCCAAATGATAATAGTGACTTTACGATTACCAGTGTTGAGTTTATCGGTGAGCCTGATCCAGTAATTGGTTATGCCAATGGAGAGCTTGAAACCATATGGGGTGCTGACGGACCTGGAGAAATGGAGCTTTTATCCCTGACATCAGGAGAGCTAAGAACAATAGACGGTCAATTAATCACAACGGAATTGTCTGGGAATATTATCCGCGGAGTAGACACAAACGATAATGTTATTTTTGAATTTATTTTTACTCCAGCAACTGGTGAGTGGGATTTCTTACAATACGAAGAAATGCAAGTTGGTGGCAGTAATTCTGAGTTTGAATTTAGTATCAATGTAACCGATGGTGATGGCGATAATACAGTTTCAACCATTTCAGTCACACCGCTTGTCAGTGGCTTTACTGATGATGACGAAGTTATCACTATTGTCGAAGATTCTGGGTTAACGAGTGGGAATGTGATTGATGGCAATAGCTCACACTCTCCAATTACCGTATTGAGCTTCATGATTGCTGGTGATGTTACTGAGTACGTTGCTGATGGCAACGACGTCACAATAACTGACGTCGGTATTTTCAGTCTTGATAGTAATGGCAATTACGAATTCACTCCTACAGAAAATTATTACGGTAATGTTCCGAGTATTGTGTATCAAATGAAAGATGCCAATAACTTTACTGAGCAATCAACCTTAAATATTGAAGTGACACCAACGCCAGATCCGATAGTGATTACACGAGCGGACTCAAGTGCTGTTTCTGAGGAAGGACTGCAATTCGGAACCCCTGATGAATCGGGAGATTCAGATACAACTGATTCAGTGACGGGTGTTGGTCAGATTAACGTTTCTAATCCTGATGGAACTGAGATTTCTCTCATGCTAACAGGACCAGAAGATATTACTTCTCAAGGTCAAGCTGTAGAGTGGCTTTGGAATGCACAGTCAAATACGCTTGTGGGATATGTTGCAGCTACTAATAACTCTGCGTCATATGATGTAATACACCTTAAATTAACCAGTGAGCCAGAAAACTTTGATGGCAATTGGGATTATGAGGCCACTTTGCTGAAACCAATTGATCATGATGTTATCGACTTGGAAGATGATAAAAACATCGATGTTGGCGTACATGTCATATCAGCAAACAATACTGAGATTACTTCTTCAGTGTTATCAGTGTCTGTCGAAGATGATGGTATTGAAGCTAATGATATTGAAACGAATATTATCGTCGACAATTTCGCAATGAGTGGCATGGTTGCCAACTGGGTTGCTTGGCAGGGTGGTTCAAATGTAAATACTAATGATGGCAATGGTGACGGAGGACGCGACCAAATTCGTTGGGGCTCATCGTCTACAAGTTCTGACGAGTCAGGCTATAACTTTGTTGATAATGATGCAGGGTTAGATGGAACATTAGAAATTGGTGAAGACCTATTACTGGGTACATTTACTCACCTTAATAATCCTGTTTATGCCAGTGCTATCGGCCAAGCTACATTAGAAATTACTTTCAGTGTTACAGATTCAAGCGGCAATGAAGTTGATGTTTCTGTTCAAGTTGTATTTGATCATAATGAAACCGGTGGAACGCCGAACCCCGCAGACGAAATTACCATTTTATCTGTAACTGGTTCTTTCTTAGATGGTGCCAATGAATATCAGTTCAGTAAACTAGACTTTGTTGACTCAAATGGCAATGTTGTGCCAATTGGTGAAACCGTATTTACTGAAGAAGGCGGATCGACTGAGTTTGAGTTGGTTGCTCAAATAGATTTGGTCAATGAGCGTCCTTCTGTCACAGGGAACGTAGCCGATGATGGTAACGTACTTGGTGCAGATCAAGGCTATGAAGTTACAGAACTGCTCTTCCAAGGCACAACCTATTTAATTACAGGCTCTAATATTACTATCAATGGTATTTATGGTGACTTAGTGATTAATTCGTCAGGAAACTACACGTATACCTTAACTGAAAATGCTGCAGATATACCTCTAGGTCAAAGCGAAACTTTTGTATATACCATTGAGGATGATGACGGAGACTCAACAACTGCAAACTTTACAATAAACTTAAACTTTGCTGACAACTCACAAACGAATCTCTTAACAGAAAGTGTTAGTAATGATGTCGTAGATATTGAGATGAATGTTGATGATTTTGAACCTGTGCTAGGGCAAGAGCCGTCTATTGATTCATTTATCGATAAGCTCATTTCACTCGATGACATAATAGAAACAGGACACTCTATTTTTGAAATGGGGAATGATATTCAAGGTATTAATACCAGTGAAATAAGAGCCTCAGAATTCGATACTGCAGAGTTTATTCAAGAGATTGAACTTAAGGACGTCAACAATTTGACACAATATGTTGGCACTCAAGGGGGAGACACTGGTATGATAAGCTATCAATCTGAATTTGATGATCAAAGTCAGTTAATTGAAACAAATACAAGTGACGTTTCTCGGTTTAGCTCGAGCCATGGCCCAAAAGAGTTGCATGAAAATGACGCATTTAGAACGGATGAGTTATTACCATAACCACTTGTAAACTTGTATTTAAAAGGGCTTAGGCTCTAGTAACTATATCCTAGTTCGAGTTCAAATTTTACTCGAACTGGGTAAGTCGTCATTGATGGAAGTAGTTACTAAGGGATAAAAGATAATAACAAGGAACAGAGAGTAAAGTGCCTGCTACAACGTCAGATAAAACTGAACAGTGGACAATTTCTGCATCGCAGAGAGTTTTTGCTGATCCATTGCTCGACAGTTTAGTGTTGCTTACAGAACACTTTGGTAACCCGTGCTCAAGTGAATCACTTGCGGCAGGTTTACCTTTGCAGTCCTCTAATTTAACTCCAGATTTATTTCCGCAAGCAGCTTCGAGAGCAGGGCTTTCAGCCAAGTTAGCTCGGAAAAGCTTAAATCACCTTTCTGCGGTGATGTTCCCTTGTGTATTGCTGCTCAAAGACAAACAAGCTTGCATTCTCAGAGAGATTGATTTTGATGCGGATAACGCCGTGATTCAATTGCCTGAATCGGGTGGCGAACAGGTCATGACAATAGAAGCTTTAGAAGCTTTATACGTTGGCTATCTGTTTCTGGTAAAACAACAGTATCGAGGAGATAAAGGATTTGATGTTCATGTTCCTGAAAAACATGGCCATTGGTTGTGGAGTACCGTAAAAGCGGCTAAACCTATCTATCGGGATGTACTCATAGCATCCGTTTTGGTCAATATTTTTGCGTTAGTTTCCCCATTATTTATTATGAATGTTTACGATAAAGTGGTGCCTAACTTAGCGTTTAATTCATTATGGGTGATGGCGATTGGAGCTGGTATTGCCTATTTATTTGATTTTATCATGCGGCAATTACGAAGTTACTTAACTGATGTCGCAGGTAAAAAAATCGATATCATTGTATCCTCACAGCTTTTTGCAAAAGCGGTTGGTATTCCTTTAGCTAAACGTTCCCCCAGTATTGGTGGGATGGCTAAACAATTGGGTGAATTTGATCACATTCGTGACTTTTTAACTTCAGCGACCATCACTGCTTTGGTTGATATACCGTTTGCATTATTCTTTCTTGCGATTATTGCGCTCGTTGCAGGTGATTTAGTCTTTGTTCCTATATTATTGGGTGCCGTTATTATTGGTTTTACTCTGTATTTGCAACCTAAGCTCAAAGCCGCCATTGATGAGGGTAATAAGTTTTCTAGCCTTAAACATGGCCATTTAATTGAGAGTTTATCTGCTCTAGAGTCGATTAAAGCTAATGGCGCCGAGGGGGTATTACAAAAAACTTGGCAGCAAATGACAGGTCATAGTGCCACTTGGCAGTTAAAGTCGAAAAAACTCTCCAATTCCGTGTCAAATGTGGCTAACTTCATGGTCCAGTTGACAACGGTATCAGTCGTTATTCTTGGCGTATATCGAGTGGCTGACGGTGATATATCTATGGGCGGGATTATTGCAGCAGTGATGTTATCAAGTCGTGCAATATCACCGATGGCACAACTAGCGAGTTTAATGACTCGTGCTAACACAACAATGAGTGCTCTGCGTCAGCTTGATGAGATCATGAAACAAGAAGACGAATTTGAAGATAAAGGGCATTTGGCTAGTAAGCAACGTCTCCAAGGTAAAATAGAACTCGACAGAGTGAGTTTCAATTATCCTGAATCTGAAAAGCCTATTCTAAAAAACATCAGTTTATCAATTAAACCAGGTGAAAGAATTGCGATTATTGGTCGTAATGGCTCAGGTAAAAGTACCTTAGCGAAACTTCTGCTGGGATTATTCAAGCCTTCTCAGGGAAGCCTTAGATACGATGGAATGGATGGTGAACAAGTTCATCCAAGTGATTTAAGACGTAACTTTGGTTATTTGCCACAAGATGTCACCCTCTTTCACGGTTCAATTCGAGATAATATCCTTTTTGGAACACGGCAAGTATCAGAACATCAGCTGATCCGGGCGGTTCAATTATCAGGAGTTAATCAGTTCACTAACCTTGAATCTGAAGGATTAGACAAACAAGTTGGTGAAGGCGGATACACATTAAGTCGAGGACAACGTCAAACCGTTGCACTTGCTAGAGCAAGCCTAAACGACCCCGCAATATTGTTAATGGATGAACCAACAGCCAGTTTGGACTCTCGTGCAGAAAAGCTGTTTATTCAGTCGATGGCGCATGTAAGTAAAGACAGAAGTTTATTTTTGATCACCCATAAAATGCATCTATTACAACTGGTCGATCGAATCATCGTATTAGATCATGGACATGTGGTTGCCGATGGCCCTAAAGATAAGATCATACAACAGTTAAATAAAGGGCAATTGGCAGGGAGGTCAGCACAATGAATAAAAAGCTAACCAACCAAGAGCTCGAAATGGTTGATGATGTCTACGGTGCGATGATGACTGACGTTCCAAGTGCTCACAGGATGATCATTTGGTCCTTAGCTGCAATGTTGTTCTGCTTTTTTGTCTGGGCCTTTTTTTCAGTGATCGATCAAGTCACAACGGGTATAGGTAAAGTTATACCGTCATCACAGGTTCAGGTAATACAAAGTTTAGATGGTGGCGTATTACAAGAGATGTATGTGCGTGAGGGAATGGTCGTTAAAAAGGGGCAATCGATAGCACGTATTGATGACACTCGTTTTCGATCTGACTTTGCTCAGCAAGAACAAGAAGTTGTGGGTTTAAGAGCTAATGTAATCCGTTTGCAGGCTGAACTGGACAGTATACGCCTTTCGGATACGAGTACTGATTGGCGTAAGCAGGTTGGTGTTAAATTTACGAAACCAAATTTCCCAGAAGATCTATTGACTGAGGAACCGTTGCTCGTCAAAAGGCAATTCGATGAATATGATGGACGTTTAAACAACCTTAATAACCAGCTCGAAATTCTCGCAAGACAAATTCAGCAACGAGATCAGGAGATGCAAGAAATTGCGTCCAAGATAAAAACTCTCACGACCAGCTATCGATTATTGACACGAGAATTAGAGTTAACTCGGCCATTAGCTGACAAAGGTATTGTTCCAGAGGTTGAATTATTAAAACTTGAACGAAGCGTAAACGATTTGCAGGGCGAGCTACAAACTGTCCGTATTATGCGACCAAAAGTGAAAGCGGCATTAGATGAAGCCATTTTTAAACGTCGAGAAGCCGTATTCAGTTTCGCATCAGATAACCGTGCGCAGTTAAATGAAATGCAAACAAAGCTATCTCGTATGAACGAAGCACAGGTTGGAGCACAAGACAAAGTAAGCAAAGCCGTGATCACTTCACCTGTCAATGGCACAATTAAAACCGTTCATATCAATACGCTTGGTGGTGTCGTACAACCGGGTGTTGACATCATTGAGATTGTTCCATCGGAAGACCAGCTACTAGTAGAAGCGAAAGTCAGCCCAAAAGATATTGCCTTCCTTCATCCAGGTTTACCTGCAGTCGTCAAAGTAACGGCTTATGACTTCACTCGTTATGGTGGCCTAGATGGGACTGTTGAACATATCAGTGCAGATACTACGCAAGATGAAGAAGGGAACAGTTTTTATTTGGTTCGGGTAAGGACTGCCGAATCAAGTTTAACCAAGAAAGACGGCACTGATATGCCGATTATTCCAGGAATGTTAACTTCTGTAGATGTGATTACAGGAGAAAGAAGCATCCTCGAATACATATTGAATCCAATTTTACGAGCTAAAGATACAGCGTTAAGAGAGCGCTAAATGGAAACTGGGAGAAACAACATGGACTTTAAAGGGATTAGGCAGCTTAAGCGCAAACGGATTGCACTTGCCTTGACTGCTTGTTTGTTACCAACCGTCGGCTATAGTCAGTCGTTAGAACAGGCGGTGGCACATACACTTGATACAAACCCTGATATTCGCATTGCTTATAGCCGCTTCAAGGTTAGAGAAGAGCAGCATAATCAGGCTTGGTCAGGCTACTTACCGAGTGTCGACTTAACAGCGGGCTATGGTTATGAATACACGGATTCACCTGCCACAAGACGTGATTCGAATATTGCAGTAAAAGTAGACGACCGCTATGAAGAGCTAAAACGAGGCGAATTTGGCGTGAGTATTCGTCAGCTGATCTTTGACGGCTTTTATACTAGCAGTGAATCTCAGCGTACCAGCTATGAAACGAGTGCAGAGCAGTGGACACTTTTTGCTGCGGCAGAAGATATCGCACTTGATGTAGCTAAAGTGTACGTGAATTATATTCATGCTCAAGAAGTACTGCATTTGTCAGAAAAGAATTTACACGCACATAAAGAAATTTACACGCAAATAAAGCATAAAACAGATCAAGGCCTAGGCTCCGTTGCCGATCTATCGCAAATTACCGGGCGTGTAGCGCGTGCTAATGCTAATGTCATCGCCGCTAAAAATAACTTTGTTGATGCAAGAGCTCAGTTCGTTCGTGTTGTTGAGACTGAACCACAAGATCTTGTCGTCCCTGTGCCTGATATGGACATGATGCCTCAAGATTTAAGCGACAGCTTAATGACCGCAAATGAAATTCATCCAGTGCTAAAAGCCGCTGCAAATGATATTAATGCAGCAAAGTTTGAGCGAGAGTCAGCTCAGTCAAACTATTACCCTAAGTTCACATTAGAGTTGAGTGGTAACCTCAATAATGATCTGAATGGTGAAGATGGCGTAACGGGAAGTCGAAACAACGCATTTATTCCACCTAATGATGTTGGTGGTCATAGTAATGATTATCAAGCGATGGTTCGTATGCGCTATAACCTTTATGCCGGTGGTAAAGATTTAGCTCGTGAGAAAGAATCGGCTTATCGCATTACTGAATCCAAAGAAACTCGTGAAAGAGCTCACCGTCAAGTGGTTGAAGGTGTACATTTATCGTGGAATGCCTATGAATTATTAGGCCCACAAAAAATGTTCATCCGTGAGCATGTCAAAGCTTCAAAACAAACACAACAGGCTTATAAGCAACAATTTAGTTTAGGTCAAAGAACCTTATTAGATTTGTTGGATACAGAGAACGAGTTATTCGAATCTCGTAAAAGTTATTTACAAGCTGAATATGATGAGATCATCGCTAAATATCGTGTGATGAATTCAAACGGTAAATTATTGGATTCGCTTCGTGTTACACGACCTGCAGAATGGAAAGGCGAAGAAGAGCACTCAGGAGGAGTTAAGTGATGAGGACGTTACTAATACTAGCCGCTGTTGCAAGTCTTGGGGCTTGCTCAATGCGTGACACAGTTGACATGGCGGGTGCAACAGCCCAAGTTCATGATTTAAATGACCAAGACAAAGATGGTGTTATTGTTGCTCGTGAGAAATGTATGGGCACAATAACCGGTGCAGAAATTGACAATTATGGCTGTGGAACCGTTGCAACTAACAAAGAGCGTAAAGAGCTTAAAGTTCAGTTTGCGAACGATTCATATTACCTAGCACCAAAATATTATGGTCAGCTAGAAGACATTGCCGCTTTTATGCGAAAGTTTCCAAATACAAACGTGGTGATTGAAGGGCACTGTAGCAAAACGGGGAGTCACCAGCACAACCTTGAACTGTCCAAAAATAGAGCTCAAGCCGTAACTTCAATACTGACAGAAAAATTTAGTATTGATCCTATGCGCTTAGAAGCGATAGGCTATAGTTTTGATAAGCTGATAGATGATTCAGAAAGTGCATATGCACATGCTAAGAATCGTCGAGTAGTCGCTGAGATCCAAGGTAAAGATACTGCAGCAGCGTATAAGTGGACAATTTATACTGTAGATCAAGACGATAAATTATAATTCGTTATTCTGCAGTAAATACTAGAGGGCATTCCCGATTAGTCATTTCGATTTGTTACTGCGTAAAATTGGCATAATCGAGATACGAAGAAAGAAGTTTAGTACGCTAAATGAGAGATGAGTAACGAAGAGTCTGTCAATTTTAGGCGTAACCCGAAGGGCTGTGTATATATTTTGTTTTTTCTGTGTTGTCGAATGTTTATGTAGAATGAATACACCTCACATTTGTCGCCTTGAATAAACAAAAGGTTTACTACAGCAAATCGAAATAGTTAATTGGGAATGCCCTCTAAGGGATAATGAAGTGGTATGAGTCGTAGAACCGGAAAGTACAAGGTTCTGAAACAACTAAAAATAGCCAGCACAATTGTGCTGGCTCTGTTGATCTTAGGGTTTGTCAGTGCTTCACAACCTAACATTGATCGTAATAAAACGATAAATACGGTACAAAAACGCTATGGAGAGCGAGCAGGTAAGCGAACATCAGCCTGGTTTAATGTCATTGATAAAGCTTCGGGTATTCACGAAAAACAACAATTAGAGCAGGTAAATCGATTCTTTAATTTGTTCAATTTTGTTGATGATATCAAGCTTTGGGGGCAATCGAACTATTGGGCAACGCCAATGGAGTTTATTGGTGTGAATGGCGGTGATTGTGAAGACTTTTCTATTGCAAAGTATTTCACGTTATTACAGCTAGGTGTACCAGAAGATAAGATGCGCATTACTATGGTAAAAGCCAATACGCTAGACCAATACCATATGGTGCTTGCGTATTATGAAACACCGAGCTCAATTCCTCTCATTTTAGATAACTTAGATAAACAAATAAAACCAGCAACAAAGCGTACTGATTTAATTCCGGTGTACAGTTTTAACGGTAAGCAATTGTGGCTTAATAAAGAGAAAGGTCGGGGCGTATTAGCAGGTTCTGCTACGCGCTTAAAAAAATGGAACGACCTCAATCAACGACTTGGTGTCAATCGTCTACGATTGCCTAAGTTGAACTTGGAGTAGCAAACTATGACGCTGTTTCGACAAATCTATGCGCTGCTGTTCGGACTATTTTTACTGGTCGTAATCAGCCTTGGATACGTTCAATTCACAGAAACAAAAAGCTTTCTTGAAAAGCAAATGACTTCGGATATTAACAATGCGAGCCATTCTCTTGGTCTAATGTTGGTTCCTGCGTTAGAAGCCGGAGATTTGGCACAGGCCGAAACCTTAATAAATGTAATATTCGAAGGTGGTTTTTATCAACAAGTTAAGCTGAAATGGCTGGTTGATGGAAAAGAACAAGTTTGGCAAAACCCTGTAGAGATTCAAGGAGTGCCGCAGTGGTTTGTGGATTTAAATTTATTTAGACCAATATCGCTTGAAAGTACGGTTACATCAGGCTGGTTGCAGTTAGCCACACTTGAGATCACAGCACACCCAGGGTTTGGTTATCATGAGCTTTGGCGAATACTCCAAAATGCAATTATTCTGTTTTCGATTCTATTCTTAATCGCTATATTCAGTGCTCGATTTGGTTTGAGTTTTTTATTGAAACCACTTCATGGTCTAGCTGAGCATTCTAAAAGTATGGAGAAACAGCAGTTTGGTCCAGATATACCGCTGCCAAAAACCAAAGAGCTGCAAGACGTCGTAAAAGCCTTTAATAGTATGTCGAGCAAGTTAAGTAAAGTGTTCAATACATTGGATCAAGAAGTCTCTAATTTACGAGAAAGGAATCTTATCGACAATGTTTCTGGTTTGCCTAACCGTCAGTACATGATGAGCAGGCTAGACAGCTGGTTAGCCGAGCCTGGCAGTGGTGCAGTAATACTTGCGAAACTAGATTGGTTGGAAACTGTGCACTCAAAGTATGGCTATCAAGTGCGTGACGAAACCATTCGCATTTTGGCTAGAACGCTAGAACATGAATTAAAAGGTGACGCACAATCTGTGGTCACTCGTATCGCCGCATTTGAATTTGCGTTTTTAGTGAGTGATGTCGACTCGGGCAAGTTAGCACATTATCTGCAAACTTTAATTCGAGTGATGAATCAAGAGATCACTAAAGCCGGAGGTAAAGCGAACCAAGAAATCGTGATGGGTGTTGCTGAGCGCATAGAAGGGATGAAAACTTCTGATATATTGGCTCAATCTGATAATGCATTGCAACAGGCGATTCAGCAAGGTAAGACGTATGTATTATTAGCTGCTGATCAAAAGCAAAGCCTAAATCGCGAGCAGTGGCGCGAACAGTTAACGAATGCCATTACCAACAAGCAGTTTAGATTTAGATGGCAATCGATTCATTCTGTCGTGAATCAAAAAGTATTGCATCGCGAAGTCTACAGTCAACTCGAAATTGATGATGAATTAGTTCATGCTGGGCAATTTATGCCATATATTGAGATGTTATCTTTAGGTAGTCGCCTAGATAAATACTTGATTGACTCCATTATTGAGCACGATGTGCTCTCTCAATCAGCAGAGCCTTTGGCTATCAATTTAACCTTACAAAGTATCAGAGATAAAGAGTTTCACGCTTGGTTGAAACAACGTTTATCTAAGGTGTTCGGTAAACATAAATTATGCTTCGAAGTACCAGAAGCCGCTGTTTACAGTGACATGACGTCGTGTATTAAATTGTGTGAATTGATTCAGCAAAGTGGAGCACGAGTAGGTATCGATCATTTTGGTAGGCAACTAGGCTCAATGACATATTTGCAAAACATTCACCCAGATTACGTGAAACTGGATATGTCTGTGACAACAAGTTTAACAGAGCAAGAAGGGCGAGAAATGTGTCGAGCCTTAGTCAATGTGGCAAAAGGTATTGATACAGAAATCATTGTGACAGCAATTGAAAACGAAGAGCAATTGCAGTTGTTCTCAGAGTTTGATATCGATGGTTATCAAGGGTTTATTCACCCACCTTGTGAGATTAAGTAGCAGTTGATTTTTATAGATAATATATAAACAAAAGTGTCTTTTTATAACATTAATATTTTATAATCTTATAAAAAGACACCTCTACTGTTTTTATCTTCACTTTCTTCCTTTCATTATATACACAATATTTAAAATTCTTTTACTTCATGTGGTTATGTATTTCTTGTTGCTAATTATTACTTGTTAATAACAGATAAAGTAATCAAGCCATAGTTGACCAGATTCATTTGTTTGATTAAATATAGTTGAGAATCAAGGCACAAACTTTGTCTCTTTGCTTTAATTCACTATATAAAGGCAGAATTGCATAAAGGCAGAATTGCATAAAGGCAGAATTGCTGTTGTGAATGATGATTAGGAGGTTATGTGGCTGAAGCTAATGTTAGTCCAAATAGGCTTGTATTAACTACCACTGGGGCTGTGAGTGGGGAAGCCCCACATCTACCTGAACTTAGAGTGTCTATTAAGGACAGGAATTATCGTGTAGATGCTCAAGCTCCAGACATAATCAATAAAGAAACGTATGAGCAAGTTTTTGAATTAACAGTAAGCGTTAATAACGTTAATGAAACATATAGAGTGAAATTAACTCAAGAGGGAATATTAAAAACGTGTCAAGTTCGCTTTTTTGTTAACTCTCCTTATGTTACGACAAAAACTAATAAAACAAGTTCTAGAATAACAAGTCAACAAGTATTAAATACTGTATTAGCTACAGAAAAATTTGATGATTCTATCATTGCAAGTAATTTACTCCTTAGCCCTGCAAAAGCGGCAGATATTTTATCTCTTGTATCAACTGACAGAGCTCAGAAACTTTTTAATAAAATTAGAGATATTGAACACTCTCAAGGTTCTGATGGAAAAAGAGTATCAGACAAAATTTTAGTTCAACTTGCTGCAATAAATCCAATGCTTGCAAAAGCACTTATCTGTGAGCTTATAAATAGTGTAAACAGAGATGAGTTTTTTCGAGTTTTACGCTCAGATATTTGGTTGAAAGGTTCTACTAAACATGCTCTAAGTCAAGTTCAAGCTGCTTGTGCTTCAGTGCTCTGCTTAATACCTGAGGCTGATGCTAGAGAGGTGTTATCTGTTTTTTCAGCAAAAGAAAGCGCAAAGAGGTTGTGTCTAGACGATCAGGCACGAGTTGTTAAACTCATGAATAAAACCATAGACAACTACTCACAAGGGGATGCGCTAACTGCTCCAGAACAATCAATAAATATACCTGGTACATGGTGGAGGAGAGCTTATGATGTTGTAGAAACAGTTGAAAATGGAGGATTAATTATAAAGGATATTAATAAAATCCTCTCTGGCTGGGATGCACCATTATTAGCAAATTTATTAAACTCCGGTTTACGCCCAAGTGTTTGCAGAACATTACTGAAAAACTTACCTATAGACAAAGTAAAGAGTGCAAGAGCAACATTAATTTGGCCATGCCGACAATTCAAACAAGCCTGCGACTTAATAAATAGCGGTAAAATTCATTCATATCAAAAACAACGTCTACCTATTTGCCAAAGTCTGGGCCGAAAATTGCGCGAGTTTGATCCAAGGCTTAACCACGGTCAAGAAGGTGGTGTCAATTCAGTGGGCCAAAGTCCAATTAACCCTTCACCAGTACTAGTGCGTAGTAATAGTTCGGCTCAGCTCGCTAATCCAGAATTAATCGTTAGTCGTGGGGAAACTATTCCTCCAGCAGCTATTGTTAAAGTTGAAACATCACCAGTAACAGCTAAAAAGGTGAAACAACAAGAAGGAATTAGTTCTTCATTCAAAAGTGATGAAGCTAATCAGCCAGAAGAACCAAGTCAAAATCTAACTGGACCATTTGAACCAACGGCTTCTAATTTAAGTATTTCTCCTAATCCAATGGTTGATACGGCCGTTATCTTAGAACCAGAAAAAGTTACTGAATCTATTTCTAGCAGAGTAGTTAATGGGGAACCATCAATAAACGCAATTGGAGCAGAGGCCCTAGCTTCTGTATATGAATTAGAACTTAACAATTTAACCCCGACAGAACGTGAAGTTTACGAGAGTATTGTAGAGTTAATTGGTGAAAGGGATTACGAAAATACTTTAGGGGAGCTGGATGAAGCGACACCAAAAGTAAAGTGTTTACTTTTTCGTCATCATAATGTTCTAGAGTTAATAGACAGCTTAGTCGCTCAGGATAAAAGCTACATAGCCGAAATCATTATTCCTTTATTAGAAGAAGGTAGTGAGGAATCGAAGCAAATCGTTTGGATAATCTGTTCTAAATTAGAAAGCAGGAAAAGAGATGAATTACTGAATTATCTTCGTGGTATTGAGGAATGGCAATATGTTAGCCCTGAAGATCAACAGTATCGTGAAGAATTTAAAATTAAACCGTCATCTGAAAAACTTAGCCAGATTTTTCAGGAAATAAAAGAAGATGAATCAAGCCATAAAGCTGAGTCCGTACATCAGGCGTCGCCCACTTCTCCTCAATTTCTAAGTAGAATAACAGGTTTCCATGAAACGGTTCAACGGAGAATTCCAACTACTTCTATTATGAAGAAAAGTTCAGATTCTATAACGACAAAAAGCAGTTCAGCACAACTGAATGAGGAATACAAGCGTAGCTCAAGAATAATTGAAAATGCTTTTACTCTAAATGAAAACTATGAGTCCAGTGATGAAGAGTCTGAAACACAAAGCTCAACTGAATTAGGGGGCTCGTGGATAAAAGTTGATCGAAATGAGTTTGAAGGCTCTGTATGCCCTGAGTGGAGAGAGGGAGTGAAGGCATCAATGACTGCTCCTAGCTCTGAAAAAAGGCATGGTATACATATGTCTGTACCTCCACTTATGTTGAGTTCTGGTTCGGTAACAACGGAGTCTATTGGGCATCCTATATCACCCACATCAAGCGATTCCATGACTTCATCCATTATTCCCTCGCAGCATATGTCATCAATACTTGTAGAGCCTAGAGAGGCAAGTTTAAAAGAAGGTGGAGTAGATCTCAGCCCTGATATTATTAGGTCATACAAAATGGCGATGCAGTCGATAAAACCTTCAGGAGTGGATGAATGGATTGCAGTATTTTTACTTGAGGTTTCAAAGGACTTAAAAAGAGTAGGGAGCTTTACTGGGCTAGAAAAATCCCAATTACGAAATGGACTTGCCGATCTTATGGCACACAGAGCTATTATGCATTCTTGCCAAGATGAAACTGAATCATCAGCTAAAGATCATAGGATACGCAGTGGTGGTAAAGCGACAATGGGCGGATATGTTTTATCGTTACATGATACTCGAGCAAAGTTTGAATCAAAAGAGATAAGGGGAGAAGGCACTGAAGAAATATCTACTTTAGGCATTTTTGTAAACTTAGCAAATGAGCTAAACCCTTATGAATCTTCAGTAAGAAAGACCCAAGCTATAGTTGTTGATAGATTAGAATTAAGGAAAAAAACAGGTATAAAACAAAGAGAGAAAACATCATTTTCCGAAAGTGTCGTAATAGAGGGACGACGTTTAGGCGTTTCTGAAATTGATCCCATTGATTGTGGGGAATTAATGGAAGAAGTTTTTGGTTTAAGTAAATTTTCACTTGAAAAATTTGAAAAAGAAATCAAAGAGTCAGAAACTGCCATAAGAAAAAATAGGAAAAAGTTCGAGGTGCTTAACTCTCAACTCACTTCACAAGTGGAAAGTGTCGAGACTGAGAAGCAAGAGACGGATACACCAACTCAAGAAAATGAAGTTACAGCGACGCTTAGCACTAACTTAGCTGAGCTTGAAAAGGAACATATCTCACTATTAAGGCGAAAACAATATTGGCTTAATGAGGCTGAGAAAGTCAGTGAGCATATGACTCAGAAGAGTTTAGTTAGTATCGATGTTTTCACAGAACGTAAAAATACTCGTCAGGAGCAAATGCTAACAGCTTCTATTTGTAAAAGAAGGCAAGATCTTATAGAAAGAACGTCTCACAAGTCGAAAGCTAAGTTTGATTCGCCCGTGAGAGTGAAAGAAAAGTTTAAAGAAAAATACATTCATGATGAAGTTAACCGAAAGAAAAAAGTATTATCTCGCATCAGTGGCAGCTCGATGAGTACAATGAAGCGCTCAGTTTCTATTAAAGCTGAAAAACAAAGTACAATTGTTCGAAATGGTTATTACGAGGTATTACTTAAAGCTGAGGGAGTTGATGTTGTATGTAATCATGATGAGACGAGCAGGTTGACAAAAGCTGAAAAAGCTCAAATTGCCAAAAACTTTGCAAAGAATTGCTCGGTTAACATCCCTCCTCAAGATAAAGCCATTATATATAATGTCGCTATAGAGTTAGGAATAATTAAAGACCTTGATGAATTCGAAGATGGGGAGTTTAGAAAGGCTGCAGAGTTTTGTTTAAACCCTTTGAGCCGTGAAGTGGTTTTATATATCGCAGAGCATCATGAAGATACATTTATGAAATTAATTGCAAATTCTTGTATTGATCTTAGAACATTGAAGGCCAAAGACTATCCTCACTTAAGAAAAGTACTTCTTGAGCACCCTGCAGTAAATATTACCCCTAAATATAGAGAGAAGTTTATCGCTTATGCAAAAAAAGTGGGCTTAATTGGCACATCGAGCACATGTTCATTGGAGCAATTTGAAGAGGTAATTAAATTCGTTAAATCACCATTTACACCGAAGTTTTTAACACTATTAGCCAAAGAACATCCTGATGAGCTATGCCAGTTGGTATCAGACGTTCAATTTGGCCTTTTATCAGTTGAAGAAATGACCGCCTGTGCAGAAGCCTTTAAGACTTTAATACGAAGACTTAGTAAAACTGAACCATTTACGCAAGGAAATTTTGCTGAGCCAATCGATATGTGCGGTGGAAAAACAATTTTAAATAATATTGAAGTCCCTGTACCGCCAGAACTGATCATAAATTCAGTTAATAAACATTCGATGTTAAAAGTGTTAAGCTCTTTCAGAAAAGGTAGTGAAACAGAAGCCGAGGTTGGTCAACATGGTATTCAAAAAATTAATGGTATCGAGAAGCCTTTTAAATTTGATGATCCCAAAGCCCAAATGCTACTTGCAACAAGCTTTGTAACATTCTATTTGCAAGCATTGAGTTCTGCAGCAGTTGAATCGCTTGATCTTCAATCTACAGAGCAAGTTGATGAAGATGAAAGAGAGCTTACTATGAATACTATTATTCAGTTCAATCAAAAACTAGCAATGCCTATAGCCAAGCTAACTGCTGTTGGTCAAGAAATTCAGCTCATAGCAGAAAAAGAACATGTAACAGAAGAACAATGGTGTCCTATTAGGTATTTTGATCCACAAAAAAATGAAGATAGCACTGAGAGAGGGCAATCATTAGTACTTAATACCGACTCAATTCAATCAACAAGAACAGGCTGGTATTTAAGAAATTGGGTTAAGGAAACTCAGGGAAAAGCATAATAATTTTAGTTGTTTAGGCTATTCATAGATGGATAGCCTAAACAATAATTGATTTATGTATGATACTGCCCTGAATGCTTGACCACAGCATCGATAAAGGCTTTAGCGTGCTCAGGGTCAACGTGTTGGTGAATACCATGACCTAAATTGAATACATGACCTGTGCCGTTACCGTAGCTTTCAAGAATCGTTTTCACTTCTTGTTCAATACGCTCTGGGGTTCCATAAAGCACCGATGGGTCCATATTGCCCTGAAGAGCCACTTTCTCGCCCACACGACGGCGGGCATCTCCAATGTCTACCGTCCAATCTAAGCCTAAAGCATCACAGCCAGTTTCGGCCATTGCTTCTAGCCATAAGCCGCCACCTTTAGTGAATAAAGTAACAGGCACTTTACGGCCATCAGCTTCACGAGTTAAGCCATCAACGATTTTTTGCATGTAGCGTAATGAAAACTCACGGTATGCGTGATGGGATAACGCACCCCCCCAAGAATCGAAAATCATCAGTGACTGTGCACCATTAGCGACTTGTGCATTTAAGTATGAAGTTACTGAATCTGCAAGCTTATCCAACAATAGGTGTAATGCTTGTGGCTCTGAGTAAGCCATTTTTTTGATTTTTTCAAAGGTTTTGCTCGAACCACCTTCAACCATGTAAGTAGCAAGTGTCCAAGGTGAACCAGAGAAACCAATTAACGGTACTTCGCCCTTAAGCTCACGACGAATCGTGCTTACGGCATTCATTACATAGCCGAGTTCATCTTCAGGATCTGGCACTGCAAGTTTTTGAATATCCGCCATGCTGCTTAATGGACGTTCGAATTTTGGACCTTCACCAGTTTCGAAATACAAGCCTAAACCCATTGCGTCAGGAATCGTTAAGATGTCTGAGAACAAAATGGCTGCATCTAAGTCATAACGGCGCAATGGTTGTAGCGTTACTTCACACGCAAGTTCTGTATTTTTACAAAGAGACATAAAGTCACCAGCCTGAGCACGAGTCGCTTTGTATTCTGGTAAATAGCGTCCAGCCTGACGCATCATCCAAATAGGGGTTCTATCAACAGGCTGCTTTAACAAAGCTCTTAAATAACGATCGTTTTTTAATTCTGCCATCAGGCTCATTCCTACCAAAATCTAACTTCATGTTTAGGGGCATTAGTTTACCTGATATTGTGACGTATGTAGCAGCAAAATTTTAAGTCTGTTTGTGCTAAATCAAGATCTGTAATTTTTACTCACAGTTTATTTATATTTCAAAACAAAATAATTTTAAAAAGATCGTCTAAAATTAACTGTAGATGTGATCAAGATCAAAGTACTGGTTTTACCACCCATAAAATACCTCATTTCGGATAATAAAGCGTACGAAAAAGGTTGATTAAATATCGATTTGTTACTTACATTAGGATGTAGGGAATAAATATACTAACGGGATACAAGATGCTAAGAAAGCTAGAGAAGGCCGAACAAAAATGGGGCGGCTCCCATAAACTCATCGATCAGTGGCTAAGCAATCGTCGTACTCTCTTAGTTCATTATTTTCAAGTCGCTGGGCTTGCACCTTATGAAAACACTGAAAATTCATTACCACCTCAAGAAAACATAAAAGCCTTTTGCAATGCTTTGGTCGATTATGTTTCAGAAGGCCACTTCGAAATTTATAATCAGGTGGTCACAGCTTGCGAAAAACATGGTGAAACGAGCCAAGAACTCGCAAGGGAACTTCTTCCAAAAATCAGCAACAGCACTGACTTTGTTTTAGATTTTAATGATAAATATTCAGCAACAAAAAGTGAGAATATTTTATTAGAACTCGATGATGATTTATCTATATTGGGCCCCTCAATTGAGAACCGCTTTAAATACGAAGATGAGTTACTTGAAGTGCTACATGAATATTATACGTAGGTTTTAATTTTCTGAGTTTTTAATTGTTTTTTTAAATAAAAGCCCCGCATTTAGCGGGGCTTTGGTTTTATAAGCCTTCAATCCCAGGGAAGAAATCAGGCTTTACCACATAGCTTAAAACTTATAGCGAGCAATCAACTGTAAATGACCGTGCGAAATGTGGGGTGGAAATCAAAGATGGCACCCATTACTTTGATGATAAAGAAAGCCGTAAAATTTTATTTAAAGAGTTGAGTGCATTTTTAGATAAACACCTTTAAAACAGCGGTAGTGGGCTGATAGCGTGAATTGATCTATGATGGTTGCACGCTAGTTTCATTTCTTTTAGAGCATATCATGCGTCACTCTATAGATGTTCAATGTCCTCATTGCCATGGTGTTTCAATATCTAAAGCAGGAAAAAC
>NZ_JAFEUN010000110.1 GCF_016900895.1 Parashewanella hymeniacidonis
TGTGGACAAGTAACGCCTTCTTTCCACCTCAATTGACGAACCCTTTCGTAGCATTTCTTGTTGCTAATTAGGTTAACTATACTGAGAATTTCCATTTTGAAAAGTATCTCAAAGGCAAACACTTAGACAAGTTTATCAGAGCAGTTTGAATTACGATATGAGCCTCGAAACATTAACAAAGACAGATAGCCCCTAGTATACGTAGCTATTTATGGGATGTGAGATAACCCTAGTTTTTACATATCCCAATAAACTATTGGAACAGTTTTTAGTGGCCACAATTGATGATTTGTGAAAATCAACAACTATCAGTTTCTTAATCAATAATCTAATTCATTTAAACTCATCTATACTTTTTTTATGCCTGTAGAAAAGGGAAAATCGGTGCGCTCAGATATTGCTAAAGACTCAATAGAAGATATTAAATTCATTGCATTTATCGTTTTAGGATCTATTGTCGCCATTTTAGTTAACGTGTTTTATTCGAGGCAACTTGGGCCTGAAAGTTACGGTGATTTTAAGGTTGCCGAAGCATTCTTTTATCTTTGCGCCATATTTGCATCCATTGGTGGTGCAGCAGCAGCGCCAAAATTTTTGAGCGATCAAGTAAAGAGTAAGACGAGTAATGCCAGTTGGGAGTACGTAAAGTTTTTTACATTACTTATTTTGTTCGCAACAATAGTAATTACAGCCATAATGGCAATTTTATATTTTTTGCACGTAGCAATATTTAACACAAGTCATTATCACTCAATATTGATCGCTGTTTTGATCGTGCCTGTTTACTCCATCTACAGCTTGTTAAGTGGTGTACTACAAGCTGCAAATAAGCTTAATCTGGCTGTTTTACCATTCTCATTGGGCTATGGTTTCATTAGTGGTTGTATCTTTGCATTTATCATTTTATTTATGGAAGAGGTTACAGACAAACACGTTATTTACGCTGTTCTCATGACGTGTATTGGATTGTTAATGTTCAACTTTTTTAAGTTGAACAATTTAAATTTAATTCCAAAACATAAAATAACGCTTGGCAAAGCAAAAAAAGATTGGTTACAGGTTTCTATACCCTTAATGATAGCAACAGGGACTCAATACTTAATACAAAAAATTGATATTTTTATGATTGAAATTTTAGGGAGTGAAGGCGCAGTAGGGCATTTTGCTGCAGCTCAGACAATTAGCTGGATTTTTTTCGATTTAGAATATGGTTTTGCTTATTTGCTTGCAGTAAAAATTGTTGCTGTTCAAGATGGCAGTAGAGAGCAAATATTTAAAACACTCAAAAAGTGTCTTACTCTTCCCCTATATTGTGCTTTACCTTTTTTTCTTATTATCGTGGTTTATGGTCATGAAGCGTTATCTTATTATGGGCACGATACTGAGCTGGCTTATCAAACACTGCTGACATTATGTTTTAGCTATATTGTTTGCATTCTTTCTACAGGAACAATTACTTGGTTGCAGTTCAATGGTAAGCAAAATCTTACCGTCATGTTGCTTATCATTGGAACGTTACTTAATGGTGTTTTGAATTGGTTATTACTTCCAATATTCGACATCGAAGGCGCAGCAATTGCAACAGCAATTGCAATGATATTTATATCAGTGAGTATGCTTATTGCGGCCATTATGCATTTGAATAAAACTAAATCTGTCGCACTTACTGTTCCAGCAAGCGGAGTTTAGACTTTCTGCAGATTCACTTTTCTATGAATGGATTGTAGAGATCAATGAGACAAAAAAAGCCCTTCACTTATCGAAGGGCTTTTCATACAACTGAATCAACAGTTATTTAGCTGCTGCTTCAATAATTTCACGAGCCATTTCATCAGCAATTACATTTGTTGTACGGTTTTGCTCATCTGATTTCACGAAAATCTCTAGCAAAGTATCGTAAATTTTTTCAACTTTTGTTGTTGCTTTTTTCACATCATAATCTTGTTCAAAAGAAACATTGATTATGCCACCAGCATTAATAACATAATCAGGTGCAAACAAAATCCCCATTTCTTTCAAGCGCTCACCATGACGTGCTTCGGCAAGTTGATTGTTTGCACAACCAGCAACAATTGTTGCTTTTAATTGCGGAAGTGTTTGATCATTAATTGTTGCACCAAGAGCACAAGGCGCATAAATATCGACGTCTTGTTTATAAATATCTTCTGGTGCTACAACAACTGCGTTAAAATCCTGTTTAACACGGTTTAAGTTGTCTTGATTGATATCAGTTACAATTAACTCCGCACCTTCATCATGTAGATGCCTACAAAGGCAGTAACCTACATGTCCAACACCTTGAACTGAGATTTTTAAGCCTTTTAGAGAATCTAAACCTTTTTGATGTTTTACAGCGGCTTTTATACCTAAATATGTGCCTAAAGCCGTAAACGGTGACGGATCACCACTTTTGCCTTCAAGACCCGCCATGTAAGGTGTTTCCTGCAATGCAATCATGATATCAGTCGTTGAAACGCCGACATCTTCAGCTGAATAATATTTACCGCTGAGCTGGTGAACTGCACGGCCGAATGCTTTAAATAACTTTTCACGATCGACATTGTTTTTGTCTGCAATGATGACGGACTTGCCACCACCCATAGTTAAACCGGCTAAAGCATTCTTATATGTCATACCACGTGATAGGCGCAGCACATCATTCACTGCGTCTTCATCTGATTCATAGTTCCACATGCGGCAACCACCAACAGCAGGCCCAAGATTGGTGTTATGAACTGCAATGATGGCTTTTAAACCGCTTGCTTTATCCTGACAGAAAACGACTTGCTCGTGATCGTCAAAAGACAGATTACTAAATACTGTCACTAGTTTATCTCCGATGTTGTAGTTATATTCATCAACAGATTTTTCTATTTGATTACTTGTTATTGTTGTTGCGAAACCTTAGCATTTCGCGATAGTCTCAACAAAATGAAATGTGCAATATTTTTGATACATGTGGCAATATAGGTTTCCACTTTATTAAGTTGGTTAAATAATGGTTTTATGCACGTAAACTCCATTATCGTTAATGGTTATAACAAACAGTAATAAGCAAGGAATAGAAGTAATGGCTGAAGAGCAAATTAAAAACGAAGAATTAAATGCTGAAGCGCAGACACAACAGGCTGAGCCGACTCCAGAGCAATTAGAACAAATGCGCGCTGAGTGGATTCGAGCACAGTTTCAGAAAGCAAATCGATTCATGGCAGAAAAAGGTGTAATTCCAAGTAAAGTTCTTGATAAAGAAAGCCGTTACCTAGCCCCTTATATGGCGGTTTGGAAGATGGAGTCTAAGCAACCTACTAAGAAAACTTATTGGGTAATGTCTGGTGACTTACCATCAGATATGGTTGACGTGAATGTTGCTAAAACTGCTCGTGAAGCTGTCCGTCACTTTTCAATGACTTGGCAATTAAAGGCTGAAAACCTTATTCGATCAGGTGTAACACGTGATGCAACTCAAGCTAAGTATGCTGACTTGCTTATTTCACGTGCTCAGAGCCTTTATCAGATGCAAGAAGATGATAAATTGTGGGGCGAGAACTAATTTTTCGCCTATCATGATTCAAAAGAGGTGATGAGCCTCTTTTTAATCGGTGTTGATTAATGCTTATTCTTGGACATATACCCTATACTTGAAGATGCAGGTTTCAGGACTTTTTCAGCGCCAATTCTTTGAGGCGCATTAGCGAAGGAATATCGGGATTCTTTCGAGCTAATGTAACAAAGAAGAATTGGCGCTGAGAAGTCCACGCAGTGCGAGTTGCACAGCATGTTACTCTTCGTTGCCAGTGCTAACAATAGCTCACTATTGCTGCACACCGTCGTCTTGATTAACAAGTTGTGCATTCTCGCTGAAATCGAGCATCTTCAGGTATCATGGGTATAAACATACCCGAGCTGAAACATCTGAGTTAAAAAGTCCAACAACTCATTATCCTTAACCTGTTCTTTGAGCCAATCATTCTCCAATACTAAGTGATCAGATAAATAAGCCAGTATTTCTTCTGATGTCTGATTAAAAGAGTAGCTTTCGCCGTCAACGAATAGTCTTCGCTTACAGTCTTGTTCAAGGCAAAGCACTTTCAAACCACCAATTCGGGTAAAGTCACATCCATCATTGATAGACGAAATAATGTCTTCAGCTTCAATGGAATCGTCCGGGCTGATGTCCAACTCAAATCTATTCTTACTCAGTAGCGTACCTAAAGCAGCTTGATGATTCTCTGGAGTATTAACAAAATCAGAAATGAGTTGCATCAAATCTACCTGTTCCGAACGACCTACCGCTCCTTTTCCAGTAGCCTTGATTGTTGATTCATATCTCTGTTTACCTAACTCATTATCCATTAAAAAATCAGCAAGGTCGTTAAATAGCTCTTGTTGGCTAGGTGCCCGATAACCAAGAGAGTAACTCATCGAGTTTTCCAGTGTCGTGCCAGAATGGGGAAAACCTGGAGGAATGTACAGGATGTCACCAGGTTCCAGTGTTTCATCGATTATTGGACTGAAGTCTTCAACAAGTGCAGACTGAGGATCATTATGTCTTGGTTTATGTTTCCCCTTATTGCCAACTTTCCAATGTCGCTTTCCTGAACCTTGAATGATAAAGACATCGTAATTGTCTATATGTGGGCCCACACCACCATTCACTGCTGCGAAAGAAACCATTAAATCATCAAATCGCCAGTCTGGTAAAAATCGAAAGGCCTCTGTAAAGTTTGTAGATGCTTCATGCCAGTGGTTAGCAGCTTGAACCAAAAGTTGCCAACCTTGCTCACCAAATGTCTCATAATCCTCAAAAGGGCCATGAACAATTTCCCAATCGTCCCCCTTTGTTACTACGACTCTTGAAGCAACATCGGACTCCATAGCTAGACCTGCTAACTCTTCTGGAGAAATTGGGTCATTAAAATCCCTTATGCCTTTTTTTATAACTATTGGCTTTTTTTGCCAGATATTATCTACAAAAAAATTAATATCAAAATTCAATTGGTTCATGATGATTAAAACTGTTTATAAATCGAAAGGTTATTTTAATCTTATTTTACTGTTAACAAAATTTATTATTTTCCTAGGAATTTAGTATGAACTTTGGGGATGAATCTTTAGTCTAAAATCGCTATAATCCCAATATTCCATTTTTATAAACACACGGTTTACATATATGGAACACATAAAAATAATAAATAAGAGTATCAAGTATCGATCTTAAACGATGGAGCTTGGGATATTCGTGCTATAAGGTGCTACATTTTGTCAGGAAAAAATAAAACTTTTTGCTGTAAATTTCATTTTGGACTTTGCCATCCAAAACTTTGGCCTACTTGGATAGGTATTTCGGTTTTATTTCTTTTTGGGCTTCTTCCAGCAGCTATCCTCCAACCTATTGCTTGTGCAGTTTCACGTCTAGTAAAAAAGCTCGCTAAGAAGCAATTAAGAATCGCTAAACAAAATCTAGAGACATGTTTCCCGGAAAAATCTGCTGAAGAAATCGATTCACTTTTAGCAACGAATATTGAACAGTTTGTGATGACGTTGGTTGCTCAAGCTGAATTGCTTTGTTGCTCAGAAAGAACTTTGAGAAGAAGAGTTAAGTTATCTGGTGTAGAGAATATTCATAAAGCGAGAGCGCAAGGTAAACCCATTATGTTTATTCTTCCGCATGTTTGGGGCGTTGAGCATGCCGGTTTACGCCTAAACCTTGAGTTACCAATGGTTGCAATGGCAAAGGCACATCGTAACCCACTATTTCATTGGTTTAGCTTAAAAATAAGAAGTAGCCGAGGTGGAAACGTCTATAAACGAGAAGCCGGTATTCGTGCATTGCTTGGTGAACTTAAAAAAGGAAATAGTTTTTTTTACTTACCAGACGAAGATCTTGGGACTAAGCAAAGCGTCTTTGCCCCATTCTTTGGAACGATGAAAGCGACGTTACCAGTGGTATCCCGTCTTGCAAAGGCTGGAAATGCAGAAGTGCTACCTGTAAAAATCGGTTACGACCGAAAAGAACATTGCTTTAAACTTTGTGTCATGGAAGCGTACGACTTATCTTGTGTTGAATGTAAGTACACCGAGGCAGAAGCGCTCAACAAAATGGTAGAAGATAGTATCCGTGCTTACCCTGAGCAATATATGTGGTTTTTAAAGATGCTCAAATCTCGACCAGAAGGTTTCAAGCCAGTCTATACAAAATTCAAAAAAGCCACTTAACGTTACAATCCTATCCAGATTTTGATTAACAAAATTTAATCTGGATAGGGGGCTACTTGTTATAGAATTGTTTACAAATCCCAATAAAGTGTTTGATATGGCTGAACAAATAGTTCCTGTTGGCACCGTTTCTGTTGTCCCTCATCAACCAGATGAGAGACAACAGTTTTCGAAGGCTTTAGCTTATCTTAATTCGACTCTAAATTCCCACTTAATGAATTTTAAAACTCTTGGTGGTGATGACGTTCCTGATTTGTCTGTTGATCTTTCTCCTTTAAAAACGCATATATTGTCTTCAATGAAAAATTCTGAAGAGCGTAAATATATAAAAGGGGTGACTTCAAACCTATTAAAGTTAATCAATGAAATAGAAACAACGAGTGATGACTTGTCAGTTGGAAGGTTGCGCATCTTACTTCAATTATCCAGCATAAACTCATTTACTGATAAAGAGCGACCAACGAAGCAATTACAAATTAAAATTACTGAATTTATTGCAGAATTAAACGAGTTACATACTGAATATACTGACTTAAAAACAGACCGCTCTAGTTCTGTATCGCTGGTCAAAGAAGACGTACTTCCGAGAATTATTGATAATGCAATTAAAGTGGGTAGAAATAGTATTTTTTCTCAATATCTAGACGAAGTTTTTAAGGTAAAAGCAGGCGAAACAGCTGTTTCATTAACACAATCTATCGCTACGGAGCTTTTAAGTTCAGAAGGTTTATCAGTAGTTGCAAAAGTAATGGTAGCTGAAAACTGTGAAGCATTAATTGCACTTTTAGATAAACTTCCAACACTTCCATATTTTGAATTTGACCCCTACGGTGAGAGGATGACTCATCAGTTGGTCAGATTTGCTAAATCGATAACGTTTTTTGAATCAGCTTTAGATGAAATAAGAAAAACAGCGGATGGTTCAGATACAAATAAATCTGATTTATTAAATTTTCAAAGTAGTGCTGGTGAATCTTGTGTTCATCTCGCTGTGACTTTAGGTAAAACGGACATCTTACGTCATTGTTGCTCTATCCCTGGTGTCGATCTTGGATTGGCAAATAATCGCCTAAATACGCCACTTCATTTCGCAGCTCAAACAGGTAGAATTGAAGCGGTATTTGCACTTTTGAAATATACCAAATCTGAAGGAGTTCCTGAAAATTGTCAGGACAAGAATGCTGCCAGAAGCTTATTGATAAAAACTAATCAAGATGGAAAAACACCTTTGCAAGTTGCTAAAAGTATTCATACAAAAGAATCCTCGTTTTATAAATCATTTGATGACGCTTGTCAGGTTATAAAAAAGAAATGATAAAATTAGCTTAATTACATCCTTGATCTACAGTAAACTCAATAATTTCAAATATGTTGGGTATGTTATCTACTAAACAATATCATAGAAATGGTCCAGACTATCGTTTTGGCGAGCAGGTTGATTTTCTCGATATAAAACAAACATTTAATTTGTATCATGTCCGAGTTGGCAGTTGGGTAACGAAAGATGAATCGCTAAAAGCCGCAAACTTAATTTTTGATTCTTTAGCAGATCTCGCTTTTATTCTTAATTTACCGCCTCATGCAATAGGTTTACGTGAAAGTTTAAGTCTAGCGTTTGGGCATGGTGGACGTAAGCATGTGCAAGCCCATTATGATGTCAATGCAAGGCAGCTAGCCTTGGCAAAAAATGCCGGAGCTGGTGCGTTAGCTCATGAGTTTTGGCATGCTTTTGATCACTACATTGCTGACAAAGTATTTGTGTATTCAGATGTTAGAAAGAAGTTTGCAAGTGATCTATGGTTACTCGATCAACCAATGAAACCACACCCGCTCAATGATAGATTGCATGAAGTTTTTAAAAACGTATTGCTTTCGGATTGTGGAAATCATCCCCATGAATTTGTAAAAAAGGGGATGCAAATTGATAAGAAAAACCAAATTAATTACTACTCACAACCAACTGAAATAATGGCAAGAGCATTTGAAGCTTGCATCGAAACCGAGACTAAGATAAAAAATAATTACTTAGTTTCGGGGAGTCTTGAATCAAAGTCACTTTCATTAGGTGTTTTTCCGACTAAAGAACACAGACATGTCATTATGCAGTCAATGCTTAATTACTTTAACCCATTAGGCATGGCTCTCTCCAAATAGACAGAATTAACTAATCAATGAGGTTCATATGAAGCAAACCGTTTTAATCACAGGAGCGAACAGAGGTATTGGTCTAGCACTTGTTGAGGCATATTTAAAAGATAATTGGAATGTCATCGCTTGTTGTCGAAACCCACTTGTTGCATCTAATTTAGAGGAATTAAATGAACAGTTTGATGCTTTAAATATTTATGAGCTCGATGTTACGAATTATGAGAATGTGACCGAACTTGCTCAACAACTTAATGGTACGATGATTCACTTGTTGATTAATAATGCGGGTTATTATGGGCCGAAAGGTGTCGCATTTGGTAATACCGACGTAGATGAATGGCGAAAAGTGCTAGAAATTAATACGATAGCACCTATGAAAATTACCGAAGCTTTTTATGCGAACGTGAAATCGGCGAAAGGAACCATTGCTAATATGTCTTCAGCAATGGGGTCTATGGGTGAGAATACAAGTGGTGGGGCTTACATCTATCGTTCATCAAAATCAGCATTAAATGCCATCACAAAATCCATTGCTATGGATGGTAAAGATGACGGTGTCAAAGCTGTTGCGTTACATCCTGGCTGGGTGCAGACAGACATGGGCGGACCTAATGCATCGATTGGCACTGCTGAATCTGCCAATGGTTTAAAAACATTATTGGATAATTTGAATGACGAAAAAAATGGTGGCTTTTACGACTGTAAAGGGCGCAATCTAGCTTGGTAACATGATTTAGTAATTAAAACGGCTTGTCTTGGAGTATATACCATTATGATACTTGAAGATGCATGTTTCAGGACTTTTTCAGCGCCAATTCTTTGAGGCGCATTAGCGAAGGAATATCGGGATTCTTTCGAGCTAATGTAACAAAGAAGAATTGGCGCTGAGAAGTCCACGCAGTGCGAGTTGCACAGCTTGTTACTCTTCGTTGCCAGTGCTAACAATAGTTCACTATTGCCGCACACCGTCGCCTTGATTAACAAGTTGTGCATTCTCGCTGAAATCGAGCATCTTCAGGTATCATGGGTATAAGTACAAGCCTCTTTCAACGTAAGCATTCACCAGAGGGGTATTGACAATCTCAAACTCCCGTTTATTGGCATTTATAACTACAAGCTTGCCATTGTTTTGTGACACAAGTACCACCCCGCAAGTAAGTTTCACTGTTTATTTGAAAAGTCAATACGGGGCTGGTGAATGGTTACCTTTCAACAGTTGAAGAAAAAATAAGAACATGGAAGAACAAGAACAGAACAAGAACAAACCTCTACAAAAAAAGGCTTGGCTCGTAAAGCCTGAAATGATCATCGCTGTATCAGCACTATTGATCAGTGTCGTTACGACAATCACCTCTATTTATTCTACTTATATTGATCGTTCTTACGCTAAAGCATTAGTTTGGCCGAGGTTAGAGCTTTCAAGAACGTACAATGACAAACAATTTGCTTATGTTTTAGCAAATAGTGGTAATGGCCCCGCTATCATCAAATATGCGGTTGTTAAATATAAAGGGAAGCCGATAGAAACGTGGGTTCAAATTCCTGAACTCGATGATTTTGTTAGCTTTTTGCAATCCCATATGGGCAATCGAGTATTGCCTTCGAATCAATCCTAAAACCCATTTTGGTGATCAGCGACAATATACATAAACACAATAAGCATTATAGAGAAACAGAAATAGCACTATGTTATTGTTCTATTTATACCCATGATACCTGAAGATGCATGTTTCAGGACTTTCTCATCGCCAATTCTTTGAGGCGCATTAGCGAAGGAATATCGGGATTCTTTCGAGCTAATGTAACAAAGAAGAATTGGTGCTGAGAAGTCCACGCAGTGCGAGTTGCACAGCGTGTTACTCTGTGTTGCCAGTGCTAACAATAGCTCACTATTGCCGCACACTGTCGCCTTGATTAACAAGCTGTGATTCTCGCTGAAATCTAGCATTTTCAGGTATGGGTATATGACGATTGCTGGAAAGTGGTTCGTGGAAACAATACAGTCAGGGTGGATCAATGTAATGTATCCGGCGACGCTGACATGTTCAGACAATAAGGACTCGCAATGCAAAAAAAAATCTATTTACCTGCGCTTTTGGTTGTAACAGGTTTTTTTGGTTATCAGTTATTTGATGCCTATACCGCAAAGATTCATCTAACAATACCTGACAAGAATAGCTATAGCGATGGTCCGTATGTTTTTATTGAGCCTGAAAAGCTTGTATCGGTTCGAGTTAATCATGGCGCAGTTGCTCATTCCGAATTGGCGCTTGAATCCCTACCTACACAATTTATTGATGAACTTTCTGAGTTTAAGAGTAATGGCAAGGTCGCTGTGTTAAGTGATGTTCATGGCCAGCATGATGTGTTTGTCACTTTGATTAAAAATAATAATATCATTGATGAAAATGAAGACTGGTCTTTTGGTGATGGTCATTTTGTGATTACTGGCGACATATTTGATAGAGGGCCAAGTGTCGTTGAGACGTTATGGTTAATTCAAAAGCTTGAACAGCAAGCTAGCGATGCTGGCGGTAAAGTACATTACTTACTCGGTAAACATGAATATATGGTTCTGCAAGGTGACGAACGCTATTTACATGATAAATACTTAAAAACATCTGAATTGCTCAAGAAGCCTTATAAAGATCTATTCGCAAAAGATACGGTAATGGGGCGATGGTTACGCAGCAAGGCTACGGTCATTAAGGTTGATGACACCTTGTATACACATGGTGGAATATCAATGTCATTTTCAATGCATAATAAGCCGCTTAAAGAGGTGAATTCTGACTATCGAAAGACCATTGATATGATAAAAAAAGACATTAAAGTCTCTGATGACTTTTCAAAATATCATAATTCAGAAAGCCCGATTTGGTATAGAGGTTATTTTAAAAACGATCTTTCAGCCGATCAAGTAGATGCAATACTCAGGAAATACGGCGCTAGTAGAATTGTAGTTGGTCATACATCGCAAGATGAAATTAAAAAGCTGCATGAAGGCCAAATGTTTGCAGTTGATACAAGTATAAAACGTGGTGAATCAGGGCAAATATTGTTTCTCGAACAAGGTAAAGCGGTGAGAGGAACCTTCAACGGTGAGCAAGAAGAACTTTAAGGAGCTCAGATGAAAATTATTACTGCCCCCAGCAATCGTGATGTTTCAAATGAATCAATAAAGGTGGCACTTGCTCAATTGGCTCCAGTATTTCTAAATCGTGATGCAACTTTGCAAAAAGTCGTTGCGGCGATTGAGTTAGCGGGTAAGCAAGGTTGCCAACTTGTTACCTTTGGAGAAGCCTTAGTTCCCGGGTACCCGTATTGGGTTGAAAGGACATCCGGTGCTAACTTTGATGACCCAGTTCAAAAGGCATTCTTTGCAGAGTACTCAAAACAAGCGGTAGTCATCGAAGCCGGGCATTTAGATTCAGTTTGTGCCGTTGCTGAAAAGCATCAAATATCTGTTTATCTTGGCATCGTAGAGCGGGCTCAAGACAGAAGTGGCCACAGCTTGTATTGCTCTTTGGTTTATATTGACCAAAAAGGCGAAATACAGTCAGTTCATCGGAAGTTGCAACCAACCTATGAAGAACGCTTGGTATGGTCTCCTGGCGATGGTAATGGTTTACGAGTACATCAATTAGGCTCTTTTACAGTTGGCGGGCTCAATTGTTGGGAAAACTGGATGCCGCTTCCAAGAACAGCACTGTACTCGCAAGGAGAAGATTTACATGTCGCTGTGTGGCCGGGCGCATTACAGAATACACAAGATATTACTCGCTTTATTGCAAAAGAAAGCCGCAGCTATGTTCTTTCAGTATCGGGCTTAATGCGCTCTCAAGATATGCCGGAAGGTCTTCTGTATCGTGATGATATTCTTAAAAGACATGAAGGGATTATCTCCAATGGTGCTTCGTGTATTGCTGCACCAGATGGAAGTTGGCTCGTGGAACCTGTATTAGACGAAGAAGCGCTGATTGTCGCTTCAGTTGATCATTCAATAGTCCGAGAAGAAAGGCAAAACTTTGATCCGACTGGTCACTATTCAAGACCAGATGTTACGCAACTGACCGTGAACCGAAAGCGGCAAAAGATAACGGAGTTCACCGATTAAATGAGTCAGCGTTTGGAAAACTTAGATGATGAAGTTTATGCGGTCATCTTTACTTCAGTACTCGGTGATGACATCACGGGCTATGAAGAGATGGCAAAACTCATGCTCGAGCTTGCGAGTCATTCAGAAGGTTTTCTCAGTGTTGAATCCGCACGCAATGAAATTGGTATCACTGTTTCTTATTGGAAAGGTTTGAACGCAATTAAACAATGGAAACAGGACAGTGAGCATCAAATTGCTCAACAATTTGGAAAACAAAAATGGTATTCCGCTTACAAAGTGAGCATAGCGAAAGTAGAAAAAGAATACAGCTTTAATTGGGATGAATAAAAGTATGGATTACTTAAAAGTAAACAAGGAAACGTGGGATAAGCGTACCGAAATACACGTAAAGTCTGATTTTTATAATGTCGATGGATTTATAAAAGGGGACTGTACATTAAATGATATTGAATTAAGTGAATTAGGTGATGTTACTGGGAAATCACTGCTTCATCTTCAATGCCACTTTGGATTAGATACATTGAGCTGGGCGCGCAGAGGTGCGAAAGTGACAGGTGTTGATTTATCTTCATCTGCTATCGAAAAAGCTCAAGAATTAGCCAGCGCTGTAGAACTTGACAGTCAGTTTGTGTGCAGTGATGTTTATTCATTTGATGAAAAGTCAGATGACAAATTTGATATTGTCTATACCAGCTATGGGGTTATTTGTTGGTTGCCCGATCTGGATAAATGGGCACAATTGATTTCAAACAAGCTTAATGCTGGTGGTACTTTCTA
The DNA here is from genome assembly GCF_016900895.1 of Parashewanella hymeniacidonis. Taxonomy (GTDB): domain Bacteria; phylum Pseudomonadota; class Gammaproteobacteria; order Enterobacterales; family Shewanellaceae; genus Parashewanella; species Parashewanella hymeniacidonis. The sequence continues at coordinate 13,262 of NZ_JAFEUN010000110.1, forward strand.
TATGGCTGAGTTTCACCCTATCTACGATATTGTTGAAGGTTACTCGTATTTTTATAAAAACGAGCCAGATATCGAAGAAGAAGCAACTTATTCAGAGAATGCCGGAGAGGAGACATCTACGGTCGTTTTATGGCCTCATCCGATTAGTGAAGTATTGAATGCGTTGATTAAATCAGGCATTAAAATTGAGCAGTTTAATGAGTTCCCTTATAGCCCATATAATTGCTTTGATGGGCTTGAAAAAGCCGAAGAAGGTAAATATATAATGCGCCACAAGGGGCAACTTGTTCCACTCATATATTCTATCAAAGGCGTTAAAATATAGTTATTAACTCTATTGTAAGATGAAATTGTTATTTAAATAGCCTTCGTTATAACCAGAAATGTGACAGTAATTTTACATTTGTTCAAATAAGTAACAACTGTCACATTTAATTAAATTGTATCGATCAATAATCGTTCGCCTATGGCAAAATCGCATTGCCCGAGGGTGGTATGTCACAGTATTTCACTGTGGCATCAAAAGGGCGGACAAATAAAAATTATTAAGGTCGATAAAAATGAAAAAATTTACAATATCTGCTGCTGCGCTCGCAGTCAGTTCGTTGTTGTCACAGCCTGCGTTCGCATAGTTTATGGGTATCGTTCGCTCAAGTGCGTTTGGCTGACAAAACAACCACTTAATAATAAGGATAATGGCACTAATTTAACGTAGAGGGTAATAAAAACAGAAAAAGACAAGTTAATGCAACAGAGTATTAGTGGTAATAAGCATCATAGATGCGCCACTAAGGCTGAGTCATATCTAAACAAAAGTGAGCTGAAAAATGGCTCACTCACATCACAAAATTATTTCTGAGATATTTGCATATATAAGTAGCGTCGGGCTGGTTCAACAACCAGATAAGGCGCAGGCTGCGCTACGCCTATCCTTATTTATTAGTCGTTGACCTTTAGGTTACTGATTTTGCTTTTTTTTACTTGGAATTAAATGAAGCCAAAAAAGTAACTCAAACGCCACACCTAAAACAATAAATGTAACAGTTCCCGTTGCATTACCTGCGAGATGACAAGCAAGGGCTGTAAAAATTAGTGCTACAAGTAATAATATTCTGTGCAAGAGTTTCAAGTACAAATTTCCTTTTCAGTTACCAATTAAACTACTAACGCTTGCAATAACGGGCAAATACTTGTTGGCTATAATCCGAAGCGTAGCGTAGGAGCCAACCAGTATTTGTCCAGTTGATTGCCTTGTGTACGCCCAGCATGGGCGTGAACTAATGAGGTGAAAGTCCTCTGTAGGAAGATCACCGTTTATTAACTTAATGTTATTAAACGATATCTACTAGCGAATGGCAAGGGCTTATCCGCGAGGGTTGGTCTGGAGGAAGCCGCTAGCACTTTCGTTTATAAAGAGGACGAGCTGATGAACATGAACACCATCAAGCGATGAATGCCATGCTCAGCTGCAAAACCTTTAATAAAGGGTGCAGTCAGTGGCAGTGTGATGATTGCCATCGTTATCAAGATTTACCGCTATCGTGTGGTCATCGTAATTGCAGCTTATGCCAACATAACACCACCCAAGAT
>NZ_JAFEUN010000111.1 GCF_016900895.1 Parashewanella hymeniacidonis
AGCCTTGTCAGACACAAGTTACGTCCATCTTTCAGATGATTATCGTTGAAGAATGCCTTCAGTGCCGTTGGTGTGGGCAGACCTTTTTCGCAACACATACTGGCCACCGCAGCCAGCTTTGTCTTGCACAAGCGGCCGTTATCACCTTTTAAATACTCAGCAGTGAAGAATGCTTTCATTGCCGCTGTCGTGGGCAGACCTTTTTGGCGGCACATACTGGCCACCGCAGCCAGCTTTGTCTTGCACAAGCGGCCGTTATCACCTTTTAAATACTCAGCAGTGAAGAATGTGTTCAGCGCCTCTGCCGTAGGCAGACCTTTTTGGCAGCGCATACTGGCCACCGCCTTCAGCCTTGTCAGGCACAAGTTACGTCCATCTTTCAGATGATTATCGTTGAAGAATGCTTCCAGTGTCGTTGGTGTGGGCAGACCTTTTAGGCCGCACATACTGGCCACCGCCTTCAGCTTTGTCAGGCACAAGCAGCCGTTATCATCTTTTAAATACTCAGCAGTGAAGAATGTGTTCAGCGCCTCTGCCATGGGCAGACCTTTTTGACGGCACATACTGGCCACCGCAGCCAGCTTTGTCAGGCACAAGCGGCCGTTTCCATCTTTTAAATGCTCATCTTTGAAGAATGTGTTCAGCGCCTCTGGTGTGGGCAGACCTTTTTGGCAGCACATACTGGCCACCGCAGCCAGCTTTGTCTTGCACAAGCGGCCGTTATCACCTTTTAAATACTCAGCAGTGAAGAATGTGTTCAGCGCCTCTGCCATGGGCAGACCTTTTTTGCGGCACATACTGGCCACCGCAGCCAGCTTTATCTTGCACAAGCGGCCGTTATCACCTTTTAAATACTCAGCAGTGAAGAATTCCTCCAGTGCCGTTGGTGTGGGCAGACCTTTTTGGCAGCACATACTGGCCACCGCCTTCAGCTTTGTCAGGCACAAGCGGCCGTTATCATCTTTTAAATACTCAGCAGTGAAGAATGCCTCCAGTGCCGTTGATGTGGGCAGACCTTTTTGGCAGCACATACTGGCCACCGCAGCCAGCTTTGTCTTGCACAAGCGGCCGTTTTCATCTTTTAAATGCTCATCTTTGAAGAATGCTTCCAGTGCCGTTGGTGTGGGCAGACCTTTTTGGCGGCACATCGACATAACGTACGATAATTGAGGATGTTTAGCTATACACTCAATATCATTGTCGGATAGGTTTGCAAAGGCTGTTATTGCGCGTTTATTATCTTTAAATAGACCTTCAAACGCCGTCAGCTTTACCTTGCCAGTTGTTATAAATGTTATAGCCTTCTTGATGGTTTCAGGTTCTCGTTGGTCAGGAAGTTGAGTAAATAAAGGTTTGAGTTCTTTTTTAAGCTTTTCTGTATCTAAAACCAAATTCTCTCGCTTGCTATTCTGCCGCTTTTCCTGGGAGCTAGGGGGAGCTCCTGCCTCTGAAGCCAGTTTCACTCGCTTGGTCTTCTGCCGATTTTTCTGGGAGCTAGGGGGGACTCTTGGTCTTTTGTTTCCCCGCTTCAAAACGTCACCTTGTAATGCCTCATGAAAGCACTCGTATGAAGCTGGGGACTTACTCGATTTCACCGTAAAAGTCTTGTCGTTGGTGTTAATCGAGTCGCTTGGGGAAACCATGGGTGATGGAGAATACTTCTGGGCGCTCTGAGCTAAAGTGCGGTCAAGTGAGTACATAAATTCCTCCTGATTACCCACAAAGCCCAGTCATCTTTAAGAGCTTTTTAGGCAAAAGTGGCATTCTTACTGCTATGATGAATCTCGGCAGTATATCTTCTTCTAGCTGAAACCTTGGTTTGAGTGTTTTTTAGGCTGCAAAGATGCGACAGAATCGTTTTACTCACTGGCAGCCTAATTGTGTTTAAAAATCAGTGTTCCTGTGTTTAATTTCGAAGATGCGACAGAACCCCTAATGATCATATTTGTTTAGACTCATTTGTTAATTGGAAAATACTCTATCGAGTCTTTTCTTTAGAGAAGAAGGCAATGGCAGGCTAGCGATTTGTTCAGGTAATGCTTGTTCTTTTCCATTAGATTTGATTGCTGTAGTCACTGTGTTTTCGGCTAGTATTTCGAGAGTAGGAATAAGGGAAGCTGGATGGGATTTTATGGGTGAGTGTATCAGCGTGACGATGCGTTGCGTGACACAAGATAATTCAAGGATTTTATGTTTAATTTGAATTTGAAACCTAGGCTCTGGGTGTCTTTTGGTTTTCTTAGGCTCATCATCCCATTCTACTGTTGCATCAGCACCGTACATTAACAGGTTTTCCATTGTTTCTATGAGTTCCCGTACTTCTTCTTCGCTCTTTGTTGTGCTCTTCATTAACCGTTCAACAATGTATTTTATTGGTTTTAATGGAGATGTCTTATTGAAAGGGTTTGGATTCGCATCGTATTCCAAGAGCAGAAGATTAACAACCTTAAGATGCCCCTGACTGGCAGCAGCTACTAACGGCGTCCAGTACATCTTTTCATCGAGTTCATCAGGCTTTGTAGGGTCGGTTTTGACCATATTTATAGCAGCGATATGCGGATTGGCGTTGTTTTCTAGAAGTAGTTTCACCATACCGAGAGGTTCTTTAGTTGCTTTTATGACGGCGATGAGCGGGGTGTTGCCGTTGTTGTTAGCGGCGTTGATGTCAGCGCCCTGCTCCACTAGGTACTGTACGGTTGCGGTCTGGCCGTTGGCGGCAGCGACGATGAGCGGGGTGTCGCCGTTGTTGTTAGGGGTATTGATGTCAGCGCCCTGCTCCACTAGGTGCTGTACGGTTGCGGTCTGGCCGTAGGCGGCAGCGACGACGAGCAGGGTGTTGCCGTTGTTGTTGTTAGGGGTGTTGATGTCAGCGCCCTGCTCCACTAGGTACTGTACGGTTGCGGTCTGGCCGTAGGCGGCAGCGACGATGAGCGGGGTGTTGCCGTTGTTGTTGTTAGGGGTGTTGATGTCAGCGCCCTGCTCCACTAGGTACTGTACGGTCTCTAAATGGCCGTAGGCGGCAGCGGCGATGAGCGGGGTGTCGGCAGTGTTGTCAGGGGTGCTGATGTCAGCGCCCTGCTCCACTAGGTACTGTACGGTCTCTAAATGGCCGTTGGCGGCAGCGACGATGAGCGGGGTGTCGCCAGTTTTGTTGTTAGGGGTGTTGATGTCAGCGCCCAGCTTCACTGGGTACTGTACGAGGTACTGTACGGTCTCTAAATGGCCGTTGGCGGCAGCGACGATGAGCGGGGTGTCGCCGTTGTTGTTAGGGGTATTGATGTCAGCGCGCTGCTCCACTAGGTACTGTACGAGGTACTGTACGGTCTCTAAATGGCCGTTGGCGGCAGCGACGATGAGCGGGGTGTTGCCGTTGTTGTTGTTAGGGGTGTTGATGTCAGCGCCCTGCTCCACTAGGTACTGTACGGTTGCGGTCTGGCCGTTGGCGGCAGCGACGATGAGCGGGGTGTTGCCATTGTTGTTGTTAGGGGTGTTGATGTCAGCGCCCTGCTCCACTAGGTACTGTACGGTCTCTAAATGGCCGTAGGCGGCAGTGACGATGAGCGGGGTGTCGCCAGTGTTGTTGTTAGGGGTGTTTATGTCAGCGCCCAGCTTCAAGAGGCGTTGTACAGTTGCGGTCTGGCCGTAGGCGGCAGCGGCGATGAGCGGGGTGTCGCCGTTGTTGTTAGGGGTGTTGATGTCAGCGCGCTGCTCCACTAGGTACTGTACGAGGTACTGTAGGGTCTCTAAATGGCCGTTGGCGGCAGCGACGATGAACGGGGTGTCGCCAGTTTTGTTGTTAGGGGTGTTGATGTCAGCGCCCAGGTTCAAGAGGCGTTGTATGGTTGCGGTCTGGCCGTTGGCGGCAGCGACGATGAGCGGGGTGTCGCCGTTGTTGTTAGGGGTATTGATGTCAGCGCCCTGCTCCACTAGGTACTGTACGGTTGCGGTCTGGCCGTTGGCGGCAGCGGCGATGAGCGGGGTGTTGCCGTTGTTGTTAGGGGTGCTGATGTCAGCGCCTTTCGCTCGCTTAGTATTCTGCCGCTTTTCCTGGGAGCTAGGTGGAGCTCCTGCCTCTGAAGCCAGTTTCGCTCGCTTGGTATTCTGCCGATTTCCCTGGGAGCTAGGGGGGGCTATTGGTCTTTTGTTTCCCCGCTTCAAAACGTCACCTTGTGATGCCTCATGAAAGCACTCGTATGAAGCTGGGGACATACTCGATTTCACTGTAAAAGTCTTGTCGTTGGTGTTAATCGAGTCGCTTGGGGAAACCATGGGTGATGGAGAATACTTCTGGTGAGCTAAAGTGCGGTCAAGTGATTGCATAAATTCCTCCTGATTACCCACAAAGCCCAGTCATCTTTAAGAGCTTTTTAGGCAAAAGTGACATTCTTACTGCTATTGCTATGTAGATGAATCTCGGCAGTATATCTTCTAGCTGAAACCTTGGTTTGAGTGTTTTTTAGGCTGCAAAGATGCGACAGAACCTTCACTTTATCATCAGGCAGGACCCTGTAAATAATTCTGTGTAACTACCATTTTAAAGATGATCTTTTAAGCGATCCTCAAATTCAATGATAAAACGATTCATAGCTGCTTTCCAGTTATGGATCGGCATTGACCATTTTTTTGAAGCTGAACGTATCGCTAAATAAACTACTTTTTTAGCTAATTCATCTTGCAGTTGTAACCGCTCAATGCGCACAGCGACTTATATCCCCGCCCGATTGATATATATAGTAACTTAAAGGGTGTATATTGTGTATTAAGGCGGAGAAATCTGCCTTTTTATTGCACAGTTTGCATTATAGATATATAGTAAATTATGTGTACATTGTGTATAAGGGAATCATGGTTTGTCATCAGTAAAAATCAGAGCGACGATTGTAGAGGACAATACGGGCATCAAAAGCCAACTGCCTATCTTGCTAACTGAGCAAGGAGAGTTAAGTATGGTCACGGACTACCTACTCAAGTTAGAGGCAGACGGTGTGAGTAACTCCGTAATGAATGGATTTCTTCAAGCCGTGTCCTTGTTGCTGGATTATATGGAAGCAAATAGAGGATTGTTTGACGATCCGAAGTTGCTCTTCCAGACCTTTTCTAAGCGGTTGTATACAGGAACGATAGGTGAGGATGGACTTGACCCTTCTGGTTTATATTGGGTGCCAAGCTCAACCAGTAACGTGAATAAGCATATTCATCGATTAACGGCATTCACCGATTGGTTGGCAAAAAAACAAGGCACTACGCCGATGAACCCTTTGCGCGATGCTACCCCTCATGAGCAGCGATTGAATTACGCCGCATGGTTTCGAAAAAACCAGAATGATTTTCTCGGTCATATCGAAGATAAAACCGTTAACAAAACCATCCGCAAGGCGCGAACCATCAAGGGGCGCACACCACTCACCAAAACCGAAGATGACGCTATCGCCTTTCCTGAAAAGCATTGGGAAAATTTTTATATGAACGGCATCGGTGGCACGAGCGACCCACGAGTGGCACTCAGGGACAAATTAATACTCCTGCTTATGCACGGTGGCGGGTTACGGGAAAGTGAGGCTTTAACGCTTTGGGTCACAGATGTGCTTGAAGATCCCTACAACCCAGATAGCGCAATCGTTCGAATTTATAATGAAGTCGATGGCAAAGCGCCAAGTGACCCTGAAGTTCGCTCTAAAAATCAGAATAGAGAAACGTACTTAAAAGAAAAGTATGCGCGTATCCCTCGCCAGCGCATGAAAGGTACAGCTCATCTTGGCTGGAAGAATCGTGTGGTTGACCATAAAGACAACTACATACAGGTTCAGTGGTTTTCAACCGACTATGGCAAAGTGTTTATGTCACTTTGGAAAAACTATCAAAAGTACCGCGCCAGCATCGACTGTCACCACCCTTATGCGTTTATTTCGTTTCATCACAGTGCCTTCGGCAACCCTTACACCATCAACGCTTTCCATGATAACTACGCCAACGGCTTGAAGCGTGTAGGCTTAGCGCCGAACAAGGCAGAAGGTTTAGATCCCCACGGACATCGACATAATTACGGCAGACGGTTAGAGCGTTCAGGGCTGAACCCCTTAGTGATTAGACGCTGTATGCACCATAAATCCCTAGAGTCACAAATCCCCTACACAGGTAAAGGTCAGCAAGAAATCTCTGACGAACTGACCCAAGCGACGTTGCAACTGGCTAACCCTGACTCCAAAGTCAAAGTGCTCGACTGGAAAACGTTGGTTGAGCATGGTTTTGAGGACATCGATTCGCAGGGTTACTTTACTGGCAAACATCCCAAATTGGGAGGTAAGTAATGGCGAATAAAGGCAAAAAACATGACGGACGTTCATCGGATTTAACCTTCTCTTGGATGTTGACCACACTTGGTGCGGAGTGGCAACAATGGCAGGAGTTAGCAGCAGAGTGGATGGCAGAGCAAACCGCAGGCATTGACCATAAACAAATAGCTTTGGCTCGCTTCTTCGAATCCTACATTAGAGCGCGCGCAAGCTATACAATAGGCGACATATCATTATTTTTTAAGGGACACCGAGGACACCAATGTTCTAGTGAAGAGCTGGAGACGTTGGTAAGAGAAACACAAAACTCTTCTAAAGCAATCCAATCAGGAGTAAACATCCCCTGTGACTTCATTGACTTTGTTGTCCAAAAGGTGTTTTCTGAAGAGGATGACAATGGCAAGTTAGTGTCATTGGTTGAAAACCCGCTGAGCAAAATCAAACGACAGGAATCACTAACCGAAACTGTACGCACCCCCCTGCCGTATCGCTATGTTCAAAATTTGCGCCAAATCCTCTGTCCGCTACCTGATAAAGCCGAACTCACCGTCATTGAACAAAACCTCAAGCAAGGTGAACCCCTGCTTCCCACTTATCACTATCGTCATTTCAAACACTGGACATGGGCGCAACAGCAGACAGGTCAACGTCTAGCAGGTAATGATGGTGATTGGTTTGAAGTTGAACCAGAACTGATTGATAAAACCGACCCCGACTGTGTATGGCGTACTAAAAAAATAACTCGCAAAGGCAATGAAATCATCCTTCACCAAATCTGGTCGCCCGTCAAAGCGATGGTGTTTTTCATGAAGCTCCATCTGCCACTGCGTACCTATCAGGTGCGGATGCTAGATAGCGGTGAAGCCGATACGTGGCGCTACGAGAATGGTTGTTGGGTAGAGAACACCCAACATGACTTTTCACTTGGCAGCGAAAAGCGCCCATTTGGTAAAGGTGTCTTCCGCCGCATTCACGACACAATGACTGGGTTGTATTCCACAGGTTTGTATATCAACACCAATAAGACCGCCGACCAAAACAAGGACGAACTAGAGCGTGGTTACATCATTCCGTGGCAAAATAATGAAGTATTGTACTGGATAGAGAAATTACGCAATTGGCAAGAAAAGTACAACCCAATTGATAAGCCAACCGACTGCACCACATTACTTACCAAGCACACTGATAAGAAAAAATCGAAAGCACAACTGGAAAGTATGGGGGAAATTTCATTTCTATTTCGAGAGGCCTCGGCAAAGGGGGATGATAGAACTAAACCCATTAGGGACGATGCGCTAGACCCTTTCTGGTATCAACTCCTCTTCGCTCTAGAAAATCAATTGGCTGAACGTGGTGATAGTCTCGATAACGGGGGAAGATTGAGGTTAGTTTCCGAGTATCTAGAGGATATACCTAAGTCGCGACGTTACAAAACTAGCTTTCCATTACACAGCTTGCGAGTCTCACTCATCACTGCCTATACGATGGATACCCAACTGCCATTACCTGTAATCTCTAAGCTATTGGCAGGGCATACGCGTCTATTGATGACCATCTACTACAACAAGATTACCCCGTCAGTGATGGCTGAAAAGATGGACGAAGCGCATGGTGAGTTGGATGCTAAATCTAAGCAATCAGTGCGCAACTTCCTTAAAGACGCCTCGATGGAGCAAATTCAATGCAAGATGGTGTATCACAGTGATGATAGCATTCAGGCGGCACTGGTTAACCGCAACCCGATTGGCTGGGAAGAGCGCTCATGCGGCTTATGCTTGGTCGGTGGCAACTCCGTGAAATCGGATGAAATCAGTACCCTTGGTGGTTGCTGGAATGGTGGTGAGTTAGTTAAAAACTCTAGCAACCCACACGCTAAAGTCTACAGCAGTGTACCCCATGGCTCTGAAAACTGTATCCGATGCCGCTGGTTTATCACTGAAGCACGATACCTACCTGCGCTTAATGCCCACTTCAATCAACTGAGCTACAAGGCGCATCAGGCTGCGAACCTATCCGTGGAGATTGAGGGTGAACTGGAAGCTTTAAAAGACGAACAATTCTTTTGTGAAGAGCAAGGTAAGCCGTTCATCAAGCACGACGAGCTGCAAGCTCTACAGCGTCGCTATGAAAAACAGCAAGTTGAAGCCGATGAATATACCAAAGACTGGATAGCGTGCTTTGAACTTATTCAGAAAATCATTCGTGTCGAAGAAGCCAGAAATGAGGATGACACCAAAGATAAACTGATTGCGGTTGGCTCTGAGCAAGATGTTAGCCATGCCTTGAAGTTTATCGAAACCGACTCAGAGTTACTGCACCTATCGCTGCTTTGTGATGATGCGGAGTTCTACCCTGATTTGCAGGACGAATTGCGTAAAACGCCTGCTATTGAAAAGCGTTCACGCAAGCTCAGTCGTGTGCTAATGAAAAAAGGCTTTGAGCCGATTTTCATGGAAATGGACGACAAACAACAGCTCATTGCCGCCAATGCCATGCTGCGCCAAATGGCAAAAATCGCTGACCCTGACGACAAACTTGAAGGCTACCGCAAGGTGGCTAACTATATCGAAGCGGGTGAATACCTGAACGATAACAAGCTGCTCTCTCAGGGTATTCATGCACTGACTGATAAAGCCATTAATCTAGATGGCATAGCACTACCGAACTTATTGGAGGACTAATGGAACTCGATATTGATGTTATTCTGGCTGACTTAAAAGAAGGCAAAGTGCCTCGCACGCAGCAAAACCTCGATAAGCTCAACGACACACTGAAAGCCTATGCGGAATCAGGTCAGCGTGATTTTTCCATCACGCAAATTGGACGGGTGTCTGCGGAAAATGGCGGATTGGCGTATGAGGCTTTGCGTGCTACCCGTAACAAGCACTACCGAACACTCATCGAAGCATGGGCGGCAAAGTACAATACCAATACCAAAAAACCGCTATCCAACACCTCACGGTCTAAATCCATCCCTGCGGATAATAAACTGTTAGAGCGCATCCCAGACCCTGCGGTACGCGCCTTGTTTGGTCAAATTATTGCCGAGCGTAACCGTTACCGCAAAGAGGTTAATTTGCTCAAGCAACACGCCAATATCACCATCGACAAACGCCCTGTGCGCCAGTTTGACACCACCGCAGAGCCAGGCGTGGAAGTGCTGCCATCCCTATCAGGCGTACTCACCGAATCAGAAAAAAGAGCCTTAGCGTATGCCATTTCTGATGAATGTATGGAAAAGAATGACTGGCAAACTACTCAGGCGGGTCAGGTAAAAGACATGGAATACAATAGCGAAGTATTCCCTAGAGGCTTTGTCACAGGGCTTCGCAAGCTATTGGGTGAGGTAGATGACTAATGGCAAGTGGGCAGCAGAAAGCGCAACAAAACCTTGAGGCATTTGAGGTCTGGAAAGCCACACAGACGGACGTTGAGTTTAAACAAATCGTGTTCAGAGGTCAGCTTAATCGTATTGAAGTGGCAAAGGGTATCGGTTGTGGCAAATCGGCGTTAAACCAAAATCCAGCCCTCAAAAAAGCACTTAAAGCCCTAGAGGGTGAGTTACGTGAGAGAGGTGTTCTGCCACCTCTTACGGACGCTGCCAAGAAGAATGCGGGCAAACCTCAAGCCTACGACAACACAGCAAATCGAAAGCTTCTCGATTCAAAGCGGGTGTCTTCATTAGAGGCTGAAAACATCGAGTTGAAAGCCAAGGTCAAGGAGCTTGAAAAGCGACTTGAGCGCTTTGGTGAGCTATCTGAAACCTTATCCGAAATGGGGTTGATGCCACGATGAATACCGCTTTGCATGAAGACCAAATGCATGTCACCAGTATCCCTTATCACTCGACCAAGATGGTGATATTCAGCGGTGTACCGCTGGCGAAAGACTCTTACAAAACCAATAGTGGGAAGTATTACGTCACCATCAAAGCCGCCCCCGATAGCATCCCTGTACTTCCAACGCTGGGTCAGCATTGGTCAGTCAGAGGTGCTCGACAGATAGAAAATATGGAGATGGGTGATTATGTAATGCAGCAGCACACGTATGAATCACCCAAGCATATTGAATGCACTTTACCCGAAACAGGTGAGCAACTGATACGATTTATCGCCAGAGAAAGTGACTTCAAGGGTATTGGCGAAAGCAAAGCTAGAGCGCTCTGGCAGCTCTTGGGTAAAGACTTCCATGCCACACTGAGAAATGACACTCCAGAGTCCAGAAAGCGTCTGACATCGATTTTGAATGAAGATTCTGTGAGAGCGCTCTTTAAGGGGTACGCCAAATATAAAAATCTGGCGTATTGCAACTGGATGAGTGAGCACAACATTCCCGCCAGTGTGCAGCAACGGCTGCTCAAGCATCACGGTGAAGCTTCCATAGAAGTAATTAAAGATAATCCTTATTCTTTGATGGGCTTTGGTCTTTCGTTCAGTGCCATTGAAAATATTATCAAGACAACGAACTTTAAGGGCGATGTTGCGAAGGGTGACCCAAGAAGGCTCAGCGCTGCTCTGGAATTTGCGATTCGCAAGGAGATTGAAAAAGGTCACACCTATACCACTCATTCCAATGTGCGCCCTGACCTCAACAAACTATTGAAAGACAAAATACTTGTTACTCAGGCGTTCCAATCAGGTCATGATAAAGCTCAGTATATTTTAAATCCCGACACAGGAGCCTACCATCCAACGGCGCAACTTCTGATGGAAAGTGTCGTTGCCAAGCGGCTAAATACACTGATTAAGCGAAATGACTTGTTTGATGAAAACGCCAATGCTGCGTATTGCTCTGCGGTTGCGGAGCTTCCCTACGAATTAACCCGCAAACAAATCGAAGCCGTAACAACGAGTCTGGATAATTCGGTAAGCTGTATTACGGGCGGTGCAGGAACAGGCAAGACAACGGTACTCCGAACGGCTCTCAGGGCTTACCATCAACTTGGGTTTGAAATACACGCCGTGGCGCTCAGTGGCCGCGCTGCAATGAGACTTCATGAGTCCATCGGTTTTGTTACCTCAACCATTGCCAAATTGCTGCGTGAAGACCCTATTGAACCCAGTGTCGATAAACCAAATCACCTACTGGTGATTGATGAGGCAAGCATGATTGACTTGCCAACCATGTATCGTCTTGTGAATCACATTCACCCCTCTGTACGATTGATATTCACTGGCGACCCCGACCAACTTCCACCAATCGGTTGTGGCAAGGTGTTGGCAGACATCGTTGAAGCAAAAACGGTGGCTAATACGATGTTAGATATCGTCAAGAGGCAGGAAGGTTCAACGGGTATCCCCGAATACTCAAAACTCATCAATCAAGGTGTGATGCCTGACCAATTAAGCACAGGTGCAATACACTTTCACGAAACCAGTAAAACAGACATTGCCAAAGTCTGTTGCGAGCTTTACCAACAGTGTCCTGAAAGCAGTCGTGTCATGGCTCCAACCAAGGCACTCGTATCAGAAATCAATAAACTCACCCAACAAGCCGTTAACCCAGATAGCACTAGCCTTGAGTTCGAAATCAATGGTGATAAGTTCTTTTTGCCACTTCGCATGAATGATGCGGTGTTATTTACGCAGAACCATTACGACAAAGGCATTCAGAACGGCTCACTTGGTATGCTAACCAACGCCAAACCTTCTGGTAATAGTTACGGTGAAGTGACGCTAGATACAGGTGAAAAGGTCGAGATAACACAATCCATTCTCGACTGCATGGAGTTGGGTTACGCAATCACCCTACATAAAGCTCAAGGGTCACAGTTTCCACGCATCATCATCGCTCTGCAAAACGGAAGAATAGTAGATAGAGCATGGCTCTATACGGCAATCACGAGAGCTGAAAGTGAAATCCATATAGTTGGCAGTAGTGATGACATGAAGCAGATCACCGAGGCACCTAGTCACTCTCATAAGCGGAATAGTTACCTAAAAGAACTATTGAGTTAGCAATTTCAAACTCGTTTATGCCCCTTTCCTTGTCAGGAACAACGACCCATAGCAATACTATTTCTAATGTTTACTCGTTAAAAATCATGTTTTTTGGAAAGACTATTTTATGACATAGCAGCCCCCTAATAATTAACTTTTATAGTGGTTCGTGCTATAAACTTGCTTCAAGTGCTGATGTAATAAAAATCACCATTTGTTAACTGACTTAAACCAGCCACCTTTCGTCAAGATAATATGTTCTTTTGTGACGTTAGCGGTGATTTAACCAGAAGTTACTTTCTGAAATGCATACAAGATACGTTATGGTAAATAACTTTGTGATGATAGGGCTTAGATAATGCATCAGCGTAGTTACGCTAAGGAAGCAATTAAAGTATTATATTTAAATGAATAAAAGGTTAGTGTAATGATATGGAATTCAGGACGTTACTATATTTATTAATATTTTTGGTTGGATGCTCAGGGAGAGAGGAGATGAAATTACCTAATGGTGAGAATGTAATAGATGCATTAGTACATTTAAAAGATGAAAAAAAGTACATTGAAGATGTTTCACGCTTTTATCCGGGAGCTCCGGATGAGGTAACTAGGTTAAAGGCTGAAGCTATCACAAATCTGATGATCTCGAGCTTAATATCTAAAACTAGAAGTGGAATAACAGAAAATGAATTCTGGATAGTCTTGGAACTTTGCGCAAGTTCAATGAAATTCATGGATTCTGAAGAGATGGAACGTTCTTTAGAGTATATGGAACAATTAATGGATATTTATGGGATAGAAAGCTCTGATGGTCGCCTGAGTGATTGGCGGTATGGTTTTAATCTTGAAGACTACACTAACAAGACTGTCAGCAAGGATTAATCCGCAGTCTATTTACCATAACTACCGTTGTGCGCATTTCTGTTGCAACAAGCCCTAAGTTATATTTTTAGGGCAAATCGTAGCTTTCAGCTATTTGATGTGCATAATTTGATTTTAGAGATACTTTTTCTAATCCAATCTATTGATTATGAACCGAAACTTAAACACGCTTCTGTCCAGAAACGTGTTTCAGCGGGTGGTCAAGAAAAATCATAAATGCCTAGCGAGTAGTGAGCTGTGCGAGCGTAAGGAGTGGCTTTATTATTTTACTTTACCATCATGTCCCTTAAATACCCTTTTGGCAGGGTGATGGTTTTCACGCAGTGATGCCATCGCCTTGCTAAGCCTTCAGGGATAAAAAGCGTACACACCAATATACATAGTGTGTACGCTTTAAATGTCACAAGAAGCATTGCCAGTAAAGGCTTGTCACTCACTCACGCGCAAATGAACATGGTTTTTACTGTATACTCCCTTGGGGCGAGGGTTTACGGCTTAATTGTTAAGTCATAAGCTCTATATAAAAAGGATAATAAGGCTTCAATTGAAGCCTTATGTTTATTGAGGATTAAATCCTACTGTCACTTTAGAATGATTCCTATGAGCCTTTTTTTTATTCTGTACTAACTGAGGTGGCGTCTTCTTGTTCAACTAAGGTGACATCACTAACTGAGATGAAGTCTTCTTGTTCAAGTGCTTTGGTGACGTCTTTTTGTTCAAGTATATCCCACTCTTCATGTCCCATAAATAAATCATGAATAGATTTTGCTACTTCCTCATGTTTTTTTAATTTTAGACCATAACCTGGTTCGTTATAGGCTTCTCTAGTTTTAGCCGATTGTAATATAGGTCTTATGCCGTCGGCGTTTTTCAAGACAGGTGTCACCCTTTGATTAAAACTTAAGCTACATTATTTGTCGATTTTTCTGTTGTATTTTCATTATCTGGATTTAACATTACATCACCAACGGGTTCGCAGTTTCGAATCTCACCTGACCACCTCATTGGCTTTTTAGCTCTTGCTTCTTAGAGTACCTTTTTACGGTTCATGAGCAGCACATTATCTTGTTTTTTTATGCCGTTCCATAGGAGTCACGAAGTTAAGCCGACTGTGCTTATGTTCGTTGTTGTACCAAGTCACAAAGTTCTCAACCCAGTCTTGGGTTTCTTCTAAACTTGAAAACCCTCTTTTAGGCCAGTCAGGTCGATACTTTAATGTCCTAAAAAGTGATTCAGAGTAAGGATTGTCGTTACTCACACTTGGGCGGCTCAATGATGCCGTTACACCTAGCTCTTCCAACTTTGCTTTCATGGTGTAGGATTTCATTGGTGCACCATTATCAGAGTGTAAAACCAACGGCGTGTTGAAACACTGCTCTTTGAGAATGCAACGCTGGATTAACTCTGCGGCCTTTTGACCGCACTCTTGTTAATGGACTTCATAGCCAACAATTTTACGGCTATAAATATACCTAAGTGAACTCAAGTTGCAGATGTGAGTGTTTGAAAGTTGTCAGTAATCCTACTCGTTAAAGTATCTGCAATTTCTGGAAGTTTTACATCAAAAAAGTAATTTATCCGTTCTCGAAATTCTTTCGCTGATGCGAAATATTCATTATTTCTTACATGCTCATTCATCACTTTCCAAAGCCGCTCAATTGGATTCAAATTGGGACTGTATGGTGGTAAGTAATGAAGCTCA
>NZ_JAFEUN010000112.1 GCF_016900895.1 Parashewanella hymeniacidonis
TTTTAGCACCAAAAACGACCAGAAACCGTAGGTTCACTATATCATTTCTGGTCGAAATTGAATGTATCAAAGAGCTATATTGTATTATCGATCATAATGTTAGATTTTTTTCATAGCCGACTACTTAGACTTATGTCTAATGGCGTAGACTTTTAAACATCTTTATTTTCTTCATTAAAAGCGTTCGTCCCAAATCGATTTCATAGGTTAGAAAATTAATTTGGGACGAATCCTAGGAAGCTAGATTACATATCTATGGAGAAGGAAATGACCCAGTTTGAGCAAAGCGACATCTTTTATCCGAGTTCAGAAGTAACTGAGCAAGCCAACGTACCTGAGTACGACAAACTCTATCAATATTCAATTGAAAATCGTGAGACATTCTGGGCTGAGCAAGCGGAAAGCTTATCTTGGTTTAAAAAGTGGGACTCAGTATTAGATGAATCTAATGCGCCAATGTATAAGTGGTTTGATGGTGGTGAGATCAATATTGTACATAACGCTGTAGATCGCCATCTTGATAATGCAAACCGTAATAAAATGGCGATCATCTGGGAAGGTGAAAACGGCGAAAAACGTAACTTCTCTTACAATGGTTTAAACCGTGAAGTCTGCCAATTTGCAAACGTTTTAAAAAGTATGGGTGTTGAAAAGGGCGATGTGGTTACTATCTATATGCCACAAATTCCTGAGTTGGTATTTGCCATGTTAGCTTGTGCCAAAATAGGTGCCGTTCACTCAGTTGTCTATGGTGGCTTTAGTACTGATGCACTAGCATCTCGAATTGATGATGCTCACAGCCGAGTATTGATTACCGCAGACGGTGGCTCACGTCGTGGTAAGAAAATTAATCTAAAAGCGATTGCTAATGATGCAATGAAACGTTCACCAAGCATCGAAGTATGTATTTGTGTTAAAAACAATGAGCTTGATGTAGAAATGGAACCTTCACGTGATTTTTGGTTACATGATTTAAAAGCATTGCCTATTGCTGGCTCTAAATGTGAGACCGAGCAGACGAATGCGGAAGACCCATTATTTATTCTGTATACATCAGGTACAACAGGCTCGCCAAAAGGTATGGTTCATACTCATGGCGGTTATGCGGTTTATACTTCAACAACCCATAGAATGGCATTTGATATAAAGCCGCAAGATCGCTGGTGGTGTGCAGCTGATCCTGGTTGGATCACTGGTCACAGTTATATTGTTTATGGGCCATTGATTAATGGCGCAACGATCATGCTTTACGACGGTGCACCTAATTATCCATATCCCAATCGCTGGTGGCAAATCATTGAGAATTATGGCATCAACATTCTTTACACTTCACCAACCGCAATTCGTGGCTTAATGCGTTTCGGTGAGCGTTGGCCGAAGAAGCACGATTTATCGAGCTTACGTTTGCTCGGCAGTGTGGGGGAGCCGATTAATCCGAAAGCATGGAAATGGTATCACCATGTTATTGGTAATGATAAATGTCCAATCATTGATACATGGTGGCAAACAGAAACAGGCGGCTTTATGATTTGTCCGCTACCCATTACACCTTTAAAACCTGGCTCGGCAACAAAACCATTTTTTGGTAATGAGATCTCGATTGTAAATGACGAGGGTGCTGAAGTTGGTGCTAACCAAGAAGGTAAACTCATTATTAAGAACCCTTGGCCAGGTATGGCTAGAACGGTATTTAAAGATGAACAACGTTATAAAGATTTATATTGGTCACAAGTTGACGGTGAATGGCGTTACTTAGCGGGTGATAGCGCCAAAAAAGATGAAGATGGCGACATTTGGGTTATTGGCCGTATTGATGAAGTGCTTAAAGTCAGTGGCTATCGACTAGGAACAGCTGAAATCGAGCATGCATTAGTCAGCCATCCAGTTGTGACCGAAGCCGCAGCAGTAGGTTTACCGCATGAATTGAAAGGTAATGCCATCCACACTTATGTTGTACTAAAAGATGGTGTTGTTGCCGATAAAAATCTTGTGCAAGAGCTAAAAGAACATGTCGGTGCTGAAATGGGTAAAATTGCTACGCCAGAGGATGTACAATTTGTAGAGGGATTACCAAAAACTCGCTCAGGAAAAATTATGCGTCGTGTTTTAAAAGCCAGAGCTTTAGGGCAGGATGAAGGTGATTTAAGTACTTTGGAAGAATAAGCTCTATACCCATGATACCTGAAGATGCTCGATTTCAGCGAGACTGAATGCACAGCTTGTTAATCAAGGCGACAGTGTGCGGCAATAGTGAGCTATTGTTAGCACTGGCAACGAAGAGTAACAAGCTGTGCAACTCGCACTGCGTGGACTTTTCAGCGCCAATTCTTCTTTGTTACATTAGCTCGAAAGAATCCCGATATTCCTTCGCTAATGCGCCTCAAAGAATTGGCGCTGAGAAAGTCCTGAAACATGCATCTTCAGGTATCATGGGTATATATTAAGCTCCCAACATTACTCCTGTGATATTTACTCATTGTATCGCAGGCGTAATTCCCACTAATCCCTATCTTTTGATACAATCCAGGGTTCATTTTTCTATCTGGTTTGTTTATGTCTTATATTTGTCCTCTTTGTTCTAATTTACTTCAATTAGAGGGGCGCACTTGGCGTTGTGAAAACAATCATTGCTTTGATAAGGCCAAAGAAGGCTATGTGAATTTATTGCCAGTCCAGAAGAAAAGCTCGAAAGACCCTGGTGATAACAAATTAATGATGCAAGCAAGAAGGGAGTTTCTTGAAGCTGGTCATTATCAACATTTGAGTGATCGCGTAAATGAACTGCTTATTCAATACTTGAAATCAAAGTCCTCAACGTTACTCGACTTAGGTTGTGGGGAAGGTTACTACACGGGTCGATTATCTCAAGCATGCCCAGACATGCGTATTAATGGCTTGGATATTTCTAAAACGGCGATTCGATTAGCGTCTAAAAGAAATAAATCAATGGAATTTTGTGTTGCGAGCGCTTTTGATTTGCCGTTTGCATCCTCAAATTTTGATGCAGTGCTTAGAATTTATGCTCCATCAGCTCCTGAAGAGTTGAGCCGAGTAGTAAATGAAAATGGTCTGCTTTTAACGGTATCACCTGGACCAAGACATCACTGGTTTTTAAAAACATTGATTTATCAAAGTCCAGAAGAGCATGATGAATCAGATAGTATCATTAAGGGCTTTGAACGTATTCATACGGAAAGGCTGGAAACGACAATGTCCCTGTCTGGATCTAGAGATATTGAAAACTTTTTAAATATGACGCCTTACGCTTGGAAATTAACCAAAACCCAAAAAAACAAACTGTCTGATTCTGGGTTAGAGTGTGAGCTCGACTTTAAGATCCAAATTTTTAAGAAAATATAAGTATCGAGTCGAAAGATTAAAACACGGTGGTCAGCAAATGTTCAGTTTTCATGCCCAGATAAACATCAGAATTTCACTGTGATATTCTCTTGGTTACTGATTTTATGAATTATTTATGGTAATTACTTACGTAAGTTGACTTATAGCTAAAATGCTTTATAGTCTACTCAGCTTGAAAGTTGGGCTTCTATTTATGTATTCACTTCGACAAAGTTCGTCCTGTAAACATAATAAGTAATACCGGCATTTTCAGCTCCACCGCCGTTAAGGCTTTAAAATTTAAATTTACAGGATATACAACATGTCTAAGCAAACTGGTACCGTTAAATGGTTCAACTCTGATAAAGGTTTCGGATTTATTGAGCAAGAATCAGGTCCAGATGTATTTGTACACTTCCGTGCTATCCAGTCTGAAGGTTTCAAAACTTTAGATGAAGGCCAAAAAGTGTCTTTCACTGTTACTCAAGGTCAAAAAGGCCCACAAGCTGAAGAAGTTCAAGTAATTGGTTAATCGCCAGTTACCTTCTAGCTAAAAGAATATAAAAAAAGCTGCTCTTTGAGCGGCTTTTTGTTTTTGAAGTTCTGTAGTTAAAAAAGTCTTTTAAATGGTAAAAGCATCTTTAATACTTTTACCATTCAATAGGTTCTATTTTCGTACAACTTACTTGCTACAAAAGTAGTCTGCAGCTCTTTTAACTAACTCAATGCCTGTTTTATCTGTTGGTGGCAATTCAGCATCTGACTCATTAATTGGCGTCACTCGGTTACCCCATTTCATCAGTAAAGCTGCTGAAGTTAACCCAGCACCAAATGCGCAAGATAAAATGTTTTGTCCAGGTTGAATTAACCCTTTTTCTAGAGCGTCACAGTAAGCAATTGGAATTGTTGCTGCTGAAGTATTACCGTAATTTTCGATATTAACAAAAGCTTTTTCTTTTGGAATTCGCATCTTAGCAACTAAAGTGTCGATGATACGCTCATTAGCTTGATGAGGAATGACAAGGCTGACATCGTCTTTTTCCATTTCGCACTTTTCCAGTACTTTCGCACTTAAGTTTTTCATTCCATTAATGGCACGTTTGAAGATCTCTTGACCATCAAATTGCAAATAAAAATCTAAAGATGCGGCATCAAAACGATCCATTGCCGTACCAAAGCCAGTCTTTAAAATTTCTCTCGCATCCGGATCATTATTAAGCTCATAGCCTAAAATCCCTTCAGCTTTATCTGTGGCTTCAACAACCATAGCACCAGCACCATCACCGAAAAGCACTGCTGTATCACGACGTGACCAGTCTAGATAGAAGGTCAAACGCTCTGCACCGATCACTAAGACACGTTTACATTGGCCACTTTGTATTTGAGCGTTAGCTAAACCTAAACCATAAAGGAAGCCGCTGCATGCAGCATTTATATCGAAAGCGGCACAAGTTGCACCAATGTTAGCTTGGACTGTCGCTGCGATATTGGGAATAAGCGTATCCGGACTTGCAGTTGCAAGTATAATCATATCCACATCAGAGCCTTCTATGCCTGCAGCGGCTAAGGCTTTTTTAGCGGCAACTGATGCAAGCTCAGAAGTATTTACATGGCTTACATGTCTTTGTTTGATTCCTGTTCGACTGTATATCCACTCGTCAGATGTTTCAATGAACGTTGCTAAATCATGGTTTGATAATGTCGCAGGTGGTACGCATTTACCCCAGCCTGTGATCACTGCATTTTGCATAATATTTTCTCTACTTTATAACTCTTAATCAAAGAGATATTACTTAACTTGCTGCGCAACCAATTGTTTGATCGTTTCGGCAGCATTCAAAATATGATGTTTTAATAATTCGGCAGCTTTTTCCGTATTACCTATTTTGCAATAATTAAGCAGTTCTCTATGTTCGTGTTCTGCTTTCGGTATACCACCGCCAAGAAGAAGTTGTAAACGAATATAACGGTCACAATTTGTATTTAAGCCTTGTACAACTTCAAGAGTATGTGGTCTATTAGCGGCTTGATAGAGACAAGTATGAAATTGAGTGTTCAACTCACTCCAACTTGCAACAGCATTTTCTTTTTTGAAAGCAGATTCTAGAAGTTCGAGTACTTGCTCAGCTTCAAGAAAATCTTCGGTTGATAAGTTTGGAATTGCTTTGATGAGTAGATCAGTTTCTATCATTGATCTTAACTCAAAAAGTTCCGCCACTTGCTCTACTGACAGTTTTGTTGCCGTTGCACCTTTGTGTGCTTCAAACTTAACTAAACCTTCTGCCTCGAGTTGAAGTAAAGCTTCTCTAACAGGGATACGGCTTACATTGAGTGATTCAGCTAATGCGCTTTGCCTTAATGGTTCACCAGCAGCGATTTCGCCTGAAAGGATTTTTTCTCTTAAGACTTCTACTACAACTTGCGTTCGAGTTTTATGGACGATAGGTGTTGTTTGACTCATGATTACCGTCTGAAAATAAATTATTTGAATTATTGTGACTCAAGATACCGCTAACGGCGGCATAAATAAAGGGAAATACGATATTTCCCTTTATTTATGTGAAGGATTTATTTCACGATAAGATGTTGATATGAATCTTTTACATCAGCAGGTATAACGTTAAGTGGAGTATTCTGAAAACAGATCGGTCGCTGAAATCTATCCATTGCTCTAACACCTACAGAAGTTGTTTTTACGTCTGTACTCGCAGGATACGGCCCCCCGTGATTCATTGAGTAGCAAACTTCAACACCTGTCGGCATTTGGTTGAAGATGATTCTACCGACTTTGTAACTAATCGACTCAATAAGTTCCGGATTTGAGATGATCTCAGACTCTGTGCCGTGAATACTGGCAGTGAGCTGGCCTTCAAGAATATCTGCAATGTCTAGCGCTTGTTCGTCTGTTTGATACTCTACAATCACAACACAAGGACCAAAGACTTCTTGTCTGAGGCTCTCACTCTGAACAAAGCTCTTAGAATCAACAGAAAAAGCCAATGGCTGTGTGTGGTGGGGCTGTGCAGGACTTTGTCCTTTTCCTATTAACATGACTGAGTCGTTATCAATAAATGCTTGAGTTTGGCGCTGATAGGCCTTGGCGATACCAAAAGTCAGCATTGAGCTAGAAGCTTGTTGTTTCAACTCTTCTGCTAAAGTCGCTTTATATCTTTCTAGGCTAGGGCCAGACTTTGCAATCACTACTCCAGGGCTGGTACAAAATTGTCCGTGTCCCATCATCATTGATTGCACTTGTGTGATAGAAAGCGTTTCTGCTGATGAACTGAGTAACTCTGGCAAGATAAATTGCGGATTGACGGAACCTAACTCACCAAAAAACGGAATGGGTTCAGATCTCGCTGCACAAGTATCCGCAAGTATGCGGCCAACATTGAGTGAACCAGTAAAGCCGACAGCTTTTATTTGGTAATTCCTTACTAAGGCCGTAGCGACCTCTGGTTTACTACTTTGTAATAATGAGAAAACACCAGCGGGCATATCGGTTTTTGTTATTGCCTTGTGGATCGCACGTGCAACAAGTTCACTGGTCGCTGGGTGAGCAGGGTGCCCTTTTACAATTACAGTGCAGCCAGCTGCAAGAGCTGAAGCAGTGTCACCGCCAGCGGTAGAAAAAGCGAGGGGGAAATTTGATGCTCCAAAGACTGCAACTGGGCCAATAGGAAGGTAACTCAGTCTACTTTCTGGTTTTGGAACCGGACTTCTTTCTGGTTGGGCTTTATCTACGTATCTTAAATCGATAGGGTTTCGCAAATGCGCAGCAAACAAACGTAACTGATTACAAGTCCTTCCAGTTTCACCTTGTAAACGGGCTTCAGGTAAACCAGTTTCGATATTGGCAGCAAAGATGATTTTTTCACTGAGATTCTCAATTTCGTCAGCAATTGTTTCTAAGAATAGAGCTTTCTCAGAAGCTGATTTATTTCGATAAACTTTAAATGCGTCAGTAGCAAGTTTCGTTGCATTATCGACGTCATCGAACGTTGCTTCAGCGAATTGCCAGTCTGTTTTTTCGTTTTTGACCGGATTCATACTAAAGAAGCCGTCAGCGGAACCTTGCCAAGACTGGGTTATGAAATGTAGGCCTGAAATTTCTAAATTGTTTGAACTTGTCATAATCATTCCTTGTTCTTTTATAAGACTTGAAAACCATATGCATATGGATCTTCATCGTCTACTTTAATTGCGTTTTGGCCTGTTACTCTTGCCCAGCCTTGAATGCTTGGTTTGATGGCAGGAAACGGTCCAACAGTAGTTATTGATTCAATTTTGCCTACAAATTGGCTGCCGATGATACTTTCATGGGTATAAGTGTCACCAACGGACAACACACCTTTAGCATGAAGCTGAGCCAGTCTTGCGCTGGTTCCCGTACCACATGGTGAGCGGTCTATGGCTTTATCTCCATAAAATACGGCGTTAGCACCATCTGAACCATCTGTAATTGTACTGCCTGTCCATAAAACGTGTGAAACGCCACAAACTGTCGGGTCTTCTGGATGTACGCACTCAATCGCTTGAGCCGCTTCTCTTATTATTGGACTCCAACGAAGTATGTCTGCTGCACTCCATTCTCTTAGCCCAGGGTAATGCTGTTGTGGTTCGACAATGCAATAGAAATTCCCTCCATAGGAAATATCGACCTTGAGCAAACCAAGTCCTGGAATATCTAATTCAATGTCTCGGTGAGCTAAATAGGCTGGCACATTATAAATTTTTACCCAGTCGACCTTTGATCCTGTTTGTTGATAATCAACTTGAATTTGTCCAGCGGGGACATCCATGATGAGTTTATTTGGGGTTTTAGGTGATAATAAACCAGACTCTATTGCCGCAGTAATCGTACCTATTGTGCCATGGCCACACATTGGTAAGCAGCCACTGGTTTCTATAAATAAGATCGAAGCATCGGCATTTTCAGCGCACGGTGGATAAAGAAAAGAGCCAGACATCATATCGTGACCACGAGGTTCGAACATTAACGCCGTTCGAATCCAGTCATGGTTTTTTAAAAAGTCTTGCCGTTTTTGGCTCATATTTTGGCCAACTAAATTTGGATGCCCACTAGTTACCAGTCGAACAGGGTTTCCACAAGTATGAGCGTCGATGCAAAAAAAAGTACCTTTAAGCATAGTTATCCTAAAAATACTCCCCCTCTAGAGGAAAACGCGAGGAGGAGTTAAAACTGAATTTAGAAGTACTTGGACAAATCAATACGTGTGTTTATGGCATGATTGATTACAGCCTCAACATAGGCTCTGTCTTCCCCAATAAGCTCCATCCTAGGCAGGCGAACTTTTTCATTACCTCGACCGACAATTTGTTCCGCAAACTTGATGCACTGAACGAGCGTTGGGATAGTATCTAAACGGAGAAGTGGCATAAACCAACGATAAATTTCACGTGCCTCCTCGATACGGCCCTCACGCGCAATCCTCATAAGAGCGACAGATTCTCTTGGAAAAACATTGGTTAAACCAGAAATCCAGCCTGTAGCACCAAGTAAAATACTTTCTAGAGCAATGTCATCGACACCACAAAAAAGCACAAATCTATCCCCAAAGCGACTTTGTAATTCTGTTAAGCGACGAGTGTCTGTCGTAGACTCTTTAATTGCGACAATATTTGGCTCCTCGGCAAGTATTGCGGTCATTTCTAAGTTTACATCCACGCTATAACTAACAGGATTGTTATAAATCATAATTGGAAGGCTAGGGTTTGCTCGAGCAACAGTTTGATAATGCGTGACAACTTCTCTATCTGTTCCATGATAAACCATTGCAGGTAGAAGCATTAATCCGTCAACACCCAGAGTATTAACGTCTTTAGCAAAGGTTGTAGCAAGTTCAGCGGTATACTCAGTACATCCTGAGATGACAGTAATTCGACCACTAACGGTTTCTACTGTGTGCTTGATGAATTCACGTTTTTCTTCTGCGGAAAGGGAGGCGTTCTCTCCTATCGTGCCAAGAGCAATTATTCCATCAACTCCGTCATTAATTAAATCCTCTAGCATGCGAGCATTAGATTCAAAGTTAATGCTACCGTCTTCGTTAAATTGCGTAGAAATCGCTGGGAATACACCTTGCCAATTTACATTCATCTTTCAAACCTCATTTCCGGCAAATAGGATTTGTCACTCAAGCCGGAGATTATTATTTGTATTGTTTAGTTTGGGTATATTGTATACAATCTTTGGTAAAAGAAAAGTTAAAATTTGAAATTGACCATTTTTGTGGGAAAAACATTTAATCTAATTAGTAGGTTATTAAAATAGTAAAACTATAGAAGTTGGTCGGAGTATAAGATGAGACCGTTAAAATTCAAACAAGAATATTTACAAAAATACAACAAAATTTCTACTATTGACGCTCACACAGAGGGAGAACCCTTAAGAATTGTTACCGGAGGCTATCCAGAACTTAAAGGGAAAACGATTCTAGAAAAACGTCAATTTGCCAAAGCGCATTTGGATCACTTGAGAAAGCTGATAATTTTCGAACCTCGTGGTCATGCTGATATGTATGCTGCTTTGATCACTGAACCTGTCAGTGATGATGCTGATTTTGGCGTGTTATTTCTTCATAATGAAGGTTATAGCAGTATGTGCGGCCATGCCATTCTAGCCATAGTAAAGGTTGCATGTGAGTTAGGTGCAATAGAGTTAAAACAGGCCCCAAGAGTGGTGAAAATCGATGCACCAGCGGGATTGATTATTGCTACAGCCCTAAGAGACTCTGACGGAAAGATTCAAGTTAGCTTCGAAAATGTTGCATCATGGGCCGAAACCATCGATAAAAAAGTACATATCGAAGGAGTGGGTGAGATAACCTACGACATAGGCTTTGGTGGGGCATATTATGCTTTTGTTGATGCAGATAGGTACAATATTTCTTGCCGCCCAGATAACGTTGCCCAATTAATTGAACTCGGTCAAAAAATTAAACATGCAGTCGCAAAGCATTCTCAGATACAGCACCCCTTAGAAAAAGATTTATCATTTTTGTACGGCACCATTTTCACTTCTACTCAAATCAGTGAAACTAATTACCACTCTAAGCATGTTTGTATTTTCGCTGATGGCGAAGTTGATCGTTCTCCTACTGGCACAGGTGTGTCGGCTCGAATTGCGCTTCTTCATGCTAAAAATGAAGTGGAACTCGGGCAGTCAGTAACTATTGAAAGTATTGTTGGTGGTCGTATGCATGTTGTTGCAAATAAACCTATTGATTTTTATGGTAAACCTTCAATTATTCCGACAGTATCAGGGCGTTCTTACATCACTGGTCAACACGATTTCTTAATCGATGAAGAGGACGTTTTTCAAGAAGGTTTCATCCTAAGATAAAATAATTAAAATAAGGATATTTGCATGGCTCCAGAACAAAAAAAACGACAAAGAGTCTGTGTTATTGGTGCAGGTATAATTGGTGTTACAGCGGCTTACCAATTGCAAAAACATGGCTTTGAAGTAACACTGGTCGATAAAGAAGGCGTTGCTACAGGAGCCTCATATGGAAATGCAGGGCATTTTGCCACTGAACAAGTGTTTCCCTTAGCTGATATTAAATTGTTACTTCAATTGCCGAAAATGCTGTTGGACCCATTAGGTCCGATCAGAGTTAAACCTAATTATTTTATCTCAGCACTTCCTTGGTTCTTTCGCTTTATTCTTAATATGTTCCCAAATAAAAAGCACCATAATACGCAAGCGATTAAGGCGCTCAATGCGCTTGCTATTTCTGAGTTAAAACATATAGCGTCGGATGTAGGGTGCTCGCAACTCCTCAAGTTAGATGGAAATCTGGTTGTTTTTGAAAATACACCTTTATCAATTGTAGTTAGAGAGTGGAGAGCTTATTCAGAAGCAGGGGTGGCAGTAAGATTAATTTCTGGGGAAGAAGCGAGAAAACTTGAACCAGAATTATCAGAAAAAATTGAGCATGCTTTATTTTTTACTGAAACAGGGCATACATCTGATCCAAAGGCGTTGTGTTTAGCCATTTTTGAAAAGTTTAAGATGTCAGGTGGACGATTTCTTAAAACTCACATCGTAGATGTTACTGAATCTAAAGTTCAGGTTTCAGGATTTGATAATCGAGAAGCTTCTATCGAACTTGAATTCGATAAAACACTGATTACAGCAGGCGCTTGGTCAAAACCGATTTGCCAGCAAGTTGGGCATGATACACCTCTGGATACCGAACGTGGTTATCACTTAATGTTGCAAACTCACGTAGGTTTAACGAGGCCCGTAGCTTCATACGAGCGGAAAATCATTATAACGCCAATGGTCGATGGGACTCGGCTTGCAGGTATGGTTGAATTTGGTGGATTAAATAATCCTGCTACAGTGGGAGGCGCAAATCGCTTTAAAGTACATGGACAAGCGATTATTCCAATGTTAAACGATGAAGCTCATTTTGAAGGCGCTGAAGAGTGGATGGGGTTTCGTCCTTCATTTCCTGATAGTTTGCCTGTCATTAGTGGGACAAAAAATGAAAATATTTTTGCTTCTTTTGGGCATCAACATTTAGGACTGACTTGGTCAGCTATTTCGGCAAAGCTAATAACACAAAAAATAATGGGGAAAGAGCCAGATATTGAACTTTCCCCTTACAGAATAGATCGGTTCTAATAACCAATGGCAGCACCATCAGATTTACGTAAATCTGATGCGCCAAATAATCCTTTTTCTGTTATTTCAATAGATTGAGTACTACCCATGGCACTTTTTACTTTTACTTTGTAGCCCATTTTTTTGAGCAACAGGATGGTATCGAGGTTCAAGCTTCTCTCTACTCTAAGTTCATCAGGAAACCATTGATGATGAACTCGAGGTGCATTGGTTGCCTCTGCAATATTAAGCTTAAAATCGATGACATTTAGAATAATTTGTAAGGTGGTAGTAATGATTCTTGAACCACCAGGAGTTCCTGTTACTAAAACAGGATGACCATCTTTAAAAACAATTGTTGGACTCATCGAACTTAATGGTCGTTTACCAGGCTGCACAGAGTTAGCTTCTCCACCAATAAGACCATAACCGTTAGGTACTCCAGGTTTGACAGAAAAATCGTCCATTTCATTGTTCAGAAACACCCCTGTTCCCTTAGCGACAAGACCCGAACCATAGCTAAAATTCAACGTATAGGTATTTGAAACTGCATTTCCCCACTTATCGACTACTGAAAAATGCGTTGTCTGATTGCTTTCATAGGGGGCAAACGAAGCAGGTAAAATTTCAGCTGAAGGTGTCGCTTTATTAAAAGGAATTTTTTTTGCGATGGCTTTTGCATAATTTTTATCGGTTAAATGTTTAACTGGAATATCGTAGAAGTCAGGATCACCAAGGTGTTTACTTCTATCGGCATAGGCATACTTCATTGCTTCAGCCATAAAATGAATGGTCTGCGCTGTATTATGGCCATAAACGTCAAGTGGGAAATTTTCCAGAATGTTTAAAATTTCTATAATATGGACACCACCAGACGAAGGTGGTGGCATAGATACAACTTTATAACCACGATAAGTGCCAGATACTGGTTTCCTTTCAACTGCTTTATAATTTGCAAAATCAGCTTGCGTCATTACCCCGCCAGCTTGCTGTATGGCTTTAGTAATCTTTCTTGCTGTTTCACCTTTATAAAAGCCATCAATTCCATTTTTTGCTATCAATGATAGGGTATGAGCTAATTCGGGTTGTTTAATCACTTCACCAATTTTGTAACTCGAACCATCAGGCTTAAAAAATATTTCAGCAGTGCTTGGCCATTTCATTAAACGCTTTTTCAAGCCATTAAGAGATACAGCAAGATCTGGAGTGACTTTAATTCCACCTTTGGCCAGCTTAACTGCTGGGTTTATAACTTGCTTTAAACTCATTGTGCCGTATTTATTTAAAGCTTGGTTCAATCCCATAACAGTACCAGGAACACCAACCGCTAAGCCGTGAAAACGACTTAGGTTCGAAACAGCATCACCATTTTCATTTAAGAACATGTCTTTATGAGCTTTGCTCGGAGCCATCTCTCTGTAATCTATAGCAATTGTTTTATCTTTATCGGCAAGATAAACCATCATAAAGCCACCACCACCAACATTGCCGGCACGAGGAAGAGTCACGGCTAAGGCATAGCCTACAGCGACAGCAGCATCGACAGCATTACCGCCTTGCTTAAGGATATCGACGCCAATCTGGCTCGCCAATGTTTCTTGGCTTGCGACCATTCCATGCTTTGCCCAAATAGGCTGAGCGGTTGCCATACGGCTGTGAATTGCAGAAGAGTTTGCGTATGTGGTAGCTGGTATGGTTACCAAAGTAGCAGAAGCTGCAATTAGCATTGCTTTTGCCAAATGGATGATGCGCATCGTTATTCCTTGAAATTATTAAACCGATGCAATGTGCCATACTTAGTGATAAATATAAATAGATAATTAGGTGCTGTTGATCTTTGTTTAGTCATTCAGCTGAGTGATAAATCGCCTTAATCGAGGCGGAAATAGTGCAGTTTAGTCATCTAAATAAACTATTTTCAACACCGAGTAAGGCGATTTAGACTCAGCCCGTAGGGCAGAGGTGATTTTTAACGCTATCTGCATTGTCACTGCGCTCATTTAGAAGAACTAAATAACGCTTGATCAGCTTTGCTATCGTCAAAAAATAATCATTGCTGAAAATATCAACAAAGATCAACAGCCCCTAGCGGTAAACAAAAACGGAGACCCTTGGTCTCCGTTGTAGATAACTCTAACTTCAAAGTATCAATCTAAAACCATCCAAATACTCAATAAGAAAATGATTGAACCTGATGAGCGGTAAAGCCAACGCATATTTCCTGACTTTGATAATACCTTTTTTAGGCCACTTCCGCCCGATGCGTAAATCATTAACATGGTAAATTCACTGGTCAAAATGATTGCTAAGATTAATGACATTTGTGGTGCAAGTGACTCACCTGAACTTATAAATGGCGGAATAAGTGATACTGACATTTCGCACAGAGATCTCCTAACATTCAACAATAATTACTCACAGGAAACCTAGGTAGAAAGATCACAACACATATAGCGAATAGACCACAAAATAATAGCGAATAGATCACAGACGAACGGTGACATTTTAAGCATAATTACCTACTTATTCAGTTTCTGAGTCTTTCTATGATTACAGCCGCAGAAATTAGAAGTATTCCATTAGATC
>NZ_JAFEUN010000113.1 GCF_016900895.1 Parashewanella hymeniacidonis
CAGAAAGTGTAGCTTCTTAGTTGAAGCCGCTTGTCATGCATAAAATTTAGGATACCAGACGATGTATTATTATTTTCGTGTTAAAAATCAGGTTAAATTTGAAATATAAATTTAACCTGATTACCCATGCGGAATATGGGTTACCTCTATTTAATTTATGTATTAAAGACTAAATTTGTCTTTGAAAATTTGATTACTGGGTATACCAACATCAGTAATTATTTGTTCCACTTCACTCATCATTGCTTCTGGGCCGCACAAGTAAAATTCTGTAGACAGGAATTTTACGTTTTGGCTCAAATACGGCAGAAGTACTTGCTGTACATAGCCAGAATGCCCTTGCCATTGTTCTGAAGGGTTAGAAAGTGTGGGAATATAAGAAAAGTTTTTATGCTGCTCACTCAATGAGTTCAACTCATCGCAGTAGAGCAAATCATCTTCAGTTCGCGCACCATAGATGAGAGTCAAATCACCTTCGTCTTGACGTTTTTTCAACTGTTCAAAAATGATCGCTCTGAGTGGAGCAAGTCCTGAACCAGCGCCAATAAAGATGCGAGGAACCTTTTTATCTGAAGTCGCGTAAAAGTCAGAAAAAGGACCTTTTGCGATTATCGTTTCACCAACTTCGAGTGACCCTAAATAGCTTGAACCTATACCTGCATTATAACCATCCTTAGCCGTTTGCCAGCGGATGTTGAAGGTTGGCTCATCTGTTTCTTGATCAAAGTTAACCAAGGAGTAATGGCGAGTTACGCCGTCATGTGAAAACTTTCCATGAGAATAACTTTCCCAGTATTTTTCAAAGTTCTCTGGCATATCATCTGGGCGTAAACTATTCACCCCTGCTGGCACGTCAAATTGCATATATGCACCAGCTTTAAATGCCAATTGTTTGCCTGATTTCAGCTTAAATTTCACTTCCTTGATAAAAGGAGTAATGAAATTAGTCGCAACCACAACTAGCTCATGATTTTCAATATTGAGGTCAGTATTAACTTCAATCGAACTAATTTCAGAGAATCTATGCTGACATCCAAGCCGAAAGCCTTCCTTAAGTTGCTCCTGAGATAAATGTTCCCGTTCAGATAATGTGATAGGTAATTTAGTTGAACTTAAGAACACGCATTTGCCACAAGTACCGCCACCACCGCAACTTGAAGGAAGGTATACATGTGAACTAGCTAGCCCTTCTAATACAGTTGAGCGGCCAACTGCTGAGATGTCAGTAGTAGTATTTTGATTGGAAAAAGTCACTGCCACTTTTTGCCTGTTAGTGCCCCAACCTAGCTTGAGTAAACCGCCTCGATACTGTTGTATCAGCCAAGTAACACCAGTAACTGAAAGGAATAGCGTTGCAAAAGCAAATGCAATGATCAACCAATGGTTAAATCCTCCAGAATTGCCATAGTCCATAAAGTGAAGCTTCATCATCAGATCTTTCAATCTGAAATCATCATTGGCATGGCGAAGCACTTGGCCTGTAATACTATCTAAATAAATAGTTGTATTATTCTCATCCTCAACAACAACTTGCCACATAGGGTTTTGCTGCCTTATGTGATCTGAAAATGGAGGCTGAGATAACACTGGAGTAGTTAACTTGCCCTCACCTGAGTAAGAGTTTTTTGCCAAAGTTAGTACTTGTTCTTCAGACAGATTAAATAGCTTTCCTGTTACAGCATCAAATAGCAATGAGTCGCGTACTTGGTAGCTATGCTGGCCCTTATCGAACACCAAATGATAGTAAGGCTGATGTAAAACCCATATAAGGTTTACTTCCTGTGGAGCCTCACTAATAATGTCTTTAATAGGGAATAGGTCAAAGGCTGTAATGCTACCTTCATGATGAGAATGAACTCTAAGCTCATTACCACTGGCTTTGCTGTGATCCATCAGGTTGAAGTAAAGGCCAGTTCCCAACCAAATAAGCAGTTGTAAACCAACAAATAAAGAAAGCCATTTGTGTACTGATGTATTTAACTTGAATAGTCGCATCAAATGACTTCCTTTTTATTTGGAGAAAACACTCGATAATAAGTCAATACAGCGCCAGTAATTGCGCCCATTAGACCTAGAGTTGCAACTAAGAACAAAAACCAGTTAGATACGTTTTCTCCATCATCGTAATCCATAATGTGAAAACGCCACATCCAATCAAACAACCGCCAGTAATCATGTCGCTTGGCAACGAGAGCGCCTGTTTGTTTACTTATATAAAATGTTGGTGTGGCAAATTGGTCAAACGTTACTCTCCAAACGGGTAAGTGTCTTGGCGACAACTCAGCAGGCATATCTGTCACTGACTTAATCAGCCTTATGCTGTCAATGTCATGATTCATTACATAGTGGTATTGTGCGATTTCTTTAGCTTTGGCTTCATCAACAAGGGGACGAACAGCCCCAGTTTCAGCATCAATTGCTACTTTCCCATGTTCTCCACTAATAAAAGAGTACAAAGGTCTGCCCATGCTTTGGGTAAGCCTGACTTGGCTAGCTTCAGGATAAGCAACAGCAAGTTCTGCAATAGAATAATCCACACTTGCTAAATCTATTTTGACTTCCTCACTCTTAGTTAATGACTCTCCATGTATATAGTGAATATCCATAGTCACCATATACACGCCAGTAATAGACCAGAACAGAAATTGTATTCCGACAAATGCCATAAGCCATTTGTGATATTTTCTAACTTTGCTAAGCATTATTTTTTAGCTCCGCGTTAGAAAGCCCTTTGTTAAAGGCATTTACTTCAGGCTTTTTAACGATTGAATAAATCGCAGGTAATACAATTAGAGTGAGCAGTACAGCACTTGTCATGCCTCCTACCATTGGTGCAGCAATACGACTCATTACTTCAGAGCCTGTACCTGTACCATATAAAATAGGCATTAAGCCGATAATGATTGTGGCTACCGTCATCATTACTGGACGAACACGCAAACCAGCACCGTGTAATAGTGCATCTTGGTATACATCATCTGAGATAGGTTCTGTTCGCTCTTCAGCTTTTTCCTTAAGCTCAGCAAGCGCCTGATTGAGATAGACCAGCATTATCACGCCTATCTCAACCGCTACACCAGCCAGCGCAATAAAGCCCACACCAACGGCAACGGAGAAGTTAAATCCTTCCAGATACATTAACCATAAGCCACCAATCATTGCCATTGGCAAAGTCACAATAATGATAGCCACTTCACTAAATGCTCTGAAGTTTAAGTAAAGCAAAATAACAATAATGGCGAGTGTCAATGGCAGTACATAGGTGAGCTTTTCTTTCGCTCTTTCCATATATTCGTATTGCCCAGCCCACGTAATTGAATAGCCTGCTGGTAGTGTCAGATTATTAGCCAAGTGGATTTTTGCACTTTCAACATAAGTACCAACGTCAACACCGTCTATATCAATAAACGTCCAGCCATTTAAACGAGCATTTTCACTCTTAATCCCCGGCGGACCGTTCTCAACTCGAATATCTGCGACATCCCCTAACGCAATACGCTGTCCATTAGGTGTTACGACAGGTAATCGTGATAGCTGCTCAGGAGAGTCTCGATAGTCTTGCGGATAGCGTAAGTTAACAGGGTAACGCTCTTGACCTTCTACTGTTTGCGTCACATTCATGCCGCCAATAGCAGTAGAAACCACTTGTTGGACATCTTCGATATTTAACCCAAAGCGACTTGCCTTATCTCGTGAAATATCAACCTTAATATATCGTCCACCTGCAACGCGCTCAGAATAAACTGACGCTGTGCCTGCAACTTCGGGTAAAACTTGCTCTATTTGTTGGCCGATTTCCTGAATTACATCAAGCTCTGGTCCGGCAACTTTAATGCCTACAGGTGTTTTTATACCTGTAGCTAACATGTCGATTCGAGTCTTGATTGGCATAACCCAAGCATTGGTTAAGCCCGGAAACTTAACCAACTTATCAAACTCAGCTTTTAACGATTCTGTTGTAACTCCCTCACGCCACTCTTCTTGAGGCTTCAACTGAATAAAGGTTTCAATCATGGTTAAAGGTGCAGGATCGGTTGCAGTTTCAGCTCTTCCTACTTTACCAAACACTGTTTCAACTTCTGGCACAGTGCGAATAAGCTTGTCTGTTTGCTGCAATAACTCCCTTGCTTTACCAATTGAAATACCGGGATAGGTAGTAGGCATATACATGAGATCGCCTTCATCCAATGGCGGAATGAATTCACTACCAATTTTATCTACAGGCCAAAAACCAATGATAGTCACTAATACTGCTGCTACTATTGTCGATTTTGGAAACTTCATAACTTGTTTTAAAACAGGCAAGTAGATAGCAATCAATAATCGGTTTAACGGGTTTTTCTTTTCAGAAACAACTTTGCCTCGAATAAAGTAGCCCATCAATACAGGCACCAATGTGATCGCCAAGCCTGCTGATGCCGCCATTGCATAGGTTTTTGTATAAGCGAGCGGAGAGAACATTCTTCCTTCTTGCGCTTCCAAGATAAATACAGGTAAGAATGAGACTGTAATAATCAGTAAGCTAAAAAATAATGCAGGGCCTACTTCACTCGCAGCCTTGGCTACGATTTGCCAGCGGTTTTCATCTGTAAGTGGTGTTTTCTCCATATGCTTATGCATATTTTCAATCATCACTATTGCACCATCAGTCATCGCACCAATCGCAATCGCAATACCGCCTAAAGACATAATATTGGCATTGATGCCTTGCATATACATGATGATGAACGACACCAAAATGCCTAGTGGTAGAGTAACAACTGCCACAATTGATGAGCGAAGATGAAATAGGAAAGCAACACAAACAATAGCAACGACTGCAAGCTCCTCAAGCAACTTGCTCCAAAGATTATCAACAGCACGATCTATTAACTTCGATCTGTCATAAACAGGGACAATCTCCACCCCCTCTGGTAGAGAAGATTTAAGCGATTCAAGTTTTTCTTTTACCCCGTTTATGGTTTGTTGAGCGTTTTCACCAAAGCGCATAACGACAACACCACCAACAACTTCTCCTTCACCATTTAGCTCTGCGATACCACGGCGCATTTGAGGCCCTAAATTAACGGTAGCAACATCACCAATACGCAATGGCGTGCCTTGTTCGTTAATACCAAGTGGAATTTTCTCAATGTCTCCAACTGATTGAATATACCCCGTAGCAGTAACCATATACTCAGCTTCCGCCATTTCCACAACAGATGCGCCCGTTTCTTTATTGCCTCGTTTAAGTGCCATTTGGATATGACTTAACGGCACGTTATAAGCTCTGAGCTTGTCGGGATCAACTTGCACTTGATATTGCTTAACCATACCGCCAACGGCGGAAACCTCAGACACGCCCGGTACAGTTTGCAATTCATACTTTAAAAACCAATCTTGAATACTTCTTAATTGGCTTAGATCATGGTTTCCAGATTTATCTGTTAAAGCGTAGATGTATACCCAACCCACACCTGTTGCATCAGGCCCTAATTGCGGCTTAGCTGAATCAGGCAAGCTCGATGCTACTTGGCTTAAGTATTCTAGAACCCGGCTTCTTGCCCAATACAAATCAGTATCGTCATCAAAAATGATATAAACATAAGAGTCACCAAAAAATGAGTAGCCACGAACAGTTTGCGCTCCCGGTACTGACAACATCGCTGTAGTAAGGGGAAACGTCACTTGATCTTGTACTACTTGTGGTGCCTGTCCCGGATAGCTCGTCTTAATTATCACCTGCACATCAGAAAGATCTGGGAGTGCATCCACTGGCGTTTTTTTTAATGAATACAAACCACCAAACGCAATAATTAAGGTAACCAGCAATACAAAGAAACGATTGCCAATTGACCATCTAATAATTGATTCAATCATTATTTTTCTCCCAACTTAATGATTCGAGTGATCAACGACCGGCTTATTTTCCTTGCCGTGTTGTTCATCTGATTCAAGAGAAATGTCAGTGATAACTAAGTCATCTCTTACCTCAAAGGTGATAATGACGTTATCACCAACAGTGAAATCAACTATTTCTATATTGTCCGCGACGATAAAATCCATCGTCGCAGCAGGTCTATCCCATTTATCTATTGGACCTCGGCTAATATTTAGAACACGCGTATCAACATTAATAGAATTAATTAGACCTGATACTGTTGCAAAAGATACTTCTTCACTCATATCACCAGACTCACTCATGATATGAATTCCAGTAATTTCATATCCACCGCCTTCGGTTTTACTCACTTCAAAGTGCAGAGATTGACCTGACTTTAATGAGTCAATATCGACTTTTTCAGCCACAGTAAAATCCATAACCATTTCAGGCCAATCCCAAGCTTCAGCAGGGCCATGTGAAATATTAACCATGCGGTGCCCTGCCATAACACTATTAACATCCCCTTGCATCCAAACAGAGTTAGGCACTTCATCATGAGTCATTCGTTTAAAGTCAGAGCTTTTACTTGATTCAGAATCAATCAAGAATTGGGCAGATGTCACCACAACGTCATCTTCATTTAAGCCGTCTAATATTTCGATGCTGTCGATATCAACCCGGCCAATAGTCACTTCAATAGATTTAAATTGCCCATCACCTAACGCAAGTACTACTCTGTCCTGTTTACCTGTTCTAATAACGGCTTCTTTAGGCACGAGGATGGTGCTATCAGCTTGATTAGCGTGAATAGAGACTTGTGCAAACATATTTGGTTTTAATTGATAGTCTGTGTTATCAAATTTCAATCTCACTCGGAGTGTGCGTGTTTTACTGTTCAATGTTGGATAAACATAATCAACGACACCAGCCCAGTCCTCACCGGGTAAATAATCCAGTGTCATTGATACAGGAAGTCCTTTTTTAATTAAGGCTGCGTCACGTTCAAACACTTCTGCTTCAACCCAAACTTGATCTAGCTGGCCAATGCTTAATAAGGTGTTTCCCGGCTTTACATAAAAACCTTCTCTAACCTTCAAACCATCGACAACACCTGCTTGTGGTGAATAAAAGGTAATTGTTTGCTGAACCTTTCTTGTCTTTTCTAACTTTTGAATGAAATCTGAAGAAAGCTGTAACGCTTTAAGGCGATCTTTGGCTGCTGAAATTAAGGAACTATTATCGCGCTTTAACGCTATTAACAGTTCTTCTTGCGCGTTAACTAACTGAGGAGAATATAGTGTATAAAGAGGCTGCCCTTTCTCTACAGGGTTACCTGCTGCTTTGATGTAAAGTTTTTCAATCCAGCCATCAACCCGTGGGTGGATATGAATTAGCTTATCTTCATCATATTGAACGTAACCTACCGTTGAGATTTCAGTATGCATATTTTTCAGTTCAACAGGTGCAGTGCGAACCCCAAGGTTATTCACTACATGAGGCGCAATTTTTACTGCTCCGGGGCCAAAGTCATCACCAGATGATCCTTCCTCATACACAGGAGTTAAATCCATCCCCATAGGCGACTTACCGGGCTTGTCCCGGCGGTAATTAGAATCCATCGGTGCAACCCAATACAGCGGTTGTTTCTCTGCTGATGTAGCTTCATCAGTATCACTGTTTGAGCCTGCACCTTGATATAAGCTCAATGCTCCTGCACCTAGTGCTGCCCCAATAATGACGGCAATAATTGTTTTCGTATTCGTTGACATTATTTTTCTCCAAATTGCTTATTGGATAAGTGCTGATTAGTTTTGTGCGAAGTGTGCAATGGCTTATGTTCAGCATTTGATTTAGATTGAGAATGCGCAAAGAAATAGTTGATGCGAGTAACTGTTTTAAGTGCATCAACATCAATTCTTAAAGCTGATATTCTGGTATTTAATTCGGCAATTCTTGCTCGAACAACTTCGGCAAAATCGCCATCATCATTGGTGTAAGCCGTCAAAGACGCTTCCGCTTGGTCATGAGTTTGTTTAAGGAGTTGTTCTTGATAGATAGATTGTCTATCTGATAAGCGTTTAAGCTGTCTTAGCTCTTTTTCTAAGGCACTGATCATTTGTTTTGTCAGTAAAAGCTTCTCTGTTTTAATAGCCTCTGCATCTGCAATAGACGCTGCTACTTGCTTATCTTGTCTATTCTCAGTGAACAACGGCAAATCAAACGTTACACCAACAGAAAATAAATCAGCTCGGCTATCACCAGAAGGCATATCGTCACGATAGGCATAGCTCGCATTAACACCCCATTGCGGCTCATATTGCTGTTTGGCTAACTCAACTCCTTTTTCTGAAGCTTTGCGCTTTACATCAATTGCAAGTATAGCTGGATGATTCGCAAGTTCCTGAGCCAATATATTTCTTGAGTAGTTAGATGCTTTTAGGACTGTTGGATTCTTCAATCGAATCGAAGGCAATTCTTTTGAGACACTAAATTCTAATGGTTGCGCATCAAAGTTGAATGATTCATTCAATCGGTCCGCATCGTAAATGTGAAGCCACTCATTGAGACGAGCGATTGTCGTTTCAAGTTTCTGCTTTTGAGACGTCAATCTGTCATCTAACTGCACGATTTCCAACTGAGCACGAATAACATCTTGCTGTCTGGTTCTACCAACAACGTTTGAGTAACTAGCTTTCGCCACCTCCGCCATTTGCTCAAATAGAGACCAGTCTGCTTCAATCAATTTAATGGTTTGTTGCGCTAAGTAGGCATCTAACCAAAGCTGTGACACTTGGCTTTTCAACTTAGCTTTACGATCCTCTCGTAGCAGTGGAAATTTCGTGGACTCAATTTGTAACTGGTCTTGCTTGATCTCTAGACTGTCGCCTCTCGGAAACATTTGAGAGACGCCAACCTTTAGCTGAGTCATTCCTTCCTGATCTAAATCCCAAGTATCTGTTGGTAAATTCATTATCCCTAGCGATACTTTCGGATCAGGCAAAGTACCTGAAGCAATACTTCTATTTTCAACTGCACTTTGTTTCAATCGGCTACCATGAAGCCAAGGATCATTTTGCTGAGCTAAGGTGATAGCTTGTTCAAGCGACACTACTTTCTCAGCTTGAGCTGAGAATACAGATAAGCCGAGTATTAGTGCAGTTGAAAGTGAAGTAAGGTTTAAAGCGTTCAATTTCATTAGAATTGCTCCTCGTATGTCTTAACTTTTGCATAGACTTTGCTCGTTCCATCTTTAAATAGAATTAACACGTTGTATGGCATAAAGCGGTCACCGACTTCCATACCGGGAGAGCCAACTGGCATTGCTGGAACTGAAAGCCCAATCGCATTGGGATGTTCTTCTGATAAGAACTGCTGAATAAATTTAGCGGGTACATGACCTTCAAAGGCAAATCCATTTCTGCTCACTGCCGTATGGCAGGAGCGGTAATTAGGCTTAATACCATACTTAGTTTTGATATTGCCGATGTTTCGGAAATCTTTGGAATGCGCAACGATCCCTTCGTCTTCAATATGAGTTATCCATTTTTTACAACACCCACAAGTAGGGGTTTTATAAACGATTAACTCCAAAGGTGTTACGTCGTGATTATCTACATGGTTATGTTCATTAGCGTTTGCAAACGCTGATGAAAGCAGCATTACAACTGCTATTTTTAAATACTGATTGATCATTTTTGCCCCCAGACATCGCTGGAAAATATCTATAGCGCTACGACGCTGTATTGACTAACAGAAAAATTTATTACATGTGCGCGAAATTTGGGCGCACTAATCCTGTATTAGGCAAAAATCGGTGGACGATAAAGGGAAGTGGAAATTGAATGAGGTTGTTTAGGTTGCAGAGCAGCTACAGATTCACTCAATAATTGAATATCTGTTAAGTCAACACTGGAATTTAGAACTGTGGTAGATGAACAAGCATTTGCAGGGCAAACACATTCAACATCACAACCATCTTCTGATTGACCATTACTGCTTTTATTCATATCCCCATGATTCATTCCTTCATGATGACTCATTTTGGAATGATCCATGTTCATGTGTGATTCGTGAGAACCTGATGACATTTCACAAGACATAGCAGAATACGCAAATGCTTGCCCTACAAAGGCAACCAGCATAAGCGTCATTACTAAGACTTTTGAAAATGCTTTAGACATAAAATTCTCTTACAAATATACAGCTCTAATACTAATGCAAATTTTTGACTAAGTAAATTGATGCTGTATAAACATTTATGAATATTTGATTATCGTCAAATTTTTCAACGGTATAAGTGACACATAATAATCTCGTCAGTCTTCTTATCTTCGTTATTCAATGACTTTTATTTCGAGACTTAAGTTGCTCCCTCATTTCTAAAACTCGATGTGCTGAATAAGCTCCTGCTCACATAACAACCAGTTCAACAAACGAAATATCAATTAACTTATGGTCAGCATCAATCACATAGCAACTCCCACTATGTGTGTTTATTTCTAACTTATCCCCATCAGCAGATTTGCTAACAATCTTTGAAGTCACTATTTGCTCAAAGAGCCGAAATCTAAATGTTTCATCGTCAATAACAACCCCCGATAAAAACTCGCCAAGAAAGTTTTGTTCAAATTCCTTATAGTCGTAAACAGATACTATGTTGGCATCCTTTAAATATGTTTTATCCAATTGTTAACTCCCAATTAATAGCTAGATGGGAGCATTTCTCTCAGCTCTAATAGCTCTTCAGGAGAGTACATGAACTCATGCATTAAATTGAACTCAAACACACTTACATCAAACAATTTAGGTTCAGCATCTAAGGTATAAAAGTCAGCGCCAAAAGTTCTATATTCAAGACCATTTATTTCCATCACTTTCGTTGTATACAATGCCTCACCTTTGGCACTACTTTCACTATCTTCAGCAAAAGTTGCGTAAAGCACTTGATCAACCTGTTCTTCTGAATCAGATTGAATTGAAATCAATGTTGCATTAGTTAGTTTAATTCTAGGTCTCATGCTTGTGCTCCCTTGCTATCTTCTAAGCAAAACGGTCGGACAAAACTGAGGTACTTAACCCCATCAACTTCCAATAACTGGTTATCAGCATCAAAGTGAGACAGAACACTAGACTTATACAATGAAATGTATTTCTCATAGTCGATAGTGTTAAAAAAGTTGGTATCAACACGGCGTGCATAGAAAACAAGGGCTTGTTGATCAATACGAACTATGAATTTTTGATCACCGTCTACGTTTTTGACTTGTAGACATAGCTCCGGCTTATGCCAATCAGATACAAGTGAAGCTGGTAGTGGAAAGCCGTATACTAAATACCGCATCCCTTCAATTTTGAAGGTTGTTGGATTGAACTGAGCCTTATTTACTTTGCCGCTACTGAATAATTCAAGTGTCAACACCAGCCAGTGCACATGCTTAGAAAATGTATTTCCTTCAGAAATACAGCCTTCAAACTCACCATTATGGTTTACATGATTGATGTACATGTATTTTTTAATGTCATCCAAGGAAAGCTTTTCAAATGGAAACTTGCAAGCGATTAGCCTGAAATAACAACCATGAACTTTTAAATCTGCATATTGAACTGTCAACGGATCATCAAAGGCATCAAAGTATGGTCGCCACTCTAAGCGGAAGTCTGCACCTGTATTTACAATAAACTTGGCATCTTCAGGCAACCCTAAAACTTGGTATATCACTGAAACTAACTCTAATGTTTCGATATCTACCAGCATCAGGCTTTCAATACGGTTTGCCATTGATTCAATTTCTTTATGAAGCGATTCAATAATTTCTTGATCATCGTATTCGTTGATCATTAAATATTTCAGGGAATCGTGCTTTAGAATTGAGTCCAGCTTTTTCTTTTCAAAGACTTCAGAGAGATATTTATGGGTATCAGAAAAATAAGGGCAGTTATAAACACCTCTAGCCCACAGGCCTTGGGCGTAAAGATCAGGAAACTCTAATAACTCAGCAAACTCTTTTGCTTGTTTATTGAGCTTATTCTTTAATTGATAAAGTGAGATCATTTAGTTCTCCAAACAACTTTCCAATAAACAATGGCCTACCAACACATTGCTTTATTTATTGTTCAAATAACCAAATTTTTACGGATGCTCCGCTTCACTGTTCACGTTTTTCAAGGCGAAAAACATGTGTAGGCGTAGGCTGTCCGTTCAGCCTTCATATTATAATATCGCCAAAAAACAAAATGACAACTTACGTATTTGTACAACTTTAGGTAGATATTTTGAGTTTGAACTCTGAAAAGCTAAGCCCAAACAGGGATACGACCATCTCTTCATTTATATTGGAGCCGGGAAACTTTTTTTCAAAATTTCCAATAATGCTATCTAGGTGGCTAGCTAATATTTTTACTAAAAATATTTCCGAGTTTGGTGAGAGTGCAGACAGTGCTATCAATGGGTTGTCAAAGG
The DNA here is from genome assembly GCF_016900895.1 of Parashewanella hymeniacidonis. Taxonomy (GTDB): domain Bacteria; phylum Pseudomonadota; class Gammaproteobacteria; order Enterobacterales; family Shewanellaceae; genus Parashewanella; species Parashewanella hymeniacidonis. The sequence goes on from NZ_JAFEUN010000113.1 coordinate 12,324, forward strand.
ATTCAGCTTTTATTTTTACTAGTAAATCGCTGTAACTGTCACAGCCGTAAAGACAAATAGCTAGGGCTTCTTGGGCTTGTCCAAGGGGAATAGTTAATAATTTAGATAATCGTTTTGCCTGCCTTTTTATATTTACTAGCAGGTCTTCTTTATTAAAAGACATCAATACACCAAAAAACGGCAACGCTAGGCCACGCACCTATGTCACTCAGTTTTTGTGAATATTTAATCTTTTAGTTCAGAGTAAATCCATTTCGTCCTGTTTTCGTGGGAACGGGCTTCTCTGAAAAGCCACTGCAAAAAGCAGTGGCTATTGTCGCAATATTATAAGGAAATGTGAATGGTAGTTTGATGCCTACATATTCTTTTCAGTGAATTCAGCCAAGCTACTACGCTCTACTTCATCAAAAATTAGCACTGATCCTTTTTCATAATGACGATACACATTAACAGCCGCACTTGCACCAGAAGAAGCAGGTGTTACAAACTTATCATCAATCTGGGCTAAGTTGCCCAACACGATTGTGCGACAATTTTTGCCACCACGACTAAGCATTCCTTTAATTTGAGCACGGGTCATATTTTGTGCTTCATCAATAATTAAAACAGCATCATCAATTGACCTGCCTCGAAAATAAGCCATAGAAGTAAACTCTATATTGGCACGCTCTATGACATGCTCAACAGTTGCACTAATATTACCTTCATTGTTATCACCTGAATGCATTGATATAAGCGCATCTGTTATACCTGCTAATAACGGCATTGATTTCTCTGTCAGGTCACCGGGTAAAAACCCCGGATCATCGTCCATAAAGTCTCTGGAGCGCACCACAACGATTTTTTTGTACTTTTTTAACTCCAATACTTGATGCAGCGCCGAAGCAACTGCTAAAAAAGTTTTTCCGGAGCCAGCAGGGCCAAGGATGATATTTAAGTCATAATATGGATCTGTTAATTGGCTTAAAGCTACTGCCTGACGCTGATTTTTAGGCAAAATGCCCCATACTTTTTCTTGTTTACGAGGCAATAACTTTGTGAATACCTCAGTATCTGTTACTTCTGAAATTCGCCCAATGTGTCCAGCTTCATCGTACCAATACATGTTTGGCTGAACTTCATCATTAAATAGACTTATTGGGAAAGTATAAACTTCTCCTGAAACCTTGAAGTCTTTGTCTGATTTAATTCGATCAAAAAGATCTCCTTTAAAGGCTTGTACCCCTGTGTATAAAAGATCAATATCTGATATTTGATTATCTACGGCAACGTCTTCTGCCATGACCCCTACGGTTCGAGCTTTCAAGCGCATATTAATGTCACGGCTAACAATTATTACGTCTTTATCTAAGTCCTTCTGAAGATACAGTGCATAGTTAATTATTCTATTGTCAGCGTCACTTCCAATACCGTGCTTTAACTCTTTAGCCATATCGAGCTGGGTATCAATTCCAATAAACAGTTTTCCTCGTTTAGCTGTTTCAGTAGAAGGCAGTGGAATACCAGCTTCCATCTCTTCTGCACTGTGCCCATTTATTATATCTTCAAGCATACGAATACATACACGAGCATCAGCACTAACCGATTTGTTAGTTCTTTCTTTTAAGTTATCTAATTCTTCTAGAACTGTTAGACAGATGTATACGTCTTCACTGTACGCAAGAAGTGACTTTGGATCATGAACTAGTGCCGATGTATCCAATACTCTTGGGTTTTTGTTTTCACTTGGATTATTCATTTTAGTTCTCCTTTGAGAACGATTTTCATTAATTAGCATTTTAGATTTACCTTAGCTTTATTATTTTTGTTTGTGCCTCTTGCAGGTTAAATCCTGTCTCTTGATCAGATCTTAGTGCATTTCTCCGTCAGCTAGCATTTCTTTCGCCATCCTATATCCAACGACATAAGATTGAAGGGTATCCCAACCTTCCCAAATCGTTTCCCAACC
>NZ_JAFEUN010000114.1 GCF_016900895.1 Parashewanella hymeniacidonis
TTCTGGAAACGCTCACTAAAAACAAATTTGCTTTTGATATTTATCACCAGAGTTGGACTTCCTGCTCTGGCGAGCTCGCTTGTATTTGTGACTTTAGATCATATAGATCTGATCAGTCCCGATCAAAGCTAAAATTCGTTTTAATACCAGCCCCATGCCATCAACATGACCTAGCTTTCTGTCTACGGTAGCCAAAGCCATCGTTGCAGGAAGTAAATCTAAATGTTCGACTGACGTGGGTACAATTTGGCAGGTGATTTTATCAAGTGTGAGTTGATCGTGGGCTTCAAATAAATCGTAAAGAGAACCAGGGACTTCTTCAGGATCTACACCTAAGTAATATCCCAGCGAAGCATGAGGATCTGTATCAATAACCAATACTCGCTTACCCTGCTTTACTAATACGCCTGCAAGGGTCACGACGGTTGTTGTCTTACCTACACCGCCTTTTTGATTAGCTATCGTCCAAACTTTCACTTAGGGATTCCCGCAGTCATTCTTGTCTCGTTGTTACCCTAATCCCACCATGAGGTAACTTGTAAGTTTTGATGTCTTTACTACCAAAATCAGTTACCGAAGCTTGAACTTTAGTCCGCTCTATCTTCTTTTCAGAGGATGTTGGCTTCGGCTGAACAACATCTTGGTTGTTCATATCATTACGTTTCTTTTGTTCTAGTAGAGAATCTATTGATTCAGGATGAGATTTTAGCCACTCACTCAGAGCATCAGATTGCTCATCAGGTACCATCAACAAAATTTGTGACTCCCTGAGTGACTTAGCCTCATTTTTCAATTTCGAATTTTTATTTCTTAGATCAAAATATAGCGCAGAAACAGATAAAAAAGCTGTCGTTAATAAAAATAACGCCAGCTTAAGATAAATGCCACCTGAACTCGTACTAGCCACTGGCAGACTCTTTTAAAATTGCATCAGCCATACTATCAAGCGGAATTGATTTGCTTGACAAGCCTGCATTAGTTACCGCTTGCGGCATACCATAGACCACACAACTAGCTTCATCTTGAGCCCAAATAGTTGAGCCTGCAGACTTAAGCAATCTTGCACCTTCTCTTCCATCAGCTCCCATTCCAGTAAGCACAACAGAAAGCACGTCACCAGCAAACGCTTTGGCCGCTGAAGCAAAAGTGATGTCTACGCTCGGTTTGTAGTTCATCTCTTCTTTACCAACCAATACTTTTAAGCGACCGTGAGAACCACTTCTGTCCACCATCATCTGCATGCCACCTGGTGCTAAATAAGCGCAACCTGGCTTTAATAGATCGCCATTCTCTGCTTCTTTTACTTCGATTTTGCACAAACTATTTAATCGACCAGCAAAAGCGGGGGTAAATGCAGCAGGCATATGTTGAACAAGTAAAATTGGATGCGGATAATTCGCAGGAATTTGAGTGAGAATTCGTTGCAATGCAACAGGGCCACCCGTCGAAGTACCGATCACCAACAATTTATAACGTTTACCACTGGCTTTTATGACCACTTTAGGTGCTGGAGTATCATCTATATCGGTTTTAGCACCAACGGTCGAAAAGCGCTGGCTCAACGGTCGAGTTGTTGGTTTTATTTCAGCTTTTTTTGTTATTGGCGTTCGTGGCATACGCCTGAATAAACGGCGCTGTCCTAATTCTTTTACTTTTTGCTGTAATAGGCGTATTGCTTCATCACGATTGGTCGCAATATCTTCAAATTTCTTTGGTAAAAAATCCAACGCACCAGCATCTAATGCATCAAGCGTTGCTTGTGCACCATCGTGGGTGAGTGAAGAAAACATTAGAATCGGCGTAGGGTTTTCCGCCATGATCTCTCTAACTGCTGTAATACCATCCATGATCGGCATTTCGATATCCATGGTGATCACATTCGGTTTAAGCTCTGCAACCTTTTTTGTTGCATCCAAACCATTAGTTGCAGCTCCAACGACTTCCAGTCTTGGATCTTGGGAGAGTATTTCACTGACTCGACGTCGAAAAAAGCTTGAATCATCGACGACTAAAACTTTAATAGTCATTTAAATCCTTTTAGATACAAAAGCACCTTACTTTTCAGGCACTTATCATTTTTCTATTTTGTGTATCTTTTATTTTCGATTTGCGTAATGCTTGAGTAAACCAGGCACATCTAAGATTAACGCAATTCCACCATCTGAAGTTATTGTAGCACCAGCCATCCCAGGAGTGCCATGTAATAGCGTACCTAATGGCTTAATGACAACTTCTTCTTGACCAATCAATGCATCAACAACAAAACCAATTTGAATTGTACCAAGTTGAACAATTACAACATGACCATGTTGTTTATCACCATGTCTAAAATCAGTATCTCGATGCAGCCAATGTTCAAGATAGAATAGTGGCACTGCTTTCTCACGTACAATAACGGTCAATTGACCATCTACGACATTGGTTTTGGTCAAGTCTAAGTGGAAAATTTCATTAACACTAGAAAGTGGCAATGCAAAAGTTTGCTCAGCAACGTCTACCATTAAGGTCGGCATGATAGCCAACGTTAAAGGTACCTTAATTTCTAATACGGTGCCTATGCCTCGTTGAGAATCGATGTGAACCGTACCATTAAGCTGGGTGATACGTGTCTTAACTACGTCCATACCCACACCACGGCCTGAAATATCAGATATCTCTACTTTAGTAGAAAAACCAGGAGCAAAAATCAGATTATACGCTTCATTATCTGACATACGTGCAGCTGAATCTTCATCAAGTACACCACGACTAATAGCAATCTGCTTTAGCTTCTCAGCATCCATACCTGCACCATCATCTTCAATTTTAAGAAGAATGTGGTCACCCTCTTGGCTTGCAGATAGAGTAATTGTGCCAGTTCTTGACTTATTATTCGCTTCTCGCTCATCAGGCATTTCAATGCCGTGATCCACTGAGTTTCGAACTAAATGAACCAGCGGATCAGCAAGTGCTTCAACTAAGTTTTTATCTAGGTCGGTATCTTCACCAACCATTATAAGGTTGATGTCTTTATTGAGGGTTCGAGCAAGATCTCGAACAACACGAGGGAAACGGCCAAATACTTTCTTAATTGGCTGCATTCGTGTTTTCATTACTGCACCTTGAAGGTCTGCAGTAACTAAATCTAAATTTGCCAACGCTTTTGACATTTCTTCGTCGTCTCGGTTGACACCAAGACTGACGAGGCGGTTACGAACCAATACCAGTTCACCCACCATATTCATGATCTGATCTAAACGTGCAGTATCAACACGAACCGTTGTTTCGGCCTGAGCACCACCTGCAGCTCTTGCTGGAGCATCCTTCTTAGGCGCTTCTTTTTTAGGTTGGGCTACTTTTTTCGAAGCTGGTTTCTTGGTTTCTACGCTTTTAGGGGCTACGGGACTTTTTTCAGTTTTAACGGCTTGAGTTTCTATCTCAGGAACGGTCGGTGCGGCTTGTTGATTAGTACTTGGACTCGCACTCTTGCCATGCAGCTCATCTAATAATGCCTCAAATTCATCATCGGTAATTTCATCGTCTGATTTTGATTCAACAACGTTAGAAGCACTTTCTGATTCCGCTTTAACCGGCTCCGATACATCAGCTTTAAAGCCGCCTTTGCCATGTAAGTCATCAAGCAATGCTTCAAATTCATCATCAGTAATATCAGTTGATGCAAGAGATTCAGCTGAAGTTTGGGGTACTGATTCAGTAGTTGAACTTCCCGCTGCGCTAGGAGCGTTACCTGAACCATGAAGCGCATCTAATAAGGCATCGAATTCAGATTCAGTGATATCATCTATTGAATCACTACTCTCATCAGTGATAGGTTCAGACTGCCCATGAGTAATTTCTGGTTCAGGCTCAGGTTCTTCTTCAACAACAGTCTGATCGTCACCGACTTCAGATGGCAGTGGCTCACCTGAACTTAATATTTTAAGAACAGCAAGCAGCTCATCTGAAGCAGGATCTTGTTGTTCACCCGCTTGAGTTTGCCCAAACATCGAATTAATTGCGTCTACAGCTTGTAGAATAACGTCCATTAATTCGGCTGTTACACTACGTTTACCCGTGCGAAGTAAATCGAAGGTATTTTCAGCTTCATGACAAACGTCAACCATTGGCGTTAAGCTTAAAAAGCCCGCACCACCTTTAACGGTATGGAATCCACGGAAAATGGCATTAAGCAGATCTGTATCGTCAGGGTTGTTTTCCAGATCGACTAATTGTTCTTGTAATAGCTCTAGAATTTCACCAGCTTCGATCAGAAAATCTTGGAGAATTTCTTCATCAACTGAAAACGACATGCAATTGACTCCTTGTTAGAATCCTAGACTTGATAGCAAGTCATCGACTTCATCTTGTCCAGTGACAACATCTTCCCTTGTATCGGCATTAACAATCGGACCTTCAGCTTCAATTTTATTTATTGTGGAAGGATTTTCGTTTTCATTCGATTGTTCACCGAAAATGGTTAACATTGAAATTAAGTTACTCTCGACTTCATGCACAAGAGTAATGACCCTTCGGATCATCTGCCCCGTTAAATCTTGGAAATCTTGTGCCATCAGAATTTGATTTAAAAGATCTCTCAAACGTACTGAATCATGACCACTTCGCTGCATCATATCTTGGATATCAAAACACAATTTTTTAAAGTTTTGTAAATCCAAATCACGAAGCATCAACCTATCCCATTGAGGTTGAACATTATTGATATTGGTAATTAACGCATTAGCGAGAGGAAGAGACTCTTCGACAGCATCCATCGTCTTGTTCGCAGCTTGCTCAGTCATATCAATAACGTAATTCAAACGCTCTTTAGCATCTGGAATATCGGTATTGGTTAACTCTTTAAGACGATTATCAACTTGGAATTCAATCAGAGCACTATGAAGTTGGCGAGTTAGCTTGCCAATTTCATCATAAAGATCTTTTTGAAGAGGAGAAGCCAACTCTTTAAGCAGCTCATCAGCTTTGTGTTGCTCACCAGCAGAGAGCAACTCAACAAGCTCTTGAGCTTGCCCAAGGCTAATTAGCCCTGTGATTTCTGCCTGCATAGCTCATCCTTGATTAGCCTAGTCGTTCGAAGATTTTATCTAGCTTCTCTTTAAGCGTTGCAGCAGTGAAAGGTTTTACAACATAACCATTAACTCCTGCTTGCGCTGCAGCAATGATTTGTTCACGCTTAGCTTCAGCTGTAACCATCAGAACAGGAATGTTCTTTAACTTATCATCAGCACGAATGGCTTTTAATAGGTCAATACCCTGCATACCAGGCATATTCCAGTCCGTTACAACGAAGTCAAAGTCACCCTTTTGTAACATTGGCAAAGCGGTTGTTCCATCGTCTGCTTCTTGGGTATTGTTGAACCCCAAATCACGCAACAAGTTCTTAATGATACGTCTCATCGTCGAAAAGTCGTCAACGATTAAGATTTTCATATTCTTGTCCAAGGTTTCCTCCAGGTAACTCTATTTATTCTTGCGTCCAGTCTCGTAGCTTACTTTTGAGTCGCATCATCGCTTGACTCATAATTTGGCTTACACGTGATTCACTCACTTCGAGAACGGCGCCAATTTCTTTTAAATTCAAGGCCTCATCATAATAAAGTGACAAGACCAATGCATCTCTTTCTGGTAATTGTTTGATCCCGTCGACTAAAGCATGCTGAAAATGCTCATTCGTTAAAGAATCAAAAGTTTCATCTTCTGGCGTATTCTCAGTTGAAATCACATCTTGTGATACACCTATGTCATCCATCCCGATAACTTTTCCTGAGGATACATCATTCAGAATTTGGTGATATTCATCTATCGATAGGTTGAGTTCTGCCGCAATCTCTTGAACAGTAGCTTCACGGCCTAACTCTTGTTCTAATTTTTCTATTGCTTGAGAAACCATACGATGATTACGATGTACCGAACGAGGTACCCAATCACCTTTACGAATTTCATCAAGCATAGCACCACGAATGCGGATCCCAGCGAACGTTTCAAACTTTGCGCCTTTAGAGCCATCAAATTTCGAGGATGCTTCGAGTAACCCCATCATGCCAGCTTGCAGTAAATCATCAAGTTGAACAGATGCTGGTAGTCTCGCCAATAAATGATGAGCGATTTTCTTAACCAACGGGGCATACTGTTCGACTGTCGATGTTTTATCGTCAAAACTAGTATACGCAGCGGCTTTATTCACTCGATCTGTCCTCTTCCTGCTCAGGCCGTTTAACTAGACGTTCAATAAAGAACTCTAAATGTCCTCCTGGTTGCTGTGGAATTGGCCAACTAATAATTTTATTCGCCAAACCATGATAGGCAATTGTAGCAGGTGATTTAGGGAATGCTTCTACGACCAGTTTCTGTTTACGCACGGATTTGCGTAAGTTTTCATCAAACGGAATCGTTGCCACCAGTTCCAATGCTACATCAAGGAATCGATCTGTCACTTTGCTTAATTTAGCAAACAACTCCATTCCTTCACGCAGGCTTTTCACCATATTTGCGACAATTTTAAAACGGAACACACCGTGTTCGCGGCTTAAAATCTTAATTAAGGCATATGCGTCAGTGATTGAGGTAGGTTCGTCACAGACCACGATGAGTACATCTTGTGATGCGCGTGAGAAACTCAACACCATATCTGATATACCTGCTGCCGTATCGACAATCAGTATGTCAAACTGGGTTTTCATTTCGCTGAAGGCGCGTATAAGACCAACATGCTGTGCTGAATTTAGCTCCACCATGGCCTGAGTGCCTGATGTTGCAGGAATGATACCGATACCTTTTGGACCTCGAACGATAATATCGTCCAGTTCTGCTTCACCAGATAATACGTGAGATAGGTTTTTTTCAGCTCTAATGCCTAGCATAACGTCGACATTAGCAAGACCTAGATCGGCATCTAATACCAAAACTCGCTTGCCTTTCTCGGCAAGAGCTACTGCTGTATTGATTGAAGCGCTGGTTTTGCCCACGCCACCTTTACCACCACTTACGGCAATAACTTTTACTTTTTCATTGTTTGGTTGATTCATCATACGTAAACCGCTTGCTTGATCTTGGGTCATTGCTTTACTCAAATGCATGGGCTAGTTCGGTTGCCCCCACCGGTCGTTGAACAAATTCTGGCTCAGATTCATCTAAGACAGATAATGCTTGCTCTGCAAGCTTGAAGGTATCAGCAAGATGAATATCTTCTGGTACCCTTTGGCCGTCAGTCACATAATTTAATGGAAGCTTATTAGCGATTAAGACACTTAATGCACTTGCTAATGAAACTGACTCATCTAATTTGGTTAAAACAGCGCCTGCTAATGGCACTCGTTTAAAGTATTCTACGGCTTCCTGCAACACTCTTCTTTGAGCTGTCGCAGACAATACCAGATAATTACGGATAGGTATGCGTTTATTTGCATTTAAATTATCAAGTTGTTGATATAAACGCTGATCTCGCTGCCCCATACCTGCCGTGTCTATCAATACCAGTTTTCTATTTCTGAATTGATATAAAATTTGTTCCAATTCACTCACATCATGAGCAAGTTTTACTGGGCATCCCATTATTTTGCCATAAGTTGCCAGTTGCTCATAGGCTCCGATGCGATAATGATCCATTGTAATCAATGCGACGTGGTCATTTCCGTGTTTCGCTGCAAATCTTGCTGCAATTTTCGCCAACGTTGTTGTTTTTCCTACACCTGTTGGGCCTACTAATGCCACAACACCACCTCGATGAACGATGTCATCACCTTGATTATCGAGTAGGTTCGCTAAACTTTGTGGCAATGCTTTAACTAAATCTGCTGGTTTGTAATGTTGAGTCAGCTCAGACAACTGTTTCGCTAACGTCGGTGTAAACTCAGCTTCAAGCAGTTTTGTTTCGAGCATCGAGCCAACAGGATCAACTTGCTGCTTTTTTTCTGTCATCAAGCTAGAAACTTGATGCGTTAATAAACTGCGTAATGACGCTAACTCATCTCTCATCGCTTGCATTTCATTACTTACAGGAACGGCTGTTTCTGTTTTTGCTTTCATTGTCTGACGATGATTTTGAGCTAGTGCAGCTTGCGAGTTTCGGCTGGCTTCAAGCCCTTTGGCCCAAGAAGGCATGTCAAGTTTATCTTTAGCTTCTTGTTCTTGCTGTTGAAGCTTAGCGTGTTGACGCTCCAATAAAGCTTGTAATGAATCCGCCGGCGCAGCCTTTGGCGTTTTCATTGATTTCTTAACGGGTGAAACCTCCGCCGGCTTCGTTGCACGAACTGTGTTGGCACCAATTGAGACTCTGTCGTCAGACAAATCCATAAATGAGCGTTTAGGGATCTTTGGCTCAGCTTTCACTTGTGGTTTTGGCTCATCGTAATCAACTGCGGCAACGATCTCGATACCACCGTCTACTTTTTTGTTGGACATGATTACAGCATCAGAACCCAAGGTTTCCTTCACTTGTGCTAATGCTGTACGCATATCTTTGGCAAAAAAACGTTTTATCTTCACGGCTACATCCTCTACTGACCGACAGCTGATACAATTCTAATTTGTTTCTCATCGGGAACTTCTTGATAAGAAATCACCCTTAAGTTCGGAATAGTGTGCTTAACAAAGCGTGACAATGTCGAACGCAGCATTCCCGATGTCAACAATATGGCGGGCTGACCGGCCAACTCTTGCTGCTGCGATGCGTCGTTTAACGACTTCTGCATACGCTCTGCAAGGCCTGGCTCAATATTTGGTCCGTCTCCACCTGTTGCCTGCATAGACTGATGCAACATCTGTTCCAACTCTGGAGCCAAAGTTATGACAGGTACTTCTAATTCAGGTCCAGCGATCTCCTGAACAATCATTCTTTTCAATGCAATTCGTACTGCAGCAGTCAATACTTCAGTATCTTGACTCTTAGTACCGTACTCCAATAAGGTTTGTACGATTGTCTTCAAATCACGCACTGAAACACCTTCATGCAATAGATTTTGCATCACTTTAACCACAATGCCTAATGACATCACTTCTGGAATCAATCCATCTACTAACTTAGGCGACTGTTTTTGTAAAATATCAAGTAATTGTTGAACTTCTTCATAACCAAGTAGCTTAGAGGCATTGTTAGTAAGCAATTGACTGATGTGGGTTGCCACTACGGTTGCGGCATCAACCACGGTATAACCCAATGTTTGAGCATGTTCACGCTGCTCTGGTGAAATCCAGACCGCATCAAGGCCAAAGGCAGGGTCTTTAGTCTCTATTCCATCAAGTTTTCCATAAACTTGGCCTGGGTTAATGGCCAACTCACTGTCATGGCGAATTTCAGATTCACCAACCACTACGCCCATTAATGAAATTTGATAAGTATTTGGCGCTAAATCTAAATTGTCGCGAATGTGTACTGCTGGCACCAAGAAACCTAACTCCTGTGACAACTTTTTACGAACACCTTTAATCCGCGTCAGTAATTCGCCGTCTTGTGCTTTATCAACGAGAGGGATTAAACGATAACCCACTTCAAGGCCAATGGTGTCAACATGACGAACATCTTCCCAACTTAGTTCTTTAACTTCTTTGTTATCTTTTTCAACAGGCGGCGCTTTGGCGAGCTCTAATGCTTGCCGTTGTTTTTGCTTATTACGACGAAACACAAAATAAGCAGCACCTGCGGTGAGTAATGCAAAGCTGATGAAAGCAAAGTGTGGCATGCCCGGCACCAATCCCATGATCATCAGCAAGCTGGCAGCAATCATTAATGACTTATGATTGTCAAACATCTGGCTCATCATCAGCTTACCCATATCGCCAGACTCATTTTGTCGCGTCACCATTAATGCCGCAGCAATTGAGAGCAACAAGCCTGGGATTTGGGCAACAAGACCGTCACCGATGGTTAGCAAAGTATAGATTTCAACAGCACTCGATAAATCGAGCCCGTGCTGCACCATACCAATAACAAAGCCACCGATAATGTTAATAATCAGAATCATGATGCCAGCGACAGCATCACCTTTTACGAATTTTGACGCACCGTCCATTGCACCGTAAAAGTCTGCTTCTTGGGTAACATCTTTGCGTCGCTCCTTGGCTTGTTCTTGATTGATGAGTCCAGCATTTAAGTCCGCATCAATCGCCATCTGTTTACCGGGCATCGCATCTAGCGTGAAACGAGCACTCACCTCAGCGATACGGCCGGCACCCTTTGTGACAACCACAAAGTTAATAATGATGAGAATGATAAATACAATTAAACCAACAGCGTAATTTCCACCAATAACCACTGAACCAAAAGCTTCGATGACCTTACCTGCTGCATCACCACCGTTATGACCTTCCAGTAATACCACACGGGTAGAAGCTACGTTCAAGGCCAAACGAAGTAGGGTTGCGATAAGAAGTACAGATGGAAAAGCAGCAAAATCCAATGGCCTGTCGGTGTAAATTGCGACTAGAAGTACAATTAAGGCTAACGCAATATTGAAAGAAAATAAGGTGTCGAGTAAAAGAGCCGGCATTGGCAAAATAATCATCGCCATCGCTGCCAATACTAACAAAGGAGTACCAATCCCTTTTAGATTATTGACATTAAACTGTTTAACTTGACCTAGCGTTGCTTTTACATCCATTACCGATAGCCCAAAGATTGACGCAATATAATAACATTTATCGATAAAGCATTTATTAGGCCAGAAATATAGCTATGTTATAAAAAGTGCGAATTAATTATCTTTAACTTGTGTAAGAAAGCTAATTTTTTGATCATAAATTGAATTAGAAAGTCTAGGGAGCATTTATCTTTCAGGATTAAATTTTGTGCTATTTGAGCATTTGCCTGCTCAAGGCATTAGCAGTGAAGCTTGGTCATCTAAGTAAACAGGTCATAACACAGAACAATGAATGCTCAAAAGCATCGAAAAAATAGAGAGCTTGAATTGGTTGCTCTGTTAAAATAAAAAGTGCTACGTTACCGCTTGTTGATTTGGAAGAGAAGTAACCACAGTTTTATATGTCGGTAATAACCAAACCTCACAAGCCCTGCCTTGCATAAAATAACCAATTTATCGTTGCAAAAATAATCATCAAAGATCAACACACTTAACTCAATCGAAAAGACTTCTGCATTCACTGTCAGTTCAATAATCTCTGTCTGCGCAATTAATGCGTTGCTGAAATTGATAAATCGATGAGAAATTAATATGTCTATTCAACAAATTTCTATGCAACCCCTAAAATGGAATGGTTATAAATTCGAAAGTCTAACAGATGATCAAGTAAGAGCAATAGCTGCAGCAGCTCAACAATTCACAATTGAAAATGTAGGACACAACGATAATAAACCTAATGCCATTCAAATACCTTACAAAACATCTGTTTTAAACCGGACAAGTACGATTACTTTTACAGTAAGTAATGAAGATTCTAATACCAATGACATTAAACTGAGCTTTAAATCCTTTAATTGGCTCGGAAACGAAATATCAACGAACAAATCTACTAGCCTATCTAATCAATTTATTAAAGAAGGAGGTATTGAAGGTACACTAACTCGTGCTAAAGGTCGGCAGCATGCGTTTAAATCGCAACTCCACCTGATTACCTTAATTCATTAAACAAGTCACATTTGCCTAATAATAGCTACAATCAATTAGAGAAGTTATACAGATTCCTAGGTATACCTATGCCTGCTTCTTATTGCTTTGTCCGTGCAAACCTTGTGAGAATAAAAGCTGACCCGCAAGAAAAATGGTAAATACCAAAAAGGAGATAGTGGCTTAATTGGTTTCAGCTGCTTCCACCCAATTCTTCAATATATTATCTAAATCAACGTTTGGCGTGATTTAGATCACTACTCTTTGTGCTCACTTCAAATGTGAACTTTATTTATACAAACAAGCCTGTATATGGAATTTTATTATTAAGACTTATACATGGCTGACGATATATATTCATTACCTGACAAAAATAAGAACCGAACATTATGTCAAAGCCTCTGTCCATTCGTTCTCTGGTGTTAACAACTCTAGCGATAATATTTCTTATCGTACTTGCATTTACATTATGGTTTGGTTCATCGAGTCAGCGGGCTCACTTAGAGGAATATGCTCAAGATCATACCCATAGTTTAACGAAATCCTACTTCGATTCTCTGAACACCATGATGCTCACAGGCACCATTGGTAACCGAGAGCTTTTGCGTAAAAAAATGACGGCAGAAGACGAGATTAAAGATATCCGCATCATCAGAAGCCCAGCATTGAATAAAGTCTTCGGCAAAGGGCTCCCAGGAGAAAGCGTTCAAGATAACTTTGATGAACAAGCCTTAGCCGGCAAGATAATTAATACCATAACTCAATCGAAAGATGGCAGAGTACTGACTCGAATCGAGCCAATTTTAGCAAAAGCTGATTATCAAGGAGTTAATTGTTTGGGCTGCCATCAAGTTTCTGAGGGTACCATTCTTGGCGCAACTCGTATTGATTACTCACTCGCGAAAAGTGATAAGCAACTTGAGAAAAGTTTATTCACCAGCGCTCTAATTCAAGCTACTCTGTTTATACTGGCATTTATCATTACTGGCTTTATTCTTAACCATTTCGTCATTAGTCGATTACGACTTTTGCGACAAACGATGACACAGGTTACTGAACAGTCTGACTTAACACTTCAATTGAGAGTCAATCGTGAGGATGAGATTGGTGCTGTCTCGAAAACTTTTAATCAAATGGTTTCCCGAATCAATGATACGCTCTGTACCGTCGTCACTAATGCCAGAGAAGTTAACGAAAGTGCTAAGAGTATTGCCTCAATGGCAGAAACGACGAAACATGAAGTTATCGCCCAAAAATCAAATACGACTCAAGTTGCTACGGCCATGACAGAAATGGCAGCATCGGCAGAGCAAGTTAAAGCTAATGCAGTAACAACCTTTTCACACTCGCAAACAACCAGTTCAGCCGCCTCAGACGGAGAAAATAGAGCTCAGATTGCCGTAAATGCCATTGAAACACTCAGCCAAGAAGTACAACAAGGTGCTGCAAAAATACAACAACTCAATCACCGTAGTGACGAAGTTGCAGCTGTACTTTCGGTAATTTCAGGGATTGCAGAACAAACCAATTTACTGGCATTAAATGCAGCCATTGAAGCAGCACGAGCTGGAGAACAAGGGCGAGGTTTTGCAGTCGTTGCGGATGAAGTCAGAACGTTAGCATCTCGCACTCAAGAATCTACACAAGATATCCGTAAAACCATTGAGGGACTGAGGGAAGAAGCCGCTGACTGTGTGCAAATCATGGATAAAGCTTCCGATTTTGCTCAGCAACAAGTGTCTGCTATTCAAACTGTAGCTGAAGAGCTAAAAAACATTAATGTCTCAATTGATGAAATTTGTGAGCTGAATGCGCAAATGGAAACAGCGGCCAGTGAGCAAAGCCATGTATCTGAATCCATCAACGCTAATGTCATCGATATTAGCCAATCTGCTGAAACGACATCAATTGATGCTGAAAGCACCGCTGAAATTGCAAATAAACTGTTGGAAATGGCAGATAAATTAGAACAGAGTGCGATGCAATTTAAGCTAAAAGATAAATGAGGGTTCTGTCGCATCTTTGCAGCCTAAAAAACACTCAAGCAGATATTTTGATGTCACACAACTTTTGCTTTTTGAAGTAACATTCTGCAAGCCTAAAAAATAATCTGAACCTAAAGTAGTCGAATATGAGTTTGAGCTTCCGTAAAAAACCGTATTCATCAGCCACCATTTTGATGGCAGTGAGGTGGTATGTGGCCCACAAACTCAGTTAACGAGATATTGAAGAGTTACTGAATGAGCGTGGAGTTGAAATTGACCATGCTACGATACATCGCAGGGTTATTGAATACGCACCTCAGCTGGAAGCGGCTTTTAGAAATGGTAGAAAGCGCTCAGTATCTAGCTCATGACGGATGGACGAAACCTACATCAAAGTAAAAGATCAGTGGCATTACCTGTACCGAGCCGTTGATAAATTCGGTGATACCATTGATTTCATGCTCAGTGAGAAACGGGATGAAGCGGCGGCCAGA
>NZ_JAFEUN010000115.1 GCF_016900895.1 Parashewanella hymeniacidonis
GTTTTGTAGTGAAATTGATGCAAAATCTAAGAAATCTTGCTTTTGGGGTACGGCTCTGAATTTTGCGTAAATCAGATGCTGTACATTTTAACTCTTGAAATGGATTTTTTCAGAACCGACTAAGTAAACAGTGAAAGCTACAGCTGAATGGCTTTCAGCGTTGTTTTTAATCCTTGATGATTTTTATTGAGCATGGCTAAAAATAACTCTGCTGTGGCTACAGCATCGTTTAATGCATTATGTTCATGGTGCGGAGGGAGTTCGAATTCTTCTCTAAGATTAATTAAACGCAATCGAGATGAATCATAGGCCGTATCACTTAAATCAAACCGACGTTTAGCCATCATTAACGTATCAACAACTGGAAAAACTGGTGCCATGCCATACAACTGCAGACACGCTTCTTTTAAGAAATTGACTTCTATGTTTGCAAAATGCACCAACATCACTTTGCCAGCAAGATCATTTAATAATTGTTCAACAACAGACTCTAACGAATCGCCCGAGGCTTGTTCTGAGTCCATAATACTGTGAATTTGCACGTTGTCCCTTTCAAGTTCGACTTGAGTATTCACGATGTAATGTCGACTGTTTGCTAATGAAACAATACCTTTAGTTACGCTTGAATACCCTATTGATAGAATTTTATCTTTGAGAGGGTTTAAACCTGTAGTTTCAAAGTCAAGGGTTAGTAGTTCAAGTTTATTTATAGCATCTTCGGGTTCAGGAAAAGGCGTATTTAAAAACGAACGTAATGGTTCAGGAGGCATTTTTTTTAATAACTTTTCCCGTTTAGTATTTAGGCTAAACCACTTATCAAAAAGCATAGTAACCTCCGACAATGAAATGGGTCTTACCCATAGGTAGTTTGCCTAACATTTTGCATATCTTTAATTACAGCAAAACTGTCTTTAAGATGTTCTCTATCAAGGCTCGATAGCGATTTAGGGGCTAAAAAGTTATCCGCATCATTACCATCAATCAGTTGCTGCGCCTGATGTTCAACTTTCAACATAGTTAAAAACTCAAAAGCCGATATCAAACTGACGGCTGCATCCTTACTTAATGATGGTGTGCCTGCTGCCAACTTTAATCGTTCTAAAGTATTCACTTCTTTTATCCCTTCAGACAAAGCATAAATTCGAGCCAAATCAGTAATTGGTGCAATACCATTGTGTTTCAAGTCAAGAGTATTCTTATGTTTATCATTGGCGGTTAAAACAAAATTTCTAAAGAAACCAAGTGGCGGCTTGAGTTTAATAGCATTGGCAGAAAGGTGTGCTAAAAATAGGGTATTTGTCTTCGTTTTAACAAGTAGAGTTTCTCGAACCTGTTCCAGCAAATCTGACGGACCGTAAACAGTCTTAAGATCAAAGAAGATGCTGCTATGCATTAGTGCTAGAGGTTCAGGTTGTTCAATCCAGTTGTCAAAGTAGCTATGCCATACTGATTGTTTTTGTCGCCATTTGTCTGTTGTCGCCATGACGTTACCTGGGCAATAGACATATCCACATAGGTTTAATCCATCACAAACAAATTTGGCAAGCGAACGAAACCAAACTTCATGCTCAGGTTTTACTGAGTCATCAATGATAATGCCATTATCTTGATCAGAATGAACCGTTTGCTCTTGCCGCGCTTGAGAGCCAGCACTTACCCAAGCAAATGGTACAGGCTCGGCACCAAGCTCATCTTTAGCCATCAAAATGAGCCTATGAGTAAATGAGTTAGTAATAGCACTGATACTCTTACCAATATTCGCTGCAGTAGTCCCAAGTTTGACCATGCTGACCTGCAATTTAGGTAATAATTTTGAAATTTCTATCAGCTCGTCAATCGTTTGTGCTTTACGAATCATTGAAGACATATTCACGGTATTTAAGTCTTCCTGCTTCATCAAATCCGTAATGGTTACCATACCATCGAGCACACCATTTCGGCTCACAGGTAAATGATGCACTCCGGCAGTCGACATTCTAATAAGCGCATCATAAGCATAGGTATTTACATCGATCATCTTCACGTCTTCTGTCATAATTTCAGAAACGGGTGATGACAGTGGTAGCCCTTCTGCAACACATCGACGACGAAAATCTTTATCTGTGACAATTCCAGCAAGTTTGTCGTCATTTACCACCAGCAAACAAGAAAAATTTTGTGCTGTCATCTTCTGTGCTGCTGATTGAATTGTTTCATTTTCATCAATGGTTAGTGCCGGACTGCTATAGAAATCACTGATGGCAGTATTCATCAACGATGAAGACACAATAGCCTTCTCATTAAGTTGAGATGCCTTATGAGTTAAACGCTGAGTCGCTGAACTCGCAATAAATTCGTAAACATATGAATGACTTTGAGTTACTTGTTTGAGTTTTGTGAAATCTATGGCGTAAATCAAACTGTCTTCGGTAGCTGTTACCACATAACTACTATCACTGTTTGCTGCAAAGAGTGAACACCAATCGCCTTCACCGTGTTTATCAACCAATTCTTTAAGGCCTTGTCCAGTTTTAAAAGAATTTAAAGCACCTTTGCGAACAATATACAGACTCGGACTATCAATCCCTTCTGGCGGCAAGCATTCATCGTGACGCAAATAACAAATACTAATACTTTTAACGAGCGAGGTGATGATCTCTTCAGGTAAACCTTCAAATGGCACAATGGCTTTTAAAAAATCTTTGATATCCGTTAACTCTGTACTCATTTCTTTAACCTCGCATCCCTTGTGGGTTTATTTTTAATCAATAACTCCATGAAGTACAAGTAAAAACACACGACCTTAGACTAAAGTTGAATATTTTTCTTTTTGCTGCCTTGTTAGCTTTCAGTTTGGAAAAAAGAACAGCAGTTCCGATTGGGCAGGGAATACTAAGGCGTGTAGATCTTTAAGTTTTAAATATTAAGTACGGGCAATATTTAAAATTTAGAGGAAAAATCTCTCAGCCAAACTCTCTCCAAAAAGAATTGATAAAACAAAAAGGAGAGTATTGTGGAAAGCGAAAACAGTTATTGGACTGAAAATTTACGCCTTATCCTGATATGCCTTGCCATATGGTTTGTCGTTTCATTTGTATTTGGGATCTTGTTAGTTGAACCATTAAATGAAATTCGTATGGGCGGTTACAAGCTAGGTTTCTGGTTTGCTCAGCAAGGTTCTATTTATGTCTTCGTCGCATTGATTTTTTGGTATACCTCAAAAATGAATAAGCTCGATAAAAAATACAAGGTAGAGGAAAAGTAGATGGATGAATTAAAACTTTATACCTACATTGCCGTTTTTGGCTCATTCGGGCTTTATTTTGCAATTGCATGGTGGGCACGCGCAAGCACGACCAGTGATTTTTATGTCGCTGGCGGCGGCATTAGTCCATTACAAAACGGAATGGCAATTGGTGCCGACTGGATGAGTGCAGCATCATTTATCTCTATGGCAGGTTTAATTGCCTTTTTAGGTTACGGCGGTTCCGTATTCTTAATGGGTTGGACCGGTGGTTACGTGCTGCTTGCAATGCTACTTGCACCCTATATGCGTAAACACGGAAAATTTACCGTACCTGAATTCATTAGTGATCGTTATTACTCAAAAACGGCACGTATCGTAGCGGTTTTATGTTTAATTATTGCTTCGCTCACTTACATCATCGGTCAGATGAAAGGTGTTGGCGTGGCATTTTCTCGCTTCTTAGAAGTGGACTACGATTTAGGGCTTGGTATAGGCATGTTAGTAGTATGGGTGTATGCCGTACTCGGTGGCATGAAAGGCATTACTTACACTCAGATTGCACAGTATTGCGTGTTAATCTTTGCTTATACCATCCCTGCCATTTTCATCTCGCTACAACTCACAGGTAACCCAATTCCGCAACTAGGTCTTGGCAGTACTTTAGCAGACGGAAGTGGTGTTTACTTACTCGATAAATTAGATCAAGTGGTCACGGATTTAGGTTTTAAAGAGTACACAACCGATAACATGGGAGGCTCTTTAAATATGTTTGCCTACACCATGTCATTAATGATTGGTACTGCTGGTTTACCACACGTTATTATGCGCTTCTTTACGGTCCCTTCAGTAAAAGCGGCTCGTTCATCAGCTGGCTATGCGCTTGTGTTTATTGCACTGCTTTATACTGTTGCACCTGCCGTAGGCGCAATGGCACGTTTGAACCTAATGAGTACGATTGAACCAACTGCAGGTCAAAACTTACAGTATGATCAACGCCCACAATGGTTTAAGGATTGGGAAAACACTGGATTGTTGAAGTACGAAGATAAAAACGGTGATGGCAAAATCCAATATGTTGCAGACAAGAACACCAATGAAATGGTTAAAGTTGACCGTGACATCATGGTTCTAGCTAATCCTGCGATCGCAAATCTTCCTAACTGGGTTATTGCCCTTGTTGCAGCCGGTGGTCTAGCTGCCGCACTCTCAACCGCTGCGGGATTGCTCTTAGCCATATCCTCCTCGATTTCCCATGACTTAATGAAAGGTGTGCTCACCCCCAATATGTCAGAGAAAAATGAACTACTTGCTGGTCGGGTAACCATGACGCTATCGATTCTAGTCGCAGGTTATCTCGGGCTCAATCCGCCCGGATTTGCCGCCGGAACCGTAGCCTTGGCCTTTGGACTCGCAGCATCCAGTATCTTCCCAGCACTGATGATGGGTATATTCTCTAAGAAGATGAGTGGTAAAGCAGCAGTTGCGGGTATGTGTTCAGGTATTGGTATCACAATGCTATATGTATTCCAGCATAAAGGCATTATGTTCATTCCTGGCACTTCATTCCTTGGTGGTTTACCTGAAAATTGGTTCTTCGGGATCTCACCAAACGCATTTGGTGCAGTAGGTGCATTAGTGAACTTTGCAGTAGCCTTTATTGTATGTAAGTTTACTGGGGAGGCGCCGAAAGAAATTCAGCAAATGGTTGAAAATTTTCGAGTACCTAAAGGTGCAGGTGCTGCACACGCACACTAGTATCTAGTCTAAGAAGGCTTTGATTTATCAGAGCCTTCTTCATCAAAAATAATAAGGATATAAGATGAATAAGCATACAAAACTCGCGATATTCGTGGCCCCCATTCTGACCATAGCTGGCTATATTATTTCTGATTCATATCTAGAAAGTCAGGCTAAGGAAAAACGTGTGTTTACACTCAACCCTGAGAATCAGTGTGATGTGCTTGCTAAACATTGTGTTTTAGTTTCTGGTGAATTTAAAGTTAACGTTTACGATGAAGAAGGTACCACTTTTATCAACTCAACCTTCCCTCTCGACAAAGCAACCTTATTTCTTGTCGATCGACATGAGCAAGCTACCATGTATCCGCTTGCGATGGAAAAGTCAGCTTACTACTGGGGAATAGATACACCTCTAAGAAAGAACTTATCTACAGAAAATGCGAAACAAAAAATCCGTTTGATCGCTCAAATTAAAGGTGGTCAATATATTAGTGAATTTTATAGTGCTAGACGTAACGATGCGATTTAGAAATATATGAAAATCAATTATTAGAGCAAAAAACAAGCACAATAAGTATCTGTTTCTTCTTCATATTGCCATTTTAACTGCACAACTCTTCATTTTTTTTGAAATATATCATTACCCAGTTTGGTCTTAACAAAAAGCTAACAATGATAATTAATCAAAGAGTGAACGTTATGATCAACAACCTCAAGTTAAAAAACACATCTCTTAAAGCGCTGTTAATCTCTGCTCCTTTTATGCTTGCAGCAACTAACGCATCTGCTGGTGCGTGGGTTGGTGAAAAAGGCTCTGGTTATGCAAAACTCGGCTATGCGACCTATGAAGCGGATAGCTATAGAGGAAACAATCCTAGTTTCCAGAACTTCGAAAGCGACAGCGTTTCTTTCTACGGAGAGTACGGTTTAGGCAATAGCTTTTCTCTTTATGGTTCACAAATTTATCAATCATATGACCAGTTAGACAGTGTTTTAGGTGAAAGCAGTGCTACAGGCTTCGGTGATACTGAGTTAGGCCTGAAGTACCAATGGCAAGCAGAACCATTCGTTTTATCAACATCTTTTTTGGTTAAAGCCCCTCTTTTTTACAAAGCAGAAGATGGCTTAGGCAACCACCAAGTTGATTATGAAGTCAGAGTACTTATTGGCAAGGGGCTAGGTAAATATGGCTATTTTGGTGCTGAGGCGGGTTACCGCTTAAGAGCTGACTCGCCATCTGACGAATATCGCTACCTCATCGAGTACGGCTTTAATATCACTAAAAACTTGTACTTCCGTACCAAGCTAGACGGAATTTTGAGTGCAGAGAATTCTGATGCACCTAACACGTTGAACGGCAACCTATCTAATCCACTTGAGTTCGATGTAGGCAAACTTGAGCTAACCACAGGTTGGAACTTCGATAACAAGGCATTGAAAGGTTACGGTTTAGAAGTGACTTATACCCGTGAAATATATGGTGAGAACGTACTAGAAGGCGATCGTATAGAGCTTGGTTTAACAAAAGTTTTCTAACAATCGTATTTCAAAAAATGCGGAGTATTTATTACTCTGCATTCCTTAAAAAATTAGACGTTTCTGATTTAAAGTTTCACAAAAGGTTGTTCAACAATGTCTTCAATTAGTTGGTTTTTTATCGCCAGTCATTTTGTTTTATTGGGCATCTTATGTCTCTTTGGCCTTCATCGCTTGTCGATGGTTATTCGCTGGTATAAATACCGTAATTACAAACCTGTCGAACCAAAAAAGTTTGCTGAGTTACCTCAAGTAACGGTACAAATACCACTTTATAATGAGCGTTTAGTTGCTAAACGGATTGTTGATTCGATTGTGCAACTTGAATACCCACAAGACAAATTACAAATTCAAATTGTTGATGATTCAACGGACGAAACCAGTGATTTAATCGCTGAAAGAGTCTCTTATCATCAACAACAACAAGGGATCAACATTCAACACGTTCAGCGTGTTCATCGTCATGGCTTTAAAGCGGGTGCTTTAAAAGATGCGATGGAAACCGCCACGGGTGAATTTATCGCCATTTTCGATGCCGACTTCATACCGCATAACGATACCTTACTCAAAACGATTCATCATTTTTCCCAACAAGATATTGCCATGGTGCAATTCCGTTGGGAGCATTTGAATAGAAAAAGCAGTCTGCTAACGAAAGTTCAAGCCATCATGCTTGATGCTCACTTTGGATTAGAACAACATGTGCGCTGTGCAAGTAACAAGTTATTTAACTTTAATGGTACCGCCGGCATTTGGCGTACCGAAGCGATAATTGATGCAGGTCATTGGAGCGCTGATACGCTAACCGAAGATTTAGATTTGAGTTACCGAGCTCAACTTGCAGGTTGGAAAATGCTTTACCTCAACAACGTTACCTGCCCAGGTGAATTACCAGCAGACATGAACGCCTTTAAGAGTCAGCAGTTCCGCTGGGCTAAGGGCGGCGTTGAAGTAATGATGAAAATGTTACCAACGGTTTGGAAATCAAACATTCCTTTTAAAAAGAAAGTCGAGTCTACGTTCCACCTCGGTAATAACCTCGCTTACTTCGTGATGCTCGTTGATACCCTCATTTTCTTAGTGCCGAGTTTATATTTGCGTGATCAATACGATTTCGTAAACGTATGGTGGTTGGATATCCCATTACTTGCCATGTCGTCTGGTGGTCACTTAGCTTATCTCTATTTTGGGCAAGTCGTTCTCAATCGCTCTAAAAGTCGTGCCTTCGTAAAGTTACCAAGTTTAATGATTTTGGGTGTTCAGCTGGCGATAAATAACTCAAAAGCGGGGATTGAAGGTCTACTAGGTAAACGAAGCGAATTTGTGCGCACGCCAAAAACCGGAGAGTTAGAAAACAAACTTACGCAATCAGCAGTACAAACTAAACCTGAGAAAAAACAGTATCGTGCGATTCCACCAAGAGGTGCATTTTTTGAAGTTGCGATCGCAGCAGTTTATTCCATTGTATTCTTGTGGGCCATGGCTCAAGGACATTGGTTCATGTTGCCGTTCTTGTTATTGCTTGCAATAGGCTTTGTACTCTCCGCATTACATAGCTTTTATAGCCACTTTCAATTATCTAAGTAGTTGGTAACAACAATGAACACACTCACAAACTACTTTGCAAATGATATATCACCAACCACTAAAAAATGGCTGCACTTTTTGAGTCTAATAGGTGTGGTTCTGGCCAGTTTCAGTAGCCATTGGTTATCTGAAATTAAGGATTCGTCAACGTCTCCATACTTAGGTGAGATGGGTATTTTCATCATTTTGCAATTTAGTTTGATGGCAGTATTTATGCTGCTGGCTTGGGCAACCTCACCTTCATCGTTGAAATTGAAAGATTACAAACTCATTTTGCTGGCAGCTGTTATTGCACGTGTTGCTTTACTTGGTGTTACGCCCTACACCTCGAATGATGTTGACCGTTATTTATTTGATGGGCGTATCGCTTATGAAGGCATAGACCCTTATCGAGTAAGCCATGATGCGCCAGAGCTTATAGAGCTTCGTGCACAATGGCAGCCGCCACAAGAGCACGCCAAATACGTGACCTTATATCCACCCGTTGCCTTAAGTCTCTTTGCGTTGGCATCTTCAGCTGGTGTTGAACATGCACAGTTGGCGTGGAGTGCAATATTGCTGCTGAGTGGGCTACTTACACTGTATTTTTCATTCAGAGTTTTACAGCACATTGATAAACTTAAGCATCTTTCGCTTGTGGCCTTATCACCATTATTGATTTTAGAAACAGGTGTAGGGCTACACCTCGACGCCCTTTCAACCCTTACCGTAACCATTGCAATTTATTTATGGTTACAACAACGTTTTGCAGCTTGTGGTTTCATCGTGGGCATTGGTATGTCATTAAAGATATTACCCATGATGTTGTTACTTCCTTTTCTATTTTGGTTATTTGGCAAAAAAGCAATTAAAACCAGTGTAATACTTGTTGCGAGTACAGTTACCACAGCATTGGGCATTTATGTCTTGGCTGTTTTGTTGAGCTACCATCCAATCGGTAGTATCAGTGTCTTTTTTGAGAAATGGCGTTTTGCGTCCCCCTTGTTTAATGCTTTAGACAGTTTTCTCTCTGGCTATCAACTACTAATAGCACTGCTCAACATTGCTGTTGTGGTGTGTTTACTGATTGGTCTTGTAAGTTTCTCATCTGCAAGATCAAAAGTTCAGAATTGCGATTTGGCAATCTGCCTGCAATTAGCCCTCGCTATCCCTTTAATGTTAAGTCCTGTGCTTTTCCCTTGGTATTTAATGCCATTAATACCTTTATTAGCATTGAGGCCCAATATTTACCTCATCACATGGACATTACTGATGCCACTGACCTATGAAGTCATCAGTGATTTTTTATGTTGCCAGCAATGGATGCCAGCACAATGGCCTGTAATTTTTATAGGCGTTCTTTATCTAATAACAACAATCAAATTAACCCATTGGCTATATACAAATAAAGTTGAATTATTGGGTCTATTTAACGCTGACAATAAAAAAGTGTGTGACCCATTATGATAACAACAATCAAAAATTATACTCATTGGCTGCACGGCCGCTGGCCAGACGGTGAAGTTGAAAAGTTGCCCGTAGTCGAACATAACGGAACCACCAATATTAAAGGGGTTTACGTTGTAGGTGATTTAACGGGTGTACCGCTGTTAAAATTCTCTGCCGACACTGGTGCAAAAGCGATACAGAATATTATTTCTGACTCTGGCTTTTCACAAAGAAATCAGACTAATGATATCGCTGATGTCATTATTGTCGGTGGTGGTGTAAGTGGTTATTCCGCAGCAATTGAAGCAAAAAAGCATAAGCTTAATTTCACTTTAATTGAGGGAAATCAACCGCTTTCCACAATTGAAAACTTCCCTAAAAATAAGCCGATTTATACCTATCCAACGGACTTAACGCCACAAGGTGATTTACAGTTTTCAGATGAAATCACTCATAAAGAAAATCTGCTTTCAGAATTAAAAGCACAACTGGTTGAGCATGACGTTTCCGCTGACATCGCTAAAGTCAGTCACATTGAAAAAAATGCACAACACATTGATGTAATTTTAGAAAATGGCGACAAACTAAAAGCACATCGAGTGATTCTTGCCATCGGCCGCTCTGGTGGTTATCGCAAACTTGATGTTAAAGGCGAGTCATTAGCTAAGGTCAGTAACCGATTAATTGACCCTGCGGTTTACAGCCATAAAAAACTGCTGATTGTTGGA
Organism: Parashewanella hymeniacidonis; assembly: GCF_016900895.1. Lineage (GTDB taxonomy): Bacteria > Pseudomonadota > Gammaproteobacteria > Enterobacterales > Shewanellaceae > Parashewanella > Parashewanella hymeniacidonis. The sequence goes on from NZ_JAFEUN010000115.1 coordinate 10,246, forward strand.
GGTGGTGACAGCGCACTTGAAGCAGCAATTGCAACAGCAAACGAAAATGCAGATGTGACGCTATCCTATCGTAAAGCAGAGTTTTCACGCGCTAAAACAGAAAACGTCGACCAGCTCAATCAGTTAGTTGATGATAAAAAAGTTGAATTAAAACTCTGCACCAATTTAAGTGAAATCACTGAAAACAACATCACACTTAAAAACCAGCATGGTGAATCAGATACGTTCGAGAACGACAATGTATTGCTGGCAACAGGTCGTGAAGCACCATTAGACTTTTTCCGTCGTTCAAAAATCAAGATCCAAGGTGAAAGCACATGGCAAGGTTGGATTGCATTTATTTTATTCTTAGGTGCAATGGTGGCACTCTATGATTGGAAAGGTTACGGCTTCTTCAATTCATTTTGGGGCACTTTCTCTTATCCAGACCAAATGCCAACACTCATTGCAGGTTGGGGTGAATGGTGGCAAGCGCAAGTCAGTGATCGAAGTACGTTAATTGGTACCATTGCCGTATCTTTGAAGAGCCGCTCTTTTTATTACACTTTACTTTATACGATTTTAATTGCCGTATTTGGTTGGCAGCGGATCCAAAGACGTAAAACGCCATATGTCACCAGACAAACCATCGTTTTATTTGTCATCCAGTTATTGCCACTGTTTTTGCTGCCTGAAATCATCTTGCCGTATTTAGGTTACAACGGAGTCTTTGATGCTGGAACGGGTAAGGCATTCGCAGACACCCTATTCCCAAGTTACATCTCAGCCCAAGATCTTGCAGCCCACAACTGGCCAGATTGGGGACACCCTCGTGCATTTTGGCATGCATACAGCTTTATCTTCGCATGGCCTTTAGGTGTCTACACCGTATTCACCGATACACCACAAGTTGCTTGGTTAATCATTGCTGCCATTCAGACGTTAGTGATTATTCCATTAATCGTTTACAAATGGGGTAAAGGCGCATATTGCAGCTGGATTTGTTCTTGTGGTGCAATGGCTGAAACCATGGGCGACACTCAACGTCACAAAATGCCACACGGTGCCAAATGGAATAAGCTTAATATGCTTGGTCAGTTCATCTTACTGGTTGCAATCGTATTATTAGTTATTCGTGTACTGGGATGGGTTTACCCAGAATCTTGGATGAACGAAATGTTTAATTTGTTCTTCAAGGGTGAAAATAAAGATTATCAGCTGGTCAACGGCTTCAGTTATAAGTGGATTGTCGACATTCTGTTTGCGGGTGTTTTAGGTTTCGGCCTTTACTTCAAGTACTCAGGTAGAACGTGGTGCCGCTTTGCTTGTCCACTCGCAGCCTTAATGAACATTTATAGCCGATTCAGTAAGTTCGCCATTGTCAGTGAAAAATCGAAGTGTATTAGCTGTAATCAATGTACCAGCATTTGTCATCAAGGTATCGATGTTATGGCGTTTGCCAGCAAAGGCAAGCCAATGACTGATCCACAGTGTGTTCGTTGCTCTGCGTGTGTAAGCACTTGCCCGACTGGCACACTGTCTTTTGCTGAAATCAATCGTGCAACATCAAAAGTGATTAAAGTCGACTCATTAGCGGCGAGCCCAGTACAAATGGTAGAAAAAGCTAAGGCTCATGGAGTCATTGAGGTTCGCAATGTATAAAGGACATAAAGTTGCTGTAGTGATCCCTGCGTTAAATGAAGAAAACGCTATTGGTGTGGTTGTTTCAGCGTTGAGTACATTACAGTTTGATAATCAAAAAATCATCGACGATATCGTAGTTTGTGATAATGGTTCAGCCGATAACACCAGCTCAGCGGCAAAGGCCGCTGGCGCCATCACCGTTCGCCAAAATACACCAGGGTATGGCATTGCGTGTCTAACTGCCATTGATAACCTACCAGAATGTGACATTGTTTTGTTTGTTGATGGTGACGACTCTTGTTTTGCTGAGCAAGCCATCCCAATGCTTGAAGGCATTATAAAAGGTGACGACTTAGCCATTGGTTCTCGCACAATGGGAAACATTGAAAAAGGTGCCCTCACCCAAACTCAAATGTTTGGCAATTGGTTATCCAGCCATTTGATCACACTTTTTTGGGGACAAAAAATCACTGACTTAGGCCCGTTTCGAGCCATGCGTCATTCGTCGCTCAAGCTTATCGATATGCAAGATAAAACCTTTGGCTGGACAGTAGAAATGCAAGTCAAAGCCATTATTCACGGTATGCAAGTCAGTGAATATTCGGTTGACTCGAAAGTTCGAATTGGCGAATCCAAAATCAGCGGTACATTAAAAGGCTCAGTAAAAGCAGGCATTGGTATTTTGTCCATGATTGGAAAACTGTATTTAACTCAAGGCCAACTAAAACGAATGTCCAGTCGAATATGAGCAAATTTAAATTATTACTTGTTGTTATTGGAGTAGTCTTTTCAGCATTGCTGATTAAAGGCTACTCCCTTTACTCGGCAATCACGCCAAATGCATTAAGTTATTGGCAAATCAGCGATGAAAACAATGATCAAGAAATTGACCATACGCTTTGGCAAAAAATTCTTGACGGGTATTTAGTTGAGATAAAAGCCAAAGGTGTTCGTGCGTTTAATTACGCTCAAGTCACTCAAGCAGATAAGAAAGCCCTCAAAAGTTACCTGCAACAACTTGAATCTATTGATCCACGAATATTGAATAAAAACGAGCAACTGAGCTTTTGGGTGAACCTCTATAATGCATTAACTATTGATGTCGTGCTCGATCATTACCCTGTCACTTCAATAAAAGATATTGGTGACGGCATTACTGGGCCTTGGAATATGGATTTACTCACCATCGCAGGTCAGCCCATTACCTTGAATCAAATTGAGCACAAAATCTTAAGGCCAATTTGGCAAGAGCCACGTATTCATTATGTGATTAATTGTGCCAGTGTCGGCTGCCCAGATCTGCCGAATAAAGTATTCAGCAGTAAAAACCTTGATTCCCAGCTTAATAAAGCGGCAATTCGCTTTATTAATCAATCTAAAGCCGTCGATATTAAAAATAATCAACTGAAACTCTCAAGTATATACAGTTGGTTCTCTCAAGACTTCGGAGATGAGCAAGCAGAGCTTATGTTGCACATTCAAACATTTGCAGAGCCCACTTTAAAATCAAAGTTAAAAGCTATCGCATTGGATAAAAATTCAGATATCATTTTTGACTATGATTGGAAATTAAATGCAACTTAAGCAGGTCATTTAAAACAATCATAAAAAGTTAAAGAATCCACCTTCTTAGAAGGTGGCTTTGCCTTTCGCCCCCTGTAAGGGGGCTGGTGCTTGCCCTCTTAGAAGGCAAGCTGTTGTCCCCGATATTTATGAATTAAAAATCAAAC
>NZ_JAFEUN010000116.1 GCF_016900895.1 Parashewanella hymeniacidonis
TAAAGCTACGGTCTTTGAGATCGAGTGGTGATCTTGAAAAATATTGGGAGTATCACAAACAGCAATCGAAACAGAGATTATATGAGTGTGATTAAACACGTCGGTGTAAAAGACCCACACCCATCTCAATTACTTCAATAAACCGTAAATTTTCCATTGCACCCATGCTGGATTGGACAGATATAAGCTGAAAGCACTGTCATTACTGGCTCTGTAAAATGCTTGGGAACCTATAGGGAACCTGATAATAGAATGGGAACCTGAATTTTCAATTTGGGAACCCGAAAACTTGCCCAGGATTTTTAGATATCCTTTTTCACCAAGTTTATCTTAATAATTGAAATTATATGATGCGTTTTGCCTAAATTGAGGCTATGCGCTACAGTGTGTTTAGGTTTCAATTGTAGGAAAATTATTATGCCGACTGCAAGTGTAAGGCTTGATCAAAGTTTAATCGAAAGTGCCACAATTATGGCAAAGGCTTTTCATAGAACTATGCCAAAACAGATCGAACATTGGGCTCAGATTGGACAAATGATGGAGGATAACCCTGATCTTCCTTATGAGTTTGTAAAGCAAGCAATCAACGCAAAAGCAGAGAAAGAAGCTGGAAAATTAGAGAGCTATAGTTTTGACTAAGATTACTTCCGTTCTCCAGACTTCTTCATTCAAAAAAACGGTTAAAAGGCTCCATAAAAATCAGAAAAAAGATGTAGATATAGCGGTTAAACAGCTGATGAATAATCCAGTTTTAGGTGAACTCAAAAAAGGTGATTTGTCGTTTTTGAGGGTATATAAATTTAAAATGGTGAACCAATTAACCCTGCTTGGATATAGTTATCAAGACGGAGCTGTTGTTCTTGAACTCGCTAAAATTATAGAAGAGCGTAAAGAACAGCTTGAAATATCGTTAAGTATTGATGACTTATAAACTCGTATTCAAACAAGATACTGTGAAAGAATGGAGAATACTGATGCACCCATCAGACAGCAGTTTAAGAAGTGACTTATTGAATGCTCAGCTAACCCAAGAGTTTAATCAGCCCGACTCAATGGTATGAAAGACTATTACAAAATCAAGTTGCGCAGTATATCGTCTAGTCTATGAAGTTAGAGATGAAGAAGTTGCCGAATCTGTTTTAGCTGTAAGTAAGCGAGAGAAAAATCAAGTTTGCAGAACAGCAGCAAAACGAGTTTTATTTAGTTCATTTTTCTTTTTTCATTACTTTATCGTAATATGTGAACCTATAGATATATCATATTAAATTATCAACTCCCAAAAGTACTATACCCATGATACTTGAAGATGCATGTTTCAGGACTTTTTCAGCGCCAATTCTTTGAGGCGCATTAGCGAAGGAATATCGGGATTCTTTCGAGCTAATGTAACAAAGAAGAATTGGCGCTGAGAAGTCCACGCAGTGCGAGTTGCACAGCTTGTTACTCTTCGTTGCCAGTGCTAACAATAGTTCACTATTGCCGCACACCGTCGCCTTGATTAACAAGTTGTGCATTCTCGCTGAAATCGAGCATCTTCAGGTATCATAATGGGTATATATTAGCTTGTGTCACAAGAAGGCTGTCTGTATGTCCAATCATGCTATTCCGTTAGATCAAATTTCCCAACAAGACATAGTTCCATTTTTCAATAACCTTACTTTTATTCGTGGAAGAAATTATTATCACGAGGGCAGGGTTCTAACGGTTGAAATAAGTGATGATCGTCTTACAGCGAGTGCAACGGTTAAAGGCTCTGGAAGTGAAAAGTACCATTTGGGATTAGGGTTATTCAATAAAGGTTCGAGAACATTTTTATTCAGCGAGTGTGATTGCCCTGTTGGACAAAATTGTAAGCATGTAGTGGCAACCTTACTTCATCTTATTCATTATGGCGTTGAAGCAGTAAGCCCACTCGAGACTTGGTTTGAGCAACTTGAAGAATACGATAGCGATCACGATTTTTTAAACAACGACAACACATCCCAGCAACTGCTTTATATTTTACAACCTGATAAGGATAAATGTAGAGTTGTGTTTCGCAAAGGAAAGGTCAATAAATCTGGTCACTATACCAAAGGGCGGCTTCATCAAATTGGTGAACCTCATTATATTTCCAGTTGGGAATACTCAGCAGAAGAAATTAAAATTTTTCAAATGCTAGCGCATAAAAAAGGACGAGGTTATGGAGGGTATGAATACCTACTTAAAGGTAAATCAGGCGACTTTGCGCTTCAGCAGATGCTGGCTACAGGCCGCTGTTTTTTAGAAGATGATCGTACTCCCCTAAAAATGAATCGAGAAACGAAAGAACTTGAATATCAGTGGATTGAAAAAGAGAATAATACCCAAAAATTACAATTATTGATTGATGGAGGAGTACAGTGGCGAATCATACCTACTCAGCCAATCTATTATTTTGATGCTCAAAAACGGCAACTGAGTAAACTTAATACACCTATCACGGCGGAAAAGCTGAATATTCTGAAAACAGCGCCTGCAATTGCTGACAAGGAACTTGAACGTTTCAGCGACCAATTTTTAAAACACTTTCCGGCTAAGGTATTACCAAAAACCTTATTGCTAGAGTTTCTTGAAGTTAATGAGCCGCTACAAACCTTACTCAGTCTAACAATGGTGCCATCTGCAGAGCATAGTGAATTACAGCCAGCTATCCGTGCAGAATTTATATACGGTGATTATTGCTTTGCTGTTGATGAAGAACAGCAAGATTTTAGTATTGTTAAAGAGAAAGCTAGAACAGTAAAAGTGAATCGCAACCTTGATGAAGAAATGGCTGTGATTGAAGTCTTAGAAGAGCTTGAGTTGTATTGTATCCGAAATGAAGGACAGACTCATTCGGCATTCAATTATTGGACAATGGGAGCGATGCCAGACGCAATAACCGAGTGGTTAACGTTTATCAATACTGGCATAGCGCAATGCAACGAAGCGGGCATTACTGTCGATATTGCGAATGATTTTGACCTTAACATCACTGAGCCTGAATTAATGATTGATGTTGACGACGAAGAAGATTCAGGTTGGTTCAGTATGTCATTGACCGCAGAGATTAATGAGCAACAAGTCGAACTATTACCACTCATTGCAGCTTGGTTAAGTCAAAATCGTGAGCCTGAAGATGATGATGAGCTACTGTTGCCATCACCCTACGGCGGTTTCATTAAACTCAAAGCGTCAGCCATTAGACCCATCATCAATTTAATTGAAGAGTTATTTTCAGAAAAGGATGACAGTTTAAAAATTCCTCTAAATCGTGCCATGTTCCTTAACGAATTATCGGCACATGAAATCAGTCTTATTAATGGCCAGCGAGTGAAGGCTTTAGCTGACAAGTTAGCTAACTTTCAAGGTATTGAATCGGTCAGTATTCCTAAAGCCATCAATGCGACACTAAGGGAATACCAACATGAAGGTTTGAACTGGTTATGTTTTCTCAAAGAGTATGGTTTTGGCGGCATTCTTGCTGATGATATGGGGTTAGGTAAGACGCTGCAAACACTTACCTTTATCGCCAAACAACAGGAACAAGAACAAAACGAAAAAGGCAGCTTAATCATTTGCCCTACAAGCTTAGTAGGGAACTGGTTCAAAGAAGCACAAAAGTTTGCACCTAGCCTTAAGGTAGCGGTTTGTCATGGCAATGGTCGCAGAAAGCTACTTAACCAATTGGATGAGTTTGATATTGTGATCACAACCTATCCACTCATCACCCGAGACAGTGAGTATTATCTCGATAAAACCTTTGACCATATTGTACTTGATGAAGCGCAGCTGATAAAAAATGCCAAGGCGAAATCAACGCAACAAATAAATGATCTTAAAGCGGGATTTAAATTGTGTTTATCCGGGACGCCACTTGAAAACCATTTAGGTGAATTAAAATCATTAATGGATTTCAGTTTGCTTGGGTTGCTTGGCAATCATCAGCATTTCAAGCAATATTTCCGAAAGCCTATTGAGAAAGAAGGTAATATCGTAAGAGCAGAAGAGTTAACCCAAAGAATTTCGCCCTTTTTATTACGCCGTACAAAAGATCAAGTGATGGCGGAACTTCCTGAAAAGACGGTGATTGAACAAGATATTATTTTGGAAAATGATCAACGAAATCTGTATGAATCCATTCGCGTTGCCATGGAGCAGAGGATCAGAGAGCTATTTGCACAAAAAGGTGTTGCGAAAAGTCATATTGAATTTTTAGACGCCCTACTAAAATTGCGTCAAGCTTGTTGTGATGCTCGTTTGGTAAAGTTAGAGCAAGCACAAAAAGTGAAAAGTAATGCCAAATTAAATTGGTTACAAAAGCATGTGCCTGACATGATTGCGGAAGGGCGAAAGATCTTAATTTTTAGTCAATTCACAACCATGCTCGGTTTTATTGAAGATGACTTAAAGATGCTCAAAATTCCATACAGTAAATTAACTGGGCAGACACGTAAGAGGCAGATTCAAATAGATAACTTTCAAGAAGGTGATAACGCTGTATTTTTAATCAGCCTTAAAGCCGGTGGTACAGGGCTTAACCTAACGGCAGCTGACACCGTTATTCATTACGATCCTTGGTGGAACCCTGCCGTTGAAAAGCAAGCGACTGATCGCACTCACCGCATTGGACAAGATAAAGCTGTTTTTGTTTATAAATTAATTGCAGAAGGGACAATAGAAGAAAAAATTAAAGAGCTTCAAAAACATAAACAAGACATTGCTGACAGCATATTATCTGGGAAAAATCAAAGTGCGTGGAGCGGTAATGCAGATGAGCTTTTATCCTTATTTAACAGTTAATTCAGAAATAGGACTGACGTCGAACACACCTGTTAATTATGAAGATAAAGTTGAATAACGATTCACTTTTTATTAACAGGTGGAAACATAAAAATGGGGTTGTGCGTCCAATCCAAATTGGGAACCTCTATGGGAATCTGATACCCAAAATAACCTAAAATATGCGAGAATATTGCGAAATATTGCTATATAGCTGATCATTAAGGTCAAATAGAAAATTCTCATATGTCAAAAACTTTAATTAAACCAATCAATAGACGCTTCAGTATTGCCCTATGCTGGATTGGACAGATTTAAGCTGAAAGCCCCTCCATAGCAGGGGCGATAAATATCAGGGTTGCTATAGGGTTCCTAACCTCCGAGAAAATATTTTCAGGGTAGCTGAACTCATCTTCGATATTTCAAGAGATTTTTAAAAGTATTCACCACTATTTTGTTGTTAAATTGTTGGCATGTTTTGAAAGAGAATATTGAGATACAAAGTATTATTCAGCACACATAAAGCAGTCTTTCATCAGATCCCTCTCGCCTCTGCATACTCCTGCTTCTTTGGCATATTTTTCCCAGTTTAGAACTACTGTAGATACTTTTTGGAGGATTTTGCCAGTACTCTCTGATGTGAGTTGAAAAAAAGGAGCAACTTCAAAAGCTAAATCGATATCCAGTGCATTATCTTTATCATCAATATTCAGATGTAAACCAGTGGCATGTAATGTTGAATTTATGTCATAGGCCGGAGATAGTCGCCAACCTGTATTATCAAAAATAAAACCATGGTTGCGTAGATGATCATCACTATTCGAAACCATGATGTTAAATAGCAAACGTGTCCACAGTTGCTCAAGATCGTCTTTGGTTTTTGAGCCGTTTTGAATTAAAAATTCAGCTAGTTCTAGATAACTTGCACCATCGTCATTGCCGTCAAAATAAGCCAGCTGAGTCATTGCAGATGTAAAATGAAGCCTATGTCCATCTTGAGTTCTATCAAATCGCTTGGTAAGAAAAATATGGTGAGCTGAACCAATGGAGCAAATTTTACATTCTGACATTTTGATCCCCGCATCTAATGCCATTTTATAAACTATATGCTCCCATAACCCAATGTCGTAATCATCGTACTTACTAGGAAATTTAGCTAACCATAATGAGCCGTCTAAATCTTTTACTGATGCTTTAGGTCTCGCACCGCCAAGTGATGAGCCAGGAGATATGAGCATATTTAGCCATTTTAAATAATCTGGATTTTCAAAGTCAGGCTTATTTTCGATTCCATTCGCAGCTTGTTCAAGTTCAGGCAGCGAAGTTATAGCAGGTGCAGCTAGATCTTGGTTGTCGTCAAGAAAGTTACCGTTTCTATCGATGCGAAATCGGAGAGCCCCCATCCTAAACGAATCGTGCACACCCAGTAAATAATCTGTTTCAAGAAGTGATTTCGCCTTGCGACTTTCTCTACGAGCTATAACGGCTTCTCTGCGCTGCATTAAAAGTCGTCCCCATCGATCTGGACATGAATCAAGAAAGGCTTTGAAGTTTTTGTTGTCTGTAGCGTGCTGCTCCCCACTGTATAAATGAAGAGTAGGATCGATTTGAAGTGCATACTGTGAGTTCAACCAGTTTTTATCATAGCTGAAACTAAAGTGTTCTCGTCCTCGAATAAGAGACGATCTTAATGTTCCAACAAGCAAAGGAGCATCAACGCCAAGCCAGTGAGCATAAACAAATATTTCCAATTTTGCGTCCTTTAACGTTTTTTATTAATCAACTCGATGTCTTGTAATTTTCGGCCAAGTTCATCATCTAACCCCACGTTGGAAAAATCATTCTGTAATCCCAATACGGCAAGCACGTTTATATAATGACCAATAGAAACGGATGGATCACCCTGAATAATTTTTCGTAATGTAGGCTTTGAGATCCCTGTTCGGTTATGCATAAGATCTTGACTGATTTTACGTCGCTTCATGGCGAGATAGATATTCTCACCTAAAGAATTCAATATCTTCATGTTACGTGGGAATACTGTTGCCCCTCTCTTAGGAGGAGAATTTTGTTTTAATGCTTTCATTGTGAAACTATAATTTCATTTTCAGGTGTTGTATGAAACTATAGTTTCATCTTTAATAGCTTGTCAAAACATTTTTGTTTATTTTATTGAGATGCTTTTTATTGGTGAGCTAAGGAGTGCTACATATTAGTAGTGAAACTATGCTTACAATTGTGCTTAAATTGTGAAAGCATTATTTTATAATTAAGGAAAAATTATTCTTCTTGATTTTTGTTTAGGTAATGTTTTTTCAACTCTTCAATTGACAGAGCAGTACCGTCATCCTTTAGAGATAACCCTTCATAAGACAGGCTTGTTTTAAAATTTTGTAACTTAGGTTTGAATTTGGTCAGTTTGTTCACACTTTGTTTTGATTTAGTCAAGTTCGACCTCCAAGGCTAAATTATCCAAAAAATTTGGGTACCTGTGAGGGAATCTGATATCCCAAATGTCTTAAAATATGCGAAAATATCGCAAAATATCTTGAGAAATTTGGTTTTAGAAATCAAAGAAAAACACTTACATGTCAAAATTTTAATTAAATCAATAAATAGGTGCTTCAGCATTGCCCCGATGCTGGATTGGACAGATTTAAGCTTAAAGCCCCGTCATTACTGAGTTGATAAATTTCAGGGTTGCTATAGGGTTCCTGACGTTCGAAGAATTTTTTTCAGGGTACCCGAAAAAAGCTCATTAAATTGTCCGAAAACGTCAAAAGATGTGGTGTTAGTGAAAAGTGCGGTTGATTTTATGTTTATTTATTGTGAGCTTTGTTTGGTGGTAAGTATGCTTGCGCTACCCTCAGCTACCCTCAGCTACCCTCAGCTACCCTCAGCTACCCTCGAAAACTTTCTTTGGTAAGTTGATGATTGATAAGGTAGGGGCTACTTGGAAGAAATGGGTGAGATAGATTGCTTGAAAATATCTTCTAGTGGAGACAGATCTAAATGGAGTCCAGCCACATTGGCATCAATCCATTCCTTTTGAGATATTTCTGGCCAGTTAACGTCAAAACCCAATAGGTAAAGCAACTCTTCAAAAAAGAATCGTAGTGTTCTGCCATTTCCTTCTTTGAATGGATGAAGGAGGTTGAGTTCACAAAATAAGTCAGCTACATGATGGATCAAAGAGTCTAGACTTTGTGAATTCGATAGACTTGAGATTTGTTTGAAGAGCTTTAACGCTGCAGGTTCGATTCTTCCTGCAGTGCAGAAGCGGGTGTTGCCTTTTGAAATGTCAACATCACGGACTTCTCCAGCCCAGTCGTATAGATCTTGGAATAGATGTTTATGTAAAATCTTTAAATGATCAAAACTAAAGTCAGAAACAGAGGTGCAAACACTTTGATAATTTCGATACCGTTTAGATGTAAATCTGGCTTCTGCTTCGTCTAATGCATCAGCCTCTTGTATGTTAAGGCGATTAATTAAAACATCAGTGCCTTGATAGCAATACCTGTCTTGGCTGACGCCGTACTTATCTCGCATACAACCTTTTCAGTTCATCAATAGTTAAATCTTTGTCAGAATCTTTTAAGGTTAACCCTTCATAGGATAAGCTTGTTTTAAAGTTCTTCATTTTAGGTTTAAACCCAGATTTCTTTTTCTCATTGGTTTGAGACTGAGGCATAAAAACTCCATCAAGTAATTGCTTCTTTTTAATTATACCTTAGGTTAATACTTTTTTCAGCTTACGAGAAGTGACAAGCATACCGCAGGAAGTAGATTAAAAATTCGATGAACCAGTGAATGAAGTATTGCTTACAACCACCACTCGGTAAACACAGACAAACACTATCACATCCGCTGGGGTAACAAAGGTAATTAGCCTTTAAATTAAGTGTAAGACACTGAAACAATAAAACTTAGTTGATTACCTTTTGCGGGTTATAAACAGTTACCTTTAGAGCAATGCAAAAGGTGTTATCAATACTTATTGCTCCGATAAATGGAATCTTGGGTAGCGATACCACTATTTCATTCATGAAGCAGGAGGTGCTGAGTTATCCTAATACTTTCTTATTTTTCTTTCTGACATTGCTGTAGATCTCTTCCATAGCGGCAACAAATGAATTACTTCGTGTCCAAAAAGCAGGATAGTCGCCCTGTTTTTTAATTAGGGGCGCAGATATTGTTTGTTCTTCTAACTCTACTTCTTTTTCCGGCCAATCTGACATTTGCCAAAATGCTTTGACTCGATGATTTGATTGGAGTGAATTATCCAAAGCAACATTTTTTGAACGGTTCACTGTTTTTTTTGTAATAAGAGGGACGTACTTATACTGATGAGTCGAAATTTCTGTATAGACCTGAGTATCAAGGTGCTCTGCGAAAAGTTGCCCTAACTCTGTTTTTTTCAATGCGGTTTGAAGTTCAGCAGCACTCAATCCCTTTAGCTGAAATAATAGCATAGGATCATAATCAAGAATGTCGGCCAAGCGATAATAGACGCCAGCGATATGTTTGCATGGATTTGCATAATCTGGGCAGCTGCAATCTGCTGTTACATCGTTAAATGATGTAGGCAAAAAGCTGTCACCAGTAAAGACCTGCTCAATGTTTGCTGGAATTTCATTGAGCATCAATTTTGAAATCCAACTCGGGTTTTGACAAATTTGATTGATGATGTCTGTCCAACGTTTTTTATCTATCGACTTTAACGATAATGTCACCTTATATTTTGGTTCCTTGGTGACCCCAAAGTAAGGATTGACATTACCTCTAATGGTCGCTTTGATCTTGTTTTTATTAATTTCAAATGCCAGTATTCGGTGATCTGTGCGATAAGCTCGACCTCGCTGTAAGCGCCCAGAATCGATAAAATTGGTCAGTGAATCAATAAATGCCAACCCCCACCATGTTTTTTGAGTTGCCATTAGCTATTTCCTCGACTTAATTGAATGAGTTTTACGAAGGCTTTGGCATCAAGCTTTGATAGCCATGATTCATCACTGCCAACAATAGAGTCTGCAATTTTTTGTTTACTTACGAGCATATCATCGATTTTTTCTTCAATGGTTCCAATGCTAATGAATTTATGGGCAAACACGGTTTTTTCTTGACCAATTCGAAAGGCTCGATCTGTTGCCTGATTTTCAACGGCTGGGTTCCACCATCGATCAAAATGGATAACATGGTTAGCTTTAGTGAGCGTAATACCGACGCCACCAGCCTTAAGTGATAAAATAAAAATACTTGGCGGCGTTTCAGTATGCTGAAATTCTTCTACCATCTTTTCTCGCTTGCTGCGACTGGTACCGCCGTGTAGGTAATAGGTGTTGAAGCCGTGTTGACGCTTAAGAAGTAATTCCAACTGTCCGCAAATTTCGGTGAACTGACTGAAAATTAAAATACTTTCTTGATTATTGATGGCTTCGCTACAGAGCTCGGTTAAACGCTGGAGTTTTACTGAGCGATCAACACTGAAGTCACTGCCATCTTGCAATAATTGAGCTGGATGATTACAGCATTGCTTTAATTTCAGTAAAGCCGATAACATCAACGCTTTTTGTTTGGAATTATCATTTTCAGCGTCTTCAATTTGCTGAGTAATTTCATCCACTAACGTTTGGTAAAGACTCGCTTGTTCACTGCTCAGTTCACAATAAACTTTTTGTTCAATTTTATCAGGTAGATCTTGAATGATATTTTTGTCGGTTTTTAAGCGCCGCAGAATGAAAGGCTCGACAATACGTTTGAGCAGTTTATTTTGAACAGGATTGTTATCGCGTTGGATTGGTGTCTCAAATTGCTTTCTGAAATTGGCCTGACTACCCAGTAAGCCGGGATTTAAGAAGTTAAAGATTGACCATAAATCCATCAGACGGTTTTCAATCGGTGTACCGGTTAATGCTAATCTTGAAGGGGCGGATAAACTGAGCAATGCTTTGGTTTGCTGGGCGGTCGGATTTTTAATATTCTGTGCTTCATCAATAATGATCCGTGACCAAGCGATGTCCTTTAAAATGGCTTTATCTTTTCTGAGTAAACCGTAGGAAGTGATAACTACTTGATATTGTGTAACTTGCTCAGCAAACGCTTTGTTATTTCTTGTTGTACCGTGATGAATGAGCGCTGTTATTTCAGGTGCGAATTTTTGTAATTCCTTATGCCAGTTGCCCACGACCGAAGTCGGAGCGATAAGTATTGCAGGTTGTTGCTGTGGGTTGTGTAATAGCAACGCAATGACTTGCATGGTTTTACCCAGCCCCATGTCATCGGCAAGGCACGGATTCATCCCCAGATTTTCCAAATACGCCAACCAAGATAAACCTCGATTCTGATACGGTCTTAAAGTGGCTCTTAACTGTTGCGGTTGAGCGATGGAATTAAACGCCTCTTTATTGAGCAGCTGAGAAAACATTTGCTGAACTTGATTGTCGAGCTCAATATCATAAAGATCTGAATCAGCACTCATGGAAATAAGATCGGCGACACTACCTTGGTGTTTATCCTTATTGGCGGTTTCGATGAGCTTTTCCATTTTCAGCATTTCATCTTTATCGATTTCTACCCAATTGCCACGAAAATAAACCAGTTCTGATTTTGCATCGAGTAATTGTTGCCATTCATCAGCGTTGAGCTCATGCTCGCCCATAGCGTAATTAAAATTGAACTGAATTAAATGCTCTTGGCTTAAAAAGCCACCGTCTGCCTTGTTGCTACTGCTGGCGTTTTTCTTGGCTTTCAATTTAGCTTTAGCTTTGAGTCGGCCTTTGGTTGTCCACCACGCAGGTACAATAATTCGATAGCCACAGGCACTTAACGACCACGCATCTTCTTTTAGAAATTGAAACGCTTGCTCATGTGTCAGTGCAACAAATGGAAGCTGCATTTGGGCTTCAAAAAAGGCCTCAATAACGGGATAAATCCGACTGGCATACCCGAGTTGTAGCAGTAAAAATCGCTCTGTATGCTGCCCCAACAGTTTTGTATAGAGCTTACGGTCTTTATCTTTATGTTTCCAAAAATCACAAAGTGATACGATAAAAGATGGATCACTTTGTGATTGAAGTTGAATGTCTAGTCCCCAATCATCACCGAGCCCATTACTGGCCTCAAGTAGTTTAAAGCATAAAGTAAATTCTACATCTTGTTGTTCACTCTCAAGGCGGCTAAACCACGTGTTCCAGTGATGGTATTGTTCATCACCAATATAGGCTGTATCGCCTTCAATACTTGATTGAATAAGAGTATCTGTAATGCTTTTTAAGGCTTTCTGTGTGTAAGAAGTTTGTGTAACGAGTTGATTTAAGCAAACATCCGAAAAATGGCTTAACGCTGAAATAGCATCAAACTGGTTGAAATCGCCAAGGCAAGCAGAGAATGGCATACATGGTGCGATTTGTTTGATTCGGTTGTGAAAGC
Organism: Parashewanella hymeniacidonis; assembly: GCF_016900895.1. GTDB lineage: Bacteria > Pseudomonadota > Gammaproteobacteria > Enterobacterales > Shewanellaceae > Parashewanella > Parashewanella hymeniacidonis. The sequence goes on from NZ_JAFEUN010000116.1 coordinate 12,214, forward strand.
TTTCGTCAATCCACTGCCATTTTGTTTCAAAAGACAGGTTTGTTGTGTGAGAGCGTTTTCTGACAGCGCCAGCAGGTTTTATGAGCTTTGGTACATATAAGTCCTGCTTTATGGTGTCGATAAGCTCGTAGACAAATTTAATCCAGAATGTTGTGTCGTCGCTTAACCTGACGTCATCATAAAAATGAAAGCTTTTAAAATTAAGCTGTTTTAAAAATTCAATAGGCTGCGTTATTTCAATGACATTGAGCTTTTGTTTTTGGTATTGAAGGCACTCTGCATCATCAATATCACATAGGTTTGCAATGATGGAAGATGGAATTGGATGGCCTTTTTCATTACAAGGCATAAGAACGGTCGCAATTTCGGCTTGAGCTGTCATTGAGAGCAACTCGCTGCAAGTTTCTTTTAATGACTCTGAATCTAACTGATATTGGTAGTATCCCGATTTCTTAGTAAAGTTACTGCTTTCTATCCATAGATATAAAGCGCCAGAATTAATGAAACTATCAAGCTTCTGATCGCATTGGGCTTGCCAAAAAAGATGAATTAACTTCATGTGAACCGTCGATTATTGTTCAATTAAAATACCTGTGACTTCAGCATCAACAGTGTGAGAATCCAGAATAGGGAATACCATTGAATAAGGCACATTCCAAAGTCCGTCTTCAAGTGCAATGACCACTCTTTTCGGGTTAAGTTTCACTACAGTACCGACGCATTCTTGATGAGTTTTGCTGTTAACAAAGCCTAAGGTATCACCTAGAGCAATTTCAGCTTTAGACATTCCGACCTTAGCATTGCTTTGAAGGCTAGTTTCAATATGTTCTAGATTTAAATAGTAAAAAGGCATGCTCCAGCTCTTACCAGACTCAATCTCTCTTACATCAACCAGTGTTCGCTTTATTTTTAGTACTTCACATAAAATGGCTTTGTTTCTCTCTGGGCAAAAATATTCAACTTTCATACCTGACGAAAGTTTTGCTTTAAGTTGGTTACTGCGAGCAGGATCTTCTAATACTTTTCCAATAGCACATTTGAGCCGAAATAACTCAAAATCGCTTGCAGACTCAAGTTGTTGGAAGATATCTTGAATATTCATAGAATGGTTTTGTTTGATAAAAGTCACGAGAATTTATCAAGTTGGGACGAACATATCAAATAATGAAAGTCACTATAACCATGATACCTTGAGAAACTCGAGCTAATACCATTCGGGTGTGGGTCTTTTACACCGACGTGTTTAATCACACTCATATAATCTCTGTTTCGATTGCTGTTTGTGATACTCCCAATATTTTTCAAGATCACCACTCGATCTCAAAGACCGTAGCTTTAA
>NZ_JAFEUN010000117.1 GCF_016900895.1 Parashewanella hymeniacidonis
CTTCAGACTGCTGTTGTGATGCTGATTATGCTTTGGATGCCTTAGCATGGAGTCGCAGCAGTAGTTTGACCTATAAAGTCAAATCAACTTTTTATCAAGCGCTAAAAACTGCAGCATCGAGTAGATGGAATCGATGTCGATTGGGAAAATGTTTCGCTAACGTCTAAAGCTGAGCAAAAAGGTGTGTCTAAATTAATGAGACAGTTAAAAAATCAATTACCTTCTGGATCATGTGTTTCTAATGCTGTGCCAGCGACGCCTTTTTATTGGGATCAGTTTCCGAGTGCAGAAGCGTGGAATAAGAGTGTCGATTGGAGTGTGGTCATGGGCTACGACTTGTACGGTACATTTGGCCCGTTCACTGAATTAGCGTCGAATTTGTATGAGCAGAAAAAAGCTAAAGTGCCAGATGAGGATTATCACTATAACTATCCTGAATCAGTGTCTGTTGCTAAAGCGGTTGTGCATTACAAAAATCAAGGTTTACCGACCAGTAAGATCATTTTAGGCGTACCTTTTTATTGTCACAGTTATTACACAGATTCTAATATTGATGGCGGATATCGGCAGCGTGTTTATGATGCAAACATTAGTTCTCAAATTCCATTTAAGGAGGCTTCAGGTGTTTGGGAACGTGGTAAAAAAGCTCATTTTAATGACGGCAGTGCTTACAGCTTGAGTAAGCTTAATGGAACAAAAGGTACGGCGAAATATCAGTTCTTAAGCTGTGAAACACCGAATTCTATTGCGAACAAAGTGAAATTCGCTAAACACGAAAAATTGGCAGGGATGTCGATGTGGGAATTGTCTCAAGATGTAAACTATGAAGATTCAAACTCACTGTTACGTGCTATGACAAAGTAATAAGAAATGAGTGCATTGTAAAAGTGTACAATGCACTTTTTCTATTGTTCGCTTATCCTGCCAATGTCTCTGGTTCTTCCTTGATGCTTTTTTCGGATATTTGATTTATGGGCAAATATTCTGTAAGTGATTATTAAGAAAGGGGCTTACTGAAGACATACCCTTGAATAAAGCTTTTGTCGACTTTTAGTACCTTGACGGGAAACCTTTTTAAGTAACTCAATGATGAGTAACCCGTACCAAAATCGTCCAAGCTTATTTTTATGCCAAGCTGGCTATCTGTAATGTCGTTACACCAGTTTAAAACAGGGCATGTAGCCTTGGTAAAATGGGAACCCAAGTGGATTCGAAGTCCACATAAAAGCCGGCATGAACCATTTACTAAAAGTGATGGCGCAATTATTTTGGTAAGAACAGGTCATTTAAAGGTTTAATAATCTTTTATTAATTTTTATTTCTCATTTACCGCTTTTGTTTTTAAAGTTTTAATTGACCCTTATCTAGGGTAGGCATGTAGCCTTGGTCTTATTAAGTTCGCACTTTAATGCCCAAAAATAGATGAATAAGGATTAACTGTGAACTAGGTTTATAAAGCTTAAAATATATGTATGGGCATAGTTAACTTTAGGAACCTATGCAAGCACATTTAGCCTTAGCTGAACTTCCTCAATCTCTTGCTGGTTATAAAGTCACAAAGAGAGAAGGAAAACATACTCAGAGTCTTACTTTTAAAAGTAAGAAACACGGCTGGGCGACACGAAATTACAAAGTTGTATATTGTTCCAAAGATAGTCACTTATACTTAAAACACAAAAAATGGTTTTCTCCATTGTGGTATAGAAAAGAGAAAATAGATCCGCAAAACATTCCTAAAGATGGCACAAAAAGGTCGGTGATCGAATATGCACGCTCAACTCCGAATTTTTTATCAGAAGAATCAAAAAAGAATATATTCGGGGCATCTTCACATGAAAGTAAAGATGAGACGCAGCCCGTGTCTGGTGATGAATTATTGCGGAGCAAGTCCGGTGTCATTGACTCATTAAATACTTCAGGTTATAAAAGTAGAGAACATTTTACTGCTTCAGTTAGGGTGCATCCCCTTGATAAACATAATTCACACAAATACTCACATTCAACAGAGTGTGGAGATTTAATTGACTCAAAAGCGAATATTGCAGCAAAAATGAATTCGCAACAACGGCCAAGTCAAGACATAATTTCTGAGCATTGGATACACAGCGATGTGATGAGAGTTATTAATGAAGAACAAAATATCGCTAGTGAGCTAGCTGCTCTATTTCATAAAAATGAAGATTCCAGAAAGAGTATTATTGAGCTTCTTAGCCAAAGTGGTAACTCTAATTTAAGAAAACAGTTTTGGAATGAGCTTGCACCTGAACATTTTAAATTTTTTGAGAATCTACCTATAGAACAGTGCGAAGGACTAAATCTGCTTTCATTTAATAAATTACTCGCTGTCATTGAAAAAAATTGCCCTGATGAGCCACAGTTAATACTAAATCGCCTTTCACATGAAAAATTCACATCGGTTTTTGAAGAGGACAAGAACTTTAGCATTCAAAAAATGATCTTACTGAATGATGGCAGTTTTGTGAGTCAGTTGAGTGTAGAAGAACAAATCGATTTTATTAAAGCTTGCTTAATGGACGAACGAAGTAATGATTATGTGGACAAACTTAGGCATGTGATTCACGAGATTATTCTTCATGAGATAGATCAAGCCTTGCAGTTTGAGCTTTTCTATTGTGTTACTTCAAACCCCGCTGCTAGTCACATTTTAAAAGGAATTGAGTTATTACCTGAAGACTTGGTTGAATATTTAGCTATTTATATTTCAGAACCTGAATCACAACTCCAACTTACGCAAATGTTAGATCGCATAAACCCAGTGTTTGCCGTTCAACTTATCGGTAGGCTACCCACTGCTGTTCAAGAGACGTATTTGAATGAACTTTCAGAAGGAAAGAGAATTTGGGTTGAGAATTTACTCGCTAATACTGATACGAAAGATGTTGATGAAATCGAGGCATCTCGTCCAGATTTAGTAGTTGAGGCAAAGGATTATTCAGGCAAAAGTAATAGAGCAAAAGCACTCGTTCAGAGGGTTGCTTTAAAGAAACCAATAACCAAAATTGCAGGTCGAGTAGCTCGAGTAGAAAGAGGGTGGTTCAAAAATTCATTTATTAACTGGTATATCAGAAAATACAATATCAACATGGAAGAAGCATTGAAAAAAAATCCAGAAGATTATCCCACATTTAATGATTTTTTCTGTAGACGTTTAGAGCCAGGAGCTCGGCCCATTTGCATGCAACCAAATGTGTTAACTCACCCTGTCGATGGAACAGTCAGTCAAGCAGGGGCGATTAATCAAGGCCAAATAATCCAAGCTAAGAATCATGATTATTCAGCACAGGAGCTTCTGGGAGGGGATGAGAGAGTTTCTAAACCCTTTGAAAATGGAAAGTTTGCCACAATTTATCTCTCACCAAGTGATTACCACAGAGTGCATATGCCCATTGATGGCACTCTTAAGAAAATGATTTATGTTTCTGGTGATCATTACTCTGTCAACCCCAACACAGCGGCACATGTTAAAAAACTGTTTGCTAGAAATGAAAGAGTTGTTTGCATTTTCGATACGCCGATTGGTGAAATGGCAATGGTAATGGTAGGGGCAACAATTGTATCGAGTGTACAGCCAGTATGGGAGTCTAAACCTGTTACAGCAAAAAAAGGTGAAAAAGTCAGTGTCTGGGAGTATGACACTACGGGACCTAATGCTTTCTCCTTAAAAAAAGGTGAAGAAATGGGGCACTTTAAACTTGGAAGTACAGTCGTGGTGTGTCTTGAAAACGGTAATTTCGGAGACTTTTTAAAGACGGTTCAGCCTGGTATGAAAACCCAAATGGGAACTGCGTTCGGTTATAGTGTAAAAAAAATGGTTCAAGATGCGTCCTCAATATCATTTCATTCACAAGAGAATTCAAATTTAGAGCCTGCTTTAAATCCGGCATAAACAAACCCTAGCTTGAATCTCTTCGGGTTTAATTCCTTGCCCCTTGGGGCGGGGTCTTTCATTAGATGCTGTAGCATAAACCTAAAACCAGAATAGTTATTTAGGTATACAGTAAGCAATGTTACTTTTGTTATCAAAACTACGATCTTGTGGTACAAATACTCTCACATCTTTCAGTTCAGCTTCCAAGGCTGTTTTTTTCCACCATTTTTCCATCATCAGAGAGTTTCTGGAGAATTGTTTTAGCTGCTAATTCACAGTAAGCCAAACTTGAAAACTCCTGTGAGATACCTTCACCAAAACCACCAGTATCGACTTGACCTGCTTCATGCTCATAGTGGATTAATACATAGGCTCCATTTTTAGCATAGGCTAAGCTAATGGGAGCCAATAAGAAAAAAATGATAATTATTGATAGTCGTTTAACGTTAAGAGAGATAAGACACGAATAGGCAAAATAATTTATCTCATTATAAGATTGTACCCTTAATGTTCTTTGAACACGCCCTAATTTTAAATTAATTAATCTAAATTAAAACGCATAAATAGGGCTTTGTTGAATTTGCTTTGTGAACTTAGCCATTTTAAGAATCTTCCAAACTATTATCCAATGCCGCATCGATAAGCGTTTTATCTAAATTTTTAGAAGTATCCACGCCTAACTGTTGCATTTGATGTGCTTGTCGAATCAAATTGCCTTTGCCTGTCGAAAGCTTACTCATTGCTGCATTGTAGCTTTTATCCGCTGTTTCTAATGCACGCCCTAGTTTGTCCATGTCTGATACATAACCACATAATTTGTCGTAAATCTTACCTGCATGTTGAGCAATTTTTTGGGCGTGTTGGTTTTGATACTCGTATCGCCAAATATTATTGATGGTTCGAAGAGCAACCAGTAAGTTTGTTGGGCTTACTAGCATCACATTTTGTTCAAGAGCAAAATTAACAATGTCAGGATCATTTTCTAATGCTAATAAAAATGCTGGCTCGATTGGAATAAACATTAATACATAATCTAGGCTTTTTAAGCCATGCAACTGCTGATAATTTTTTTGGCTTAATCCCTTAATATGAGTCCGGATAGAGAGTACATGTTCTTTTATCGCAGCTTGTTGTTCAAGCTTATCATCACTATTGAAGTAACGCTCGTAAGCAACTAGTGACATTTTTGAGTCAATGACAACGTCTTTTTCTTCAGGTAAATGAACAATGACATCAGGTTTAAAGCGTTTGCCGTCATCATTTTTTAAGTCTGATTGAGTTTCGTATTCATGATTTTCCCTCAAACCACTTTCTTGAAGCACTCGTTCAAGTATGACTTCGCCCCAATTACCTTGTTGTTTGTTGTCACCCTTTAGTGCATTAGTTAGATTTATGGCGTCTTGGCTCATTTTAATATTGAGGAGCTGAAGTTGTTCTAATTGATGTTTCAATGCACTTCGCTCAGATTGCTCGTGATTGTAGGACTCATTAATCTGTTTTCTGAAACCGTCAAGTTGCTGCTTGAAAGGGGACAATAAACTTGTGATTTGCTGATTGTTTTGCTGATTAAATTTCTCACTTTTATCATCAAAAATTTTAGATGCTAAGTTCTCAAACTCTGTTTTTAAGCGTTGTTCAGCCGTTTCGAGTAATTCAATTTTATCTTGAAGTGCCTTTTTTTCAACTTCGTGAGTTGAAGTGAGCGTTTTATGCATCGCATTTGATTTTGAAAGCGAGAGTTGTGCTTCCATTTGTTTATGTCTGGCATCTTCTAGTTTATCTTCAAGAGCGGGTACCTGTGCTGTAATTGCTTCAGCCTTTCCGAAAGCTTGAATCGTTTGCTCTAGCTTGCTGCGTGTTTCTAAAAGTTCTTGATTGAGCTTTTCAATATCCTGCAAAAACTGCGCTTGTTTCATGTCAAATACTTGCTCCCAGCGCGAACGGGTGAGCTTTTGATTAACCAAAGCACCTAATAAAAAGGTTAGAAAACAAAATGCAGTCGTAACGACAATTTCAGCAGTAGTAAAGTCAGAAAAAGGTGAAAATTCAGTCATGATATAAATAAAGATAAATGAGATGTTAGTAAGGATGTCACGACCTTGTACTAGCTTCAAGTAAAGCTGCTACAATTTTAGTATCCAAATCGAATTCAATTTTTATTATTTTTGAAATAAAGGTTCGATAAAGGCTGTCTTTTATTGTAATCAAAAGAATTGCGCTAGGGGTATAACGTGGCTAATAAAGGTAATTTTGTAAAAGGTGTTTTAAAAAGAAAAGCTTGGGACTTACCTGAGAGTGAAGTGACACCTGAATCGGTATTTAAATCACGCCGCCAAATTATAAAAGCACTTGGTTTAGGTGCCGCTGGTGCAAGTTTGTCAACGAGTGCCCAAGCGGGTTTGTTTGACGTTTTTAGCGATAAAAAAGCGGACGATGCATTTAAAGTGTCACCGTTAACCTTCACTAAAAATGAAAAGTATCAAACCTCTGAAATATTAACACCCGAAACCAAGGTAACGACTCACAATAACTTTTTTGAGTTTGGCACAAGCAAAGCCGATCCTGTTAATAATGCACAAGGTTTTGACGTTGAACCATGGAAGCTAGTTGTTGATGGTGAAGTAGAAACCCCATTAACCCTAGGTTATGACGATTTATTTAAGTTAGCTGCATTGGAAGAACGCACATATAGACTTCGTTGTGTTGAAGCTTGGTCAATGGTAATCCCTTGGGTTGGGTTTTCACTTGCTAATATCATCAAAAAAGCAAACCCAACGAGCAAAGCAAAGTACGTCGCATTTGAAACGCTACATGATCCAAGTCAGATGCCAGGCCAAAGAAATCGTTTTGTTGGAGGTGGAATTCATTATCCCTATGTCGAAGGACTAACGTTGTCTGAGGCGTTAAATGATTTAAGCTTTCTAGCCGTTGGTTTATATGGTAAAACCTTGCCGCCACAGAATGGGGCACCTATCAGACTTGTTGTGCCTTGGAAGTACGGATTTAAGAGCATTAAATCGATTGTTCGTATTCGCTTAACGGATAAAAAACCACCGACAAGTTGGAATCAGCTGGCCTCCCATGAATATGGTTTTTATGCGAATGTGAATCCTGAAGTTGATCACCCTCGCTGGTCACAAGCCTCTGAGCGAAGAATTGGTGCTGGTGGGCTATTTTCGGCAAAACGAATTCCAACATTGCCATTTAATGGTTATGGCGATGAAGTAGCAAGTTTGTATACCGGTTTGGATTTAAGGAAAAACTTTTGATTAGAATAAAGCCTAAGCAATTAAAGTGGATAAAGTTACTTTTTCACTTAATTGCTTTAGCTCCGATTGCTTTTTTAGTACTTGATGTACTGAATGATAATGCTGGGGGGGACCCAGTGCAATACATCATTCATTACACCGGAATTGGTGCACTAAACACCTTGTTTTTGACCTTATTGATCAGTCCTGTAGCAAAGAAGTTTAAGATGGGTTGGTTAGTTCAGACGAGAAGGCTGGTGGGGTTGTACGTTTTTGCTTATGCGACTTTGCATATCGCTTCGTATTTTGCTTTAGACTTGGTTTTCGAATGGTCATTACTTGGTGAAGAAATATTTAAGCGACCATACATACTTGTCGGTGCAGCAGCATATTTAATTCTGTTTGCCCTGACTTTAACGTCATTTAAAAAGGTGATGAAAAATATGGGGCGTCATTGGCAAAAATTGCATAATTGGATTTATGCGGCAGCCATCTTAATTCCGATACATTTTTATTGGTCTGTTAAATCAGAAATCATCGAACCAAGTATTTATATTTTTATTGCAGTAGTGTTATTGAGCTTTAGAGTCGTGCCTAAGTTTAAAAAGATTAGACAGAAGAAACGATGATACAGTAAGCCGTTATATTACTAGCAGACAAAGAAAAAGAGTGATAACAAGTTATCACTCTTTTGTTTTTTTAAAGGCTAATTGAATTAACCCCTGTTCATCCTTAGATTAGAATGAAACTGTGAAAGGATCAGAACATAAGCTTGATTCTGCTTCACAAACTTTATACTCATAAGAACCAGCAGCATCACGAATTCGATCGCGCATACGTCCATCATTACGAGTTGTTGAGACCATTTCACCATTACGGTAGATTGCTACGTTACCGCCCATTGCGCCTGACCATGTTAAGTCAATATAGGCTGTGCCACGACGAGTGATACGTGAACGACGAATATCTGCATCGATACTGTGTGCAAACACATCGACAACCATGCTTGTAGAACCTTCACGACCTTCAGCATCAGTAGCAGTTAACATAACAGTATAAGAACCAGCTTCAGCATAGCTGTGCATTGGGTTCATGTCGCTTGAAGCACTTCCATCACCGAAGTCCCAACTGTAGCTAACAATATCTTCGTTAACGTCAGAACTCATGTTAGTGAAAGAAACGTCTAATAATTCAACTTCGTAACTGAAGTCTGCAACGGGTGCAGCTGGAGCGGCCTCACCTGTACCAGAGATAGTTAATCCCCAGCTGTTTAGTGTTCCTGTATCAAGGCTTGCATTATCACTAACTGATAAAGTCCAAGCTCCCATCGCCATTTCAGTGTTAAAGTCAGTTAAGCTGTAGCTCATTACTAAGTCATCAGCAGAACTGCCTTCGCCATTATGTAGTACAACTTCAGTGCCTGTTGGTGAAGTTAGCGCAACTCGAAGGTCGCCTCTCCAAGTATGTGTAATATCAACATGAGCTTGAACACCAAAGACTTGCAAATCATCCGCAATTTCAATTGTACTTGTAATTCCTTCTGCATCGTTATCTGGGATATCCATGCTGTCGGTATTGCTATAATCGAAATCTCTTAGACCAGCAGGTAATACTTCAAGTGCAACGGTTTTGCTCTTAACCATGTCACCATTGACGGCAGTAACTTCCATTGAGTAGTCACCGTAGCCAGTATCTTCTGTTGTCATCACATCAAGCGTGAATGAACCACCTGCAGAAACGGTTGAAGTTGATAAAGAAACACCTTCAAGAGCAGGTGATACTGTAACAGAAACATCAACATCACCCGTCCAACCAGCAACGCTACCAACATCAAATGTATAGCTCGCTGACTCGCCAGCTGCAATTGTTTGGCTAGCAGGCTGAACCGTTAAGCGGTATCCAGGTTCTGGATCCGCTTCCACTAATGCATTTGCAACGTTCAGTCGTTTTCCTGAAGCAACCCTTCCTTCGAGCGCAGCTATAGCGTCTCCAGAGTTCATCAGCAACTGCTTCATTTCTAATACGGAAAGGTCTGGATTCAAAGACCAAACTAAAGCGGCTGCACCAGCAACATGAGGCGTTGCCATTGAAGTGCCAGAAAAAGTACTATACGAATTTCCAGGAGTTGTAGATAAAATAGCTGTTCCCGGCGCACCAATATCAACACTGGTTAGACCCCATTGCGAGAATGAAGACATTTCATCATTACGATCTGTACTTGCAACAGCAATAATGGATTCAGAGTCGTAACTTGCAGGGTATGATGGAGAAGAATCATTATCAAATGCGCCATTTCCAGCTGCCGCCGCAAACATAATGCCGGCTTCACCACCTGCATCAATTGAGTCTTTTAATGCTTGGCTAAACCCGCCGCCGCCCCATGAGTTGTTTGTTGCAAGGATATTTACACCTTGGTTGACTTTTAAGTCAGTCAAGTAGTCAATACAAGCAATCGCATTTGCTGTTGAACCACTACCAGAGGCATCAAGAAATTGACAACCTACGATAGATACATCCCAGTTAACACCTACAACACCAGTGCCGTTGTTACCTGTCGCACCAATCGTTCCAGAAACATGAGTACCGTGACCGTTTTGATCCATAGGGTCGCCATTGTTATTTACGGCACTGTATCCATAAATATCATCGACAACACCATTACCATCATCATCAATACCGTTACCCGCAACTTCACCTGGGTTAACCCACATGTTTGCTTGTAGATCAGGATGATTGTAGTCAACACCTGTATCAATCACACCGATAACAACATCATGACTTCCTGTAGTTGTATCCCAAGCTTCAACTGCATCAATATCAGCGTCAGCAGTGCCATTACTTTGGCCTACATTGTGCAGCCCCCATAAGCTTGCAAAATCACTGTCATCTGGTGTCCCAATGGCTCTAACTATATAGTTTGGCTCCGCATACTCAACAGCTGAATTTTTGCTGATTAATTTGATTGCTGTTTTAACGTCCATTCCCTTACCAAGTTGTAACTTAGCTAGGCGACCGTCCATAAAGCGAGCGAATTTGTCATCAATTCCATCAGCATTATTGTCATCCATCAGAGCACGGATAGATTGACGAGCATACTCTCTTTGCTTCTTCGAAGAATCAGCTTTGTATTTGACTAGAATCGAACTTTGTTCGAATTGCGGTGTGGTTTCCACTTTAGCTTGAGCTGATGCGGTTAGAACACCTGCAATCGCTATAGCTAAAGGCGAGATTTTTTTTAACATTTCCCAGTTCCTATTTGTCAGTCCATGAAAAATTTTAAGTTATTTACTTACTTTTCAATTTTTTATTACATTTATGGCATTTGCAGCCAGAAGAAAAGTCAAATCAATAACGGACAATAAAGCAGAGCAATTGATGACATATCGAATCAGCCATTAAAAGGCGTTGAAAACTATTTAGTAATAAAGGACTAGAAGATTGGGTTAGTGATTTCAGTGGGATAAGTAATGTTAAATGTAAATAAATTGTTATAAAACGGTGGTTTGTAAGTTTATTGAATGAAGAGTAAATATTTTTACAGTGAATTAAATTCCGACTTTTGTCCGATTGAAGCTATGTGAAACCTCTGTAACTTGTTCAACAACTTAATTTCAGTTTCGTTTTCTGAATTGGGTTCTTTAAGTAATTATAAAAGGTCTTGAGTATGCGAATAATCATAGATGGTGGAATATGAAAGTGAATCAGTTTCTAAAGGTAACACTTTTATCTTTTGTCGTTGTATTTTCGTCTGTTGCATCTTCGAATGACGACGAATGGAACACAGATGACGTTGCAATCTCATTGTCACTTGAGAGTCTATTAATAAATGCCAACCGTGAAAATCTCATTTCTCTACTTCAATCAGGTTCGAATAATGAAGCTGCTTTGCTCCAAATAGGAAGCAACAACATCATTGATGTGATTCAACTTGGCCATAACAACCTAGCAGTTGTAAACCAGTATGGGAACGGAAATGAAGTTGAGCTAAACCAGCTCGGTGATAACAACGTTGATGTAATCACTCAAATTGGCAATGACAACTTAGTACAAATTGACTCGCTTGGAAACACTGGGTTCATCATTCAGCAAAATTCAGACAATGCAGTTTTAAGGATTTCGCAATTTAATTAGGGAGAAGCTAAATGTATATTAATGCAAAAAAATCGATGCTTGCTTTAGCCGTGTCTTCAGTACTTAGTTTAAGTGCTGTTGCTGGTGAAGGTAATGAAATCACAATCGTTCAGTCAAATGTAGCAACGGGTGATACTGCAGTTGGACAAGATGCAACATCAATTCAATTTGGGTTTGATCATGTGAGCCGAATTGACCAAACAGGTGATGCTCAAACTGCCGATGTAACTCAAGATGGTGTTTTTACTGAATCATATTTGAATTCAACGGGTAATGTTAACTCTGCTACTGTTACTCAGTTATCATTATGGCATATCAGTAATATCGATATTACAGGCGACGAAAACGAAGGAACAGTATTTCAAGATGGCTTCTTCTCACTGTCGGATGCAGATGTTGTAGGTAACTTTAACAGCTTCAATGTTACTCAGTTGGGTGGCACGAACGAATCTGTTGCAGAGTTATTAGGTGATAATAATACGTTGGTTGTTAGTCAAGATGGCGATGATAACTTTTCTACTTTCCGAGTGGAAGGTAACGATAATGATGGTGATATCACCCAAACAGGTGACAGTAACGTTGCTGGTTTAGTCTCTCTTGATATTACGCCTAACGTTGGTGATAACAACGATGTTACCGCCGTACAAGTAGGTAACGGAAATTTGGGTGCTGCTAGGGGGGTGTTGGGTAACGATAACACTATGAACTTTGAGCAAACGGGTAACGCAAACTCTGGTTTTGTTTACTCATTGGAAGGCAGTAATAACTCAATAGACATTACTCAAGACGGTAACGATAACCAATCTTGGATTGCATTTGCAGCGGGTGATGGGAATGACCTTGAGATTACTCAAGAAGGCCAAGGAAATTTAATCGGTACTGAATTTGATGGTGGTGATTTTGCGGCTCGCATTACTGGTGATGTCAACAACATAGATATTCAGCAAGAAGGCGATGCGAATACTATGGATATGGAAGTTACGGGTGATGATAACCGTCTCGACCTAGATCAAGAAGGCGATAGTAACTACGCATTGATGCGCATTACTGGTAACCGTAACGTTATGGGCATTCGTTCATCTGTGAACCTCAATGATGCGCGTTCAGCAATAACAGGTGATCGTAACCGAGTAGACATCCGTCAAGATTTTTCTGGTACAGAAGATAATTCGGCTTGGGTTGTTGTTGAAGGAAATGACAACTTTGCACAAACTAATCAAGACGGTTATCAAAATGATGCTGTGATAACGGTTGCTGGAGAAAATAATCGTGAAGCATACATTGGCCAATACGGTATGTATAACTCAGCAGATTTGAATGTAGCCGGCGACGAGAATTTTGCTTTTGCTGAACAAGAAGGTGATTCAAATATTGTTGGTTCAATTCAAGGCCAAGGTTTGAGTGGCTCTTTTATTGAAGGTAATAACAATCATTCTGAGTTGTGGCAGCTAGGTGACGAAAATACAATTGATACTGCAGTTATTGGTAACGATAATAGCCTGCTGGTTGACCAAATTGGTAATGAAAATATTGCTGAAGTTGCATTTGTTGGCAATTCAAATGTTGATGCTTCTGTTAACCAACGTGGTGATTTAAATGAGGTTTATACTTGGACATTTGGTGATGAGAATGACATCTTATTCTCACAGCTTGGTGCTGAAAACTTCATCGGTGGTATTGCAGGTGTAAGTGCGGACTTTAGAGTTGAAGGTAACAATAACTCAATTTCTATCACGCAGGATGGAACAGCAAACGCAGTATATGGTTTGACTGTAGGTAATAGTAATAGCATTTCTGTCACTCAAACAGGTACAGGTAATGTTGCAACAGTTGGACAAAACTAAAGTCCAACCTCTGTAAAGAGTAGCGTTTTGGAGAGCTTCGGCTCTCCTTTTTTGTTTGCCCAGCGAAGCTGGCAAACCCGACAGGTTGAAAGAAACCTGTATCGCCCCGACTGAGGGGAAGATAATCCGAATGGCAAGGGCGTTGTTGGCTAACGGCAGGGTCTGAAG
>NZ_JAFEUN010000118.1 GCF_016900895.1 Parashewanella hymeniacidonis
ATTTTCCCAAAATTTAGGATTGTTAATTTCACCGGGGAATGGTTCGCCTGCTCTTTTTCGGTTCTCGTATTCAGGGATAAACTTCTGCCAGTTTGTTAAGAAGGTTGTTTCACATACCACATACAATTCACCTCCAACCTCTAGCCAGTTATGTGCTTTTTTAAGTGCTTGTTTCATGTCCTCACCACTGAAGAAGTGAAGGACGCGGCAGATTAAAATTTTTCTGAATGATTTAGCGTCGAAATCAAGCCCAATAGGAAACTGAGCTGTAATCGTTTGTAATTTGCTTAGGCCTTTTTCTTTAGCTGTTTCAGATAGAGCTTTTAGGTGTCTGTCGTCCATATCATTAGCAATAACAGTCGCACCATTTTCTAACGCTTTAAGTGTGGTGTATCCAAAAGCTGCTCCAATTTCTAAAAATGTGCCATCAGCATATTCAGTGAATTTTTTTGAGAATGGATCAATTGTAACAGTGGCATAGCCTTGTTGGTTTAGGGTTGGCACAAACAACTGGTTATCTTCGACCATAGGTTTTAACTTCACGAAAGAATTAAAAAGATTATTAAATAATTAAACAATTTCAAATGAGTAGCTCAAGGTAAACCGTAGTTTTTATCCGTGTCGTTAAGTGAAAGTTCAGGTTTGGTTAATATCAAAGCTTTGATATTAACGGTGATATCAGTTACGAATGCAGAGTAGGGTTCTAAAAATATTTACTGAAACTTATGGTCTGAGACTTAATAACCGTTATCATTATGAAAATCACTAATCTAGATGAATATGAGGTGACATTGTGGTCATTACCCTTGAATTAGAATGTCTTGCAAATCCGTTTTTTGATGACGAATTTAAATGTGTTTTTGAAATCTATGAGTCGATAACGCTGGATGAACTGCATTTGCATATTCAGAAAATAATCGAGTTTGATAATGACCACATGTATGAATTTTTTACCGCAAGAAACCCATACGGTAAACGAAATGTTGTT
Source organism: Parashewanella hymeniacidonis (assembly GCF_016900895.1). Classification (GTDB taxonomy): domain Bacteria; phylum Pseudomonadota; class Gammaproteobacteria; order Enterobacterales; family Shewanellaceae; genus Parashewanella; species Parashewanella hymeniacidonis. The sequence goes on from NZ_JAFEUN010000118.1 coordinate 989, forward strand.
TACTGTGATGAAGAGTTTTCCTTCCATGATAATGTCATGAGCATTGATGAGACAAAGCTGCTTGATGTATTTCCATTAGAACCCAAAGAAAGCCTTTTTTACTTTTTTGATTTTGGAGACAGCTGGGTCTTTAAAGTAAAAAGAACCCGTCATAAAGCTAAAGCCGCAGAGAAGGGCATGAGTTACCCAAATATCATTAAAATTGTCGGTGAGAAGCCAGAGCAATATCCAGATTGGGAAGATGAGGAGTAGGAAGTGAAAGGATTAACGATAAATGGAAGTAAACTTCATGAAGTAAGAATGAAGTTAGAACCATATTCTCAAGGACAAGGAACTGTCTCGTACTTGGTTTATCCGAAATCAAGGATAAATTACCAGATATATGATGATTTAATACAGTTAAAAATTCCATCAAAGCTGGCGGTTGAGTTGTATCGCACAAGTGTTTTCCCTCAAGATGAAACTGAGTCATTCGAAGTGCATCTATCAGGAAAAACACAAAGCCGATATAAAATTGTGAAATTGATTTATCCGCAAGGTCACAGTGAAGACGTGACCTTTGTTTTGCATAAGCACTGATAAAAACAGATTGGTGTTAAAAAGGATTATCTGAGGGTAGATAATCCTTTTTGGTGTATTTCCTCTCTTAAAACCCAAGAAAACAAAACCACCGCTAAAATCTAAAAACAGCACTTAATTTACTAATGCAGGATTCGCAACTTGCCAGCAAATCGACCCACATTTGCCAGCGAATAGACCCAAAGTTGCCAGCCGATGGTACCAATAGTGTCAATTTCAAAATATATTTACGACATAACTTCTCAACCCCTAGTTATCTTAATGAAAACGTGAAATAACGAATTTATCGTGTAAATACCAATCAAAATAAGGTTTATGGTTAAACAAACGGTAAAGACGCAGCTCAGTGAAGAAGACAAACAAAAGTGGCAACAGTTTTGTCAGGCTAACGGAATGACGGAATCTGCCATGATGCGTTTTATGATGAACCAAGTTCTGCAAGATATTGCCAGTAACGATGAATTCCATGAAGCTAAAAGCAACAAAATCACCATTCGACTTTCTGAACATGAAATGCAAAAACTCACCACTCAAGCAGTAGAGGAAGGCTACCTTTACCGAACCAGCTGGGCAACAGCTTGTGTGATGGCAAATCTAACTCGCACACCAGTATTAACCGAAGGTGAGATAAAAGCACTCAGAGAATCTAACCGTCAACTCGCAGCTGTTGGCCGTAACCTCAACCAAATCGCCCGTGTGCTCAATATCGATTATCGCTACAGCGACAAATTCACTAGAGAAATGATACAAGTACTCGATGCTAAGTTTGAAAAGCACAAAGCCATGGTAAATGATCTCATCAATAAAATCTGCAAGCGCTGGGAGCTAGAACAAAATGATGAATAACTCTCTGCCCGTCATACCAGTGAAGACTGGTATCCAGCGCCTTTTCGCTATTGGCTAGTAATCATGACCAAGCTATTAAACGACTCAATCTCTGGCTTACTTAACGGTGATGTCAGAACAAAATCTAACCGAGTTAAAAATAACAATCGCTATATTAAACGAGCGCCAGAAGTCATGGTCAAAGTCAGTGGTTTTGGTTACAACAACGCTCATACAGCCAACCATTTCGACTACATCAGCCGCAACGGAAAACTCGAACTAGAAGATGAAACAGGGCTGGTTTACCAAGAACAACAAACAATCCATCAACTAGCCAAAGACTGGAACGAATCAGACTTTCAACAACGCAAACGAACTCGCCACAGCACACACCTTGTCTTATCCATGCCATTTGGCACTGAGCCGAAAGCCGTAAAACAAGCCGTTCGAGCCTTCGCTAAAACTGCTTTTGCTGAAAATTACCAATATGTGTTTGCACTTCATACTGATACTGATAGTCCGCATGTTCATTTGACTGTTAAGAATTTAGGATTTGATGGTAAACGATTGCACGTAAGAAAAGGCTTGCCACAAATCTGGCGTGAGCAATTTGCTTGTGAGTTGGAAAGGCAAGGCATAACTGCTGAAGCTACGCCTAGATTGAAAACTATCTCAAAATTAACAAGCATTAAACTCTGCCTTGATGAAAAGCAAAGCCAGATATTTAAATGAGTTATATGTATTTATATCTTTTTTAACTCATCTTTAAAAAGCTTAGATCTTGCTAAGATAGTCTTTGTTAAATCTTCTTGAATGTCGCTGACATCCCTACCTGCTTTTGTCTCAACTTCTATTTGTTTTTGAAGAAATTTTATATTTTCATCAATAACTTTTTCTGTTCTTATTGCAGTTGCTGATCTCACCCTCCAATTTGCAAAAAGCCAGTCAATAGAAATTGATAAACCTGCAATTACAAATGGTAATAAAGAAGTGCAAATATGAATAACATCTTTACTAAGCTTAAAAATATCTAGCTGTAGTATACCTATAATCGCTCCAGTAAATGCAGCTGCCGATAAGGTAGTTTTTTTAGTGTTCTTCTTTTCCATTATTTAAGCACCCTACCAGTTGAATGTAAGAGTGCATTAACTAATGCTTTATTATCAGATGCGTTAACCTTAACAATTTCTATAGTTCCATCAGTGCGCTTAATTTCAATTGTAATGCGCTTTAACGGTATGAACTTAATGATAAAAAGCTTACCGATGGCATAGCCAATACGACAAACAAAAGGTAGAGATAACAGTGCAGACAGCATTATGACTATTTGAGTCCAAGCTTCCAGCTCTGTCATTGAATATCCTCATTTGATTGAAATCTAATTATTCGCCTCTTTTACGGATAACTTCTAATAACTCCAATTTATAAGTTGGTGTTGTTCCGTGGCGATGTTTTTTTATCGTTTTTATTTTTACAGAAAATAGTGCTGTTTTCGAGAATTCTTCTTTATTTTTGTTTACTCGCTCTAGAAAGGCTTCATCTTTCATAGATATCGCTTTCAATGAATCGTCAGGCAACCTAATTTGCCAACCACTAGCTCCTTCGAAATTCACTTTTGTAAAATATATTTCTTTTCTTTCTTCAGTCTCTGTTATTTCTTCAATAACACTCTGAGCCATTTTTTTATAGTCTTTTGCTTCTTCCTCTGTTACTTCATAAATTTCATCATCATTTTGGTCTTTGATTATAAATTTAGCATCTTCTACATCTTCAATTGGTGCTTTGATTACTTTGTCAATGTTGTCTCTGAAATCTTTAATTGCAACTAGCTCTGCTACATCTTTAGGTAAGTCGACGGTTGTATCATCACTTAAAGTTAGAGTTGAAATATTTTTGTTTTTAGTTTCAATTAATTTAATGCGTCTTGATTTTAGTTGTTTTATAGCCCCCAAAACGGTGCTAGCTGTTCCTGTTGCGCCAACGAAGCCAATAACAGACAGAGGATTAACACCAGCATTATTAAGATAGGAAATAAACTCAACAACAAAAGAGCCTTTTTCCTGAGCTTTTACCTCTAGACTTAACTCGGATTCTTCACCATTGACAACTTTATTGGCATTTTTTAATGCCTTGGACATACTAACGATAGCTTCTCCCAATTTTTCAGCATCAATAGTGTGGTTTTTAGTTTCTTTAGTGTCGTATGAGATTTTGAAAATATGTTTTTGCTGGTTATCCATAAAGCTTGACTTCCTTTATACTGATAAAGCTATTGAAGAGAATGCTAAACCCTAGGCGGCTATTGAATTTTAGTAGCTAGACGGTTTATTTAATGAGTATTTTATCAATATTTATAATCAGTTGGAATGTTAAATTCTTTTGGTATTTTATCAATATTTATAATCAGTTGGAATGTTAAATTCTTTTGGTATTAGAGATAATGTTCAAAATTTTCTCTATTGAGTTCTGTTATTAGCTGATTATTACCTCTATTTTCCATTGTAATATCATTACTTCTAAAATGTTCACGGCTAATTACAAATTTCTGAATTTTCTCAGCATCCCTCGACGCCCGTAAAATCTCTTTGGGATCATCTTGCAGTACTTTAACCCAATGGTCGACGTAGGCGGCATGTTGGCCAAACTTGTGGCCGATTTGTAACTCATCGCCCAACATCAGAGAGCCGATTTCTGCTCTGAGTTCTTCTTTGGCGTAAGATTCATCACCGAAGCGGCCTGTCATATCTCTGTTGAGCCTGCTGGAATGCCCTGATGAATGGCAAAGCTCATGTAGGGCTGTCGCATAAAAATTATCATGGCTTTTAAACTGGTTTCTAGCAGGTAAATGTATGCTGTCGGTTGCAGGGCTGTAGTATGCATTATCGTATTGGTCATGCTTAATTGGTACATCAGAGTTTTGCAGTATTTTCTCAGCCCGTTCATGGCGTTGCCATTCTGGGAGTGTTTTTACTTTGAGTTCGGGTAAACCTTCTATTTGCTCAGCGTTAAAAACTACTGAACTGAATACTCTTGGCTTATCGAGTTTTACATTAACCTTAATCGGTTTACCGTCAGCGCCTAAGATTTTATTTCCGTTACTGTCGGTTTTATCAACTTGATCAAACAACTTCCAATATTGAACAATCGTGCCGTGTTGGCCTTTACGAACTTGGGCATCAATGCCTTTGGCTTGTTTGTAGGTCATCCATCTTGGATCGTCACGACATTGCATCGCTAACCAAATGGCGTTGGAGCCTTTGTAACGAGTACCGCTGATTGGATTATGCGGCATTCGAGGCTGTCCAGCTTTCCAAGGCTTTTGCCACGGAGCAGTGCCAGCTTTGAGTTGCTCTATGAGTTTGTTGGCGATTTGTTCGTGGTAGGGTAGCTTTTGTGCTTGTTTGGTTACTGGCATAGGCTAATCCTCCTTATCTTCAGCGGATAGCTCAGTTGCTGCAAATGCTTCCTCTTCGCTGAGGGCATCTTCTTCAAAAGCGCCAAGTTCATCCGCTTCGGTTGCGGTGACTTCTATGACTGAGCCGGGAATATTTAGCTGAAACAGCTTTTCGTCTAACTCCGTTGTGAAGGCTTGCGGTTCTTGGTGTGAATTAGTGTTCAAGTGATTGTTCATGTTGTGGTTCCTTAATGTGATAAATAGAATCTTGGCTAGAGTTTGGTGAGCTGACTTGTTTCACGCTCTTGTTATTGGGTTTAAAAAAATTTTCCAGTTTGGTTTTTACTTTGTCTAAAAAGCGTTGTTGAGCTTCAGCTGGAAGGGCTTTACAAAACTCTTGCGCAGATTGCAGAGTAGAGTTTTTGTCTAATGTTGATGTGTTGCTAGTAATCACTGATTCAATTTGATTAATCGGTGTTGGCTTATTTGGTGCGACCGACTCTGTTTCTTTTTTAGCTTGAGGTTGCTGCTTTGCTTTCAGTGCATTGAATTGCTTAATATCTTCCTGACTGGGACGATAGCCATGTACTTTCATATCTTGAAGTGATGCTTTAAGCCATGCTTGTAGTTTAAAGGTTTTAGTCCCTGACAAGCGAATCGTTTGCCAGTTGCGTTGTTTAGCAATACTCAGTAAATCACCGATAACCTGCGCATGGCTGAGCTTGGTTTGTAGCTTGTTGCCTTTATCAATAAAAGCTAGATAGTTCGGGCGGTTACTGAAGTAGTATTTGTTTTCAACGGCAAGGTAATGCTGATTGATTTTTTCAGGGATTGATGCTGGTTTTGATTTTTCAGCCTTATCAATAACTGCGGCTTTAACATCTGTATTGCCGTTATCAATTAGTTTGCTAAGCGGCCTTAATTGCTCAGTGAGCTGCTGATTGGCCGCTTTTGCTTTTGTGAAATCTAGCTTGTTGTCACTTTCAGGTGCAATCGAGTTATATTCTAACGCTCGTGGCTTTTCGGCTTGCATCGGGCAACAGGCTTGCAATTTATATTCGATTTGGCGCTGAACAACGCCAAGGCCGCTGCTCATATGTAAGTCGTTAAAGTCGGTGAGTCCCACTTCGATTTGCTCTTGCATAAAGTTCGGACTGAGCCAAGAACCACGGGTAATATTGGCGGCTTGTTGAGCTTTTTCTAAGCCTTTATTCACTTTATTGTTGCGGTCATCATCGGCCAGAAACAGATGATGGCTGGTGGGGTAACGAGCTTTGAGTTTTTCTGCGACTTTGGGCATATTACCTGCGTCTACCGTCATTACCACACTGCGATTGGTGGCTTGCGCGATACTCGCCGCCGTAGCATAGCCTTCGGCGTATAAAATTGGCTCACCATCTTTTAGTGGTTTGTAGCCGACAACAAAAAAATGTCCTGTTTTTTGAGCGCCTTTCTTTAAACATTTGAAACCATTCGGGCTGATCCGCTGCAGGGAATGAACTTTATGGTTTTCATCCATTAAGGGGATCACCAAACGGCCTTTTTTGTCTTGCATTACATCAGGAAATACCTGCACATCTTTTTTCATCAAGTAGGGATGGTTGATGTTTGCTGGTGGCATCAGCTGAAAAGCTTGACTGCAACGATTGGCGTAATGCTGATAACGTTTAGCTGTTGCAATTCCTCGCTGTATTTTGCGATTGATTTGATGCGCTTTAATGTGCAGCTTTGCCTGCGGATCGCTTTGAGTAAAACTGGCCGCCCATTTTTTCGGTTCGCTGTGAGTGCGATGGTCTTGATACCAACCGGCTGGATGTCCGTCAGAGTATGCACAATAAACTGCACTTTTCTGGCCACGCTTATCATCTTGAGTCGCCACCCGATGTTTTTGGCCATCGAATATCGGTGCTTCATGCAGTACAAAACCCGATGCCTCCAAGATTTGGGCGAACTCAAGGGTGGGGTCTTGATGCGTGGGCGTATCAAATTGTTCAGGTTTCGGCAGCCAAGGCTCGATTTTGGCAACGACTGTACCTGCTTTAGCAAACCATAAGCCTTGCTGCTTATCGTAAGTCAGTGCATTACTGCCATCGGCCAATTTTCCAACCGCAGCCTTGGCTTGCTCCTTTTGCTCGAACGGAATGGCGAGATAGGTTTGTTGCTCAAGAGTGGTGTTATCGTTCATTCAGTATTCTCCACGGGCAAGGTTTTCAGGTAGTCATCGACATAAGCATCTATTTGAGATTCATCAATGGCATTTTGGTTAACAGGTTTTTCAGCTGGTTTGGATTTAGGCTGTTGCTGAGCTTTTGTTTGAGGCTTTGGTTGAGTCGATGGCTGGGGTGTAGCCGTTTCGCCAGCATCATCACTGACCAGCTTGATTGGTGTACTCGCCACAGCAATTGAATTTTTCACACTGACTTTGGGAATGGACGGTGCTGGCGACTGTTGCTGCTCACGACCATTTCCTCGAAGTTTGAATGCTTTGTCTTGATACCAGCGAATTTTGCAGCACTTAACGGGCGGGCAGTGCTCCAACAGCAATAACGCTTGTTGCTGACCAAGGCGCATGATCTCTTGCGGCAGCATTAACGCACGGCTGTGATCACTGGTGTTTTCACTGCGACCACCTTTACCTGTCAGTTGCCTGCCATGACTGCGCTGCTTAATGGTGTTGGTGCCTAGAATATCGGATATCTCACGGGCAACTTTTGGATTTTTAGGCGCAAACACGATTTGCAAAGCATGGTTTTCAATTAGGGTTTCAGCGCCGTCATGGCCGTAAATTTCTCGAAGCTGTGATGGTGATTGAATAATGGTGAGCAGTCGTAAACCATAACCTGCGACATAGCTGATCCCTTTGCTCAAAATATTGACCTTGCCGATGGCAGCGAACTCGTCCATCAACAACAAAACTTGGTGTTTAAGGTTTGGATTCTGCTCAGGCAGTTCACGGGTGTTTAAGTCTATCAGTTGCTGGAAGAACAAATTAATCAGCGGTGCTAAGCGTTGTAAATCATCGGGTGTGACGCCGACATAAATGGACAGTTTTTGTGTACGTAGCTGACGTAAATCAAAATCATTATGAGCCGTCACTGCATCAATCACAGGGTTATAAAACAGCTCTAGGGCTGAGGTGAAACTCTTACGAATCGACCCTCTTGTGCGCTCTGGTGTTTCTAAATAGTCTTTTAATGATGAATGGCATTGGCCTGATAACGGCTGCGGACTTTGCATACGCTCATTGATTAGCGCTATCAGATATGTATCACCTTTATTGAGTTGGCGAAGCACTTCCCCCATAGTGACGGGTAAGGGTGGGGTTTCTAGTAAAAACAGCACAAGTCCAAGCCATAAGGAGCGAGCAGAGGCTTGCCAAATAGGTGATTCGTTATCAATATTGGGGAATAGCATTTGCCCAATTTTCTGAATGTCGTTTATACGAAAACTTGGGTCGGAAGAAATATAGTGCAGTGGGTTCCAGCGATGACTTTGGTAGTCTCGTGGCGCAAGGTTGAGAAGAAAACATTGCTGACCATGAGCCTTCCGAAAGCCGGCACTGATGTTCCAGTTTTCTTGTTTGATGTCCAGCACCACGATGGAATCTTGCCAACTGAGTAAATTCGGCACCACAACACCAACACCTTTACCGCTGCGAGTGGGTGCCGACATCAACACATGCTGTTGTCCTGAAAATTGTAGATACTGCTTTTGCAGTAAACCTTGTTGCTTACCAACGATGATGCCAGTTTGTCCCAATAATCCCGCTTGCTTGATTTTTTGCTGGCTAGCGAATTTTGCTTCACCGTATAAGGGAGGTTTTTTCGGTTTGAATTTTAGAATTAAAGGTAAACCAATGGGCACAAACCCCAGTAATAATGACAAGCCCAGCCAGAATTGTGTGGGTTTATCGTGACCATAGAAGTAGCCGTAACGAAACACAGTTAATGGCGTGGCGTTGTGATAATCAAGGTGAGCAAAGTACAGATAAATGGTGCCGCTGAGCCAAAGGCTGAGTAATAAGCCGATGATTGCAATAGTTACATAAAGCTTGATGGTCAGTGGTTTTGAGTTCATAGTGTTAGCCTCAAAATTATCTCGTCATGCCCATGAAAATGGGCATCCAGCGGCTTTTTACTCTTAAATAAAAGTCACTAGATTCCCGCTTACAACATGCGGGAATGACGAAGTAGGTAAAGCACTCAAAATTAGTCAAATGTCACCTCTTTCGTTGTAATAAACCTCACTCACAAAGCGCCGACCGTTGACCACTTGCAGTTGCACGATGATATCGACGCAAAGATTCAGTAGCTGTTTGATGTCATCACGGGATAACGAAGCGCCTGCCTGACTTTCTTTCATCAGCAACACCAATTGCTCAAGGGCAAGTTTGGCGCTGCCAGCGTGCATGGTGGTCATGCTGCCGGGGTGGCCTGAGTTGATATTACGCATGAAATAAAAGGCTTCATCGCCACGAATAAGCTCAGCGACAAACACTCGGTCTGGTTTCATCCGCAAGCTGGATTCTAAAAGCTGTTTTTGATTAACGGGCGCAATGCCTTGGTTGCCTGCTGAATAGAACAAACTTACACTGTTTTGATGGGTTCGATACAGTTGCAGCTCGTCGACATTTTCAATGCTGATGAGGCGTTCAGTAGTCGGTACGTAATTCAGTAGCGAACGAAAAAAGGTGGTTTTGCCTGAGCCAGTCGCACCAGAAACAATGATGTTTTTTCTGTGTTTGATGGCAAGTGTCAAGAACTGGGGGAACTCATTATTACTGTGCAGCTGCGCTAATTGATCTTCTACCGTTCTATCAATTTGTGGATCTGATGGTTGAAAATAACCTTGATGTTGATAGTCGTCCAAGGTGAAGTTAACCGTCGACGGTTTACGAATGGTAAAGCTGATACGGCCGATTAAGGTTACAGGTGGAATACAAATTTGAACTCGCTCGCCTGATGGTAAAGTGGCCGAAAGAATGGGATGGCTTGTATCAAGCTTTTGACCAGAATAGGTGGCGATGAGTTTTGCTAAGCGTTGGCAGTATTCTAATGTGATTTTGTTGTCAGTGGCTTGTTGCCAGCCCTGATGATTTTCCGTCATTAACTGACACGGCTGATTGATCACCAGTTCGGTCACGCCATCTTGAACTAGCCACGGCGTCAGTAATTTAAGATGCTCAAGCAGGGCAACGGCTCGGCAGTCTTTTATTGCGGTTAGTGGTGGGTTACTCACGGCTAAATTGCAAGTCATAGACACTCCTAAAATCCAGATCACGGGCGACAAAAACATTGATGTGCTCACCTTGATTTTTGAGTAGGGTAGGCTTGATGCGAATCGAATCTTGCAAGGCGATGGACGCTAGATCTTTGGTACCGCCGATGGTGTTGCCGAATTGAATTTGGTTTTTGTCACCGCTGTTAGCTTTGTTAGCGGCATAATTTCCAGCATCACCAATCAGACTGAGCAAAATGGCACTGCCAAATCGTTGTTTGAAGTGACCATCAACAAAGCCGGTATGTCCGCTGCGCCCTAAAGTATCGGTGCCGGGTGAATCTAAATCGATGATCACGCCGTTGGGGGTTTCAATTCGATCCCACAACACAAATATCCGTGCCACACCTTGTAGTAAACCACTTTGATACTGGCCGACGATGTGGCTGCCTTTTTCTAGTAACAGCACTTTGCCATTGGTGGAATAGATATCGCGGCTCAGTTGACAGCGAGTCATGCCCGGTACATCAGAGCTAATGGCGGTTTCTAAAATGCAATCAAGAAAGGCGCCTTTTGTGATGAACAGGTTCGTGTCGACAATGCGACTGGCAACGCTGCCTTTGACTTTAGTGGCTTGCAGCTGAGTCGCTAAAGCGTTCGGTCGGGATTCACCAGTGTAATTATCTGAAGATTGACTCACACTGGTTGTTTGACGGCTAAGTTGTGAATTACGGTTAACCACTAACAAATCATCAAACTGCTTTCGCTGCGCTGGTGTCCATTGCTTACCTTGGTTGACAGAAAGGTATTGCGGATTTGATGGTGATGTTGCCAAATCCGCTAAGCCCGTATGCAATAAACCCGCATTGTTTTTATCAGGCTTGTCGTTTGGCTTATCTCTATTGGGTGAAGGCTTAGGCAAAGCAGGTGGGTTACCTAAATGATTACCGATTTCTTTATTATTGGCTGGATCTTGCTGCGCTTTACTGTGACTAAAGCCGCCATTGACCAGCACCAAAAGTAATATCACCACTAGGCAGGTCAGTATCATTATCGGCTTAGACAGTTGAAATCCACTGCCTTGATGCGCAGTAAGTTCAGGTACGGCCTGAGTTTCAACAGGTGGAGATTCAGTTCGGTTAGAATGCGTGTTAGTCATGTTTTCCTCCTTGCTGAATTAAGTGGCGCACCACATGAGGAATGTTGCTGGTTTGGTAGTCGGCGGGTTTTTCTTTGGCAAAGTTTTGATTAAACACGCAGGCCACACGGTTGCCTTGGCGCAGAACCAGTTGCCTAACCACTCGCTCAATGACAATGGTGTCGGGATAATGAGGATTAACGTTGGAGTTCACCAAGCTTTCGCTGTTATCAGCAGTGCTAATTGTTGAGTTGACGATGTAGACGGCGGGTAAGTCTTGTTTACGGTTGAAAGTCAGATAGGTGAAACGGCCATCATCAAAGGCTTTAATTGGTGCAATGCTGTCATCACCTTTATAAAAGTAAGCCTGATTAATCACTTTCGGCGCTTGGTTGCTGCTGAGTTGTTGCTTGAGTAATTGTTGTTGCTGTTGTTTAAACTCGATTTGCTCTTGCTGAGCGGGATAGCGAAAATCCACAGCAAACATCATATCGTTAGGAATAGGGTGAGCGCCGTGTTGCGACCAATGCGCAGATAGCTCAAAGTTGTAAACTCGTTGCCGACCTTGAATGTAAGCCGTCAGTACCGTCATATTGGTCACAGCGTTTTTAGCTTTCGGCTTGATGAAAATATGATTGTCGACGGTGGTCACTGACCATGCATCACTGTCACCCATGGCGATTTGCTTGATGGTTTCGCCCTGAGCAAAAGCAATATCGGTAGCAAAACCATAATGGCCAACCAATTTCACCACTTGCTCAGTTTGATAGTTGATGTGTCGGGTAGTGGGCTGATGGCGTGAATTGATCTATGATGGTTGCACACTAGTTTCATTTCTTTTAGAGCATATCATGCGTCACTCTATAGATGTTCAATGTCCTCATTGCCATGGTGTTTCAATATCTAAAGCAGGAAAAACCCCAAAGGGACAGCAAAGATATTTGTGT
>NZ_JAFEUN010000119.1 GCF_016900895.1 Parashewanella hymeniacidonis
ATGAAATTTCTTGAGTGTTAGCGTATTCTGTCTGCATAGAGGGCTTTATGTGTTGTTATTGCGTGTCGGAACAATATAACTAACACAAAAAGCTCTCTTGTCTACCTTTATATAAACTCAACTTATTGATCTTAATAGATCTATTTTTTAAGTTTGTCGTTTCAAAAGATCTACACCCATATCAAACAGACTGGCATGAGGTAAATTTGAAGGGCTTTCGGAGAGCATTTTTAGCACCAAAAACGACCAGAAACCGTAGGTTCACTATATCATTTCTGGTCGAAAATGAATGTATCAAAGAGCTATATTGTATTAGAGATCATAATGTTAGATATTTTTCATAGCCGACTAAATATTAAATCATTATTACTCGAGTTTCGGAGTTCGTTTTCACTAAAAATCATGGATACTTTCCACTAGAAATGGCCTCTTAGCGTAAGGTAAACGTATCCATTTGCATAACTTGATTAAAGAAAGAAGTGGCTTCTTCGTTGATTCTATTCAATATATGATCACATTCACTAGCCGATAACGAAGTGATATTTGAGATGGCATCGCTGATCAACGCCTTAAACAATCCCCATAATTTACAAGCAAAATCCAAATTGCGTAGACTGTCACTAAGGAGATTTCTTGAGTCACTCACTTTCCCGATTTCATCGTTCTTCTTGGCATGAAGGAGTAGAAAATACCTTAACCCTGTCAGGTGAATTGAGGCAATATAAGTACTGAATGAGTTGTCAATTAGTAGACCAGACTGCTGTAAAAATTTAGAAGTTAGCTGAGGAAGCTGAAGTGATTTCATGTCAATATTTACTTGAGAGTTAGTGTGTTATTTTTTTGTCTAAGCAACAAGATTATAACACATTAACGCTCATTTTTTCTCTGTATATCAACCGCATATAGATTTAAATATATTAATTTTGAACTCAGAGACTTGAGTTATTATTCACAAAAAGCGTGGAAGAAAAGCCATACATACTCTTTCCTTATCCTCCGTGCTATCATCCCTCTCACTACTGTTGAAGAGAGTTAAATCATGGCATTACCAACATTGTTCGTAGAATTAAAAGATCAGAAATTATTGTCTCAAATAAGCTCTCTGGGAGAGTTGTCACGATTTGACACGATTTGCAATAATGACAACGAACATTGGATAGATAGCTTACAACGACTTCAACCCAATGCCGCTATTGTTGAAGTATCTCAATTCACCAACGATGATTTTATCGCCCTATCCAGTGCCACTGGCTTGGAAGAATTGGATTTGGTCATCATCGGTTCCGGTGCGCCCAATAAAAATTTAGACATGATGATGAAAAGCGGCGCCATTTTTCATTATAGAAAGCCAGTAGATATCCAAATTTTGACCGATACTCTAGCGGACTTTAGTCAATACTTCCTAGAAAAGCAGGAAGAGGGGAAAAAAATATCCACAAGCGACTTAGACCAGTTTGGAATGTTAGTCGGCTCATCAAGGCCAATGCATAAATTGTATCGCACCCTCAGACGAGTTGCGAAAACAGAGGCCAACGTATTGATCATTGGTGAAAGCGGTGCTGGTAAAGAGCTCGCCGCGCAGACTATCCACCTTGCCAGTGATAGAAAAGAGCAGCCTTTTATTGCTATTAACTGCGGCGCCATCAGCCCAGAGTTAGTCGACAGTGAGCTCTTTGGTCACGAAAAAGGCGCATTTACAGGCGCTAACCGAACGCACCAAGGTGTTTTTAAGCAAGCAGAGGGTGGGACATTATTTCTTGATGAGGTCACCGAAATGCCCCTTGAACATCAAGTTAAACTACTGCGAGTACTCGAAACTGGCGAGTATCGCCCAGTCGGCAGTAACACACTCTGTATTGCTAACACTCGTATCATCGCCGCCACCAACCGTGATCCACAAGTTGCTATTGAAGATCAGCTTTTACGAGAAGACCTCTATTTTAGACTAGCTCACTTCCCTATCAATATTGCTTCACTAAGAGAACGAGGTAGTGATATCGTCGGCCTTGCTAAACATTTCATCGCTCACCGGAATGTGAACGAAGACACTCCAAAAGCTATTACAGCCTCAGCGCTCGAAAAAATCGCAGCGCATACATGGCCTGGCAATGTTAGAGAGTTGATACACTGTGTCGAGCGAGCGTTCATTTTGGCGGACGGTACGATTAAAGATGAACACCTTGTTTTTGATACTCCTCCTTTAGAAGCAGGGACAACATTAGAGGAGAGAGTGCCAGCTGGTGTGACTCTAGAAAAAATAGAAAAAGCTGCCATCATTAACACTCTTGAAGAAAATGAAGGCAACAAAAAAGAAACCGCAGAGGATTTAGGGATAAGCATAAAAACGTTGTACAACAAGCTGGATAAGTATAAGAGTTAATTAAATTATTTACTATTGCAAAGTAAAGGGATTTTAACTCTGGCAGAGATATGAGGCAAATTATAGACTCATAGCTGAGCTTATTTAAATCTAATAGTTGAACAAACTCGATACCTCTACTTTATGTATACCCATGATACCTCAAGATGCTCGATTTCAGCGAGAATGCACAGCTTGTTAATCAAGGCGACAGTGTGCGGCAATAGTGAGCTATTGTTAGCACTGGCAACACAGAGTAACACGCTGTGCAACTCGCACTTCGTGGACTTCTCAGCACCAATTCTTCTTTGTTACATTAGCTCGAAAGAATCCCGATATTCCTTCGCTAATGCGCCTCAAAGAATTGGCGATGAGAAAGTCCTGAAACATGCATCTTCAGGTATCATGGGTATAAGTAGTGAAATCTGCGCTAGGAGATTATCTGTCTGAGTATTTTGTTGGACGCAGTGATCAAAAGGCGATGACTTCTACCTTATTTAGTCGTTCTGTGCATCAAATATTGCTATTTGGTATGTCAGTGGTTCATATCCCAACAGGCCCTTTGCATCTTGCCAGCAACACTTTCTTTTGAAGAGTGACTTTTTACTAAATTCAAAATCTTTCTCCTAATGGTCGCTAAATTCTTTGCGCCATCATCTGCATAAATTTTACAATCACCTTCTTTAAAAGTGACATCAATTACCCAATGATGTCATCACCATGCTTAGAGCCACAGACAACTTTACCATCGAAACTAATATGCTCTTTATTGTTTTTTTCACGTAGGGCGTTTGAAAAATTAATAAAGCAAAACATTAAACTCTCAGCTTTAACGCCTTTAATTATCCTTCCAATTGAGTGCGTTGTAGGAATTCCATTATTGAATGAACGATACTGTCTCAACCAGTCTAATTGAGCTTCACCAAAAATATTGATCGCTTTCCAGCCTGTTGCTCCACACAATACTGCTGCAATTGTAAGAAAAATAATATCAGCTAAGTCATAATCTTTATTCGCATCTATACGATGGTCATCAATTTGTTCAATCTCTTTCATTACGTCCATAATCAGGCTCGAATCAGTATTCACTTGTCGATCTGATCATCGTTATAGAAGAAAGTTCAAAATAGCATTAAATTATTTATCAAGACCAAAAGCGCGATCCCGCCCTGGTCAGTGGTTATTCATGGCTTTCTAATATTTGATTTTTCGAAAATCGTTTATCCGACAATTCCGTGTTTCGTTCTGCAAACAACTTAAACCAAAAGCTTGTTTGTGCTAGTTCCTTGCCATCACTAAAAACGATCCTTTTTAGTTACTTCAAACAGAGGTGAAAACGTTTGTAATTTCCGCCAGAAGTCCATCATTAAAAGTCTGCTTTATAGGTTTTCATTAAAATGCCAGAAAAAGTGAGCAAACCGATTTATAAGTACAAGCAACTACAGCTAGATGTAAAAGTAAGATCTAATATATTTAATCGAGTACTTTGATCAGGGCAACCGCGTGAGTGTTTAATAGCTATGGAATAATTTGATTAAAAAGCTTTTGAATCATTGGATATATTTAAATGCTTACAATCATTATTAACGGTAAGCATTTAAAACTACCAGCACTTAAGAAATGCCTGTTAAATGCTAAGCACAATCTTCTTCTCAGCCATCTGTTGCAATAACTGCAAACAGCCTTGCTCTATATCCACTAATTCCATTTGTGGATACATTTGGTGTAACCAACTCGTGATTGCTTCAAAAGAAGTTTGAACTTCATGTTCAATGAATGATAAAACCTGAGCTGAGAGCGGCGTTAACTGTAAAAAACTCACCTCTTCATCGGCATCTCTGTATACACAGTAAAACCTTGGTGATTCAAGTGACTCAATCGGTTGGTAATCAGCACTGATATGCTGAACATCAAACGAATATTGAGCCACTTTAGCGGACTCTGATAAACATAGGTTTGCTGACTCAATCGATTCAACATCTAATGACTTTAACTCTTTGCTTTCTTGAGCGACTGAAACAACTAACTCCAACCATTCGTAATGAGCTAACTCAAGCATGAACACCGGATCGTGTTCCTTTAATTCATATTCAGACTGTAGGAAAATCAAGAACTCTTGCGCAATTTCAACAAAAATAGGGGTCTGACAATCGTGAGTGATAAAAAACTCTTGAACCAACGCTTCCCACTGTTTTTCACTATATAGTGTCTCTAACACAGGAAACGCATTCGAAACAAAGCCTTTAACATTATTGAAGAACAACTCTCGATAAACAGACATTCGTCGCTGTTCTATGCCTTCAGGTAATGGGTTAGCGGGATTTTTAATGTAATCCATAAATTCATTTTGAATCTCAACAAACGACATTACGCACTCCTTTTCTGTAATGCAATCGCTTGTTGCTGAAAGCGATGAATTTGGTCAATTTCAATGAGCAACTCTTGCGTTGAAGGTATATTAAAATCACGCTCAAGCAGTGTTGGATGTACACCGTGAATTTGATAACAATCTTCCAGTAATTTCCATACCGGTTGAATAACATCAGCCCCATGAGTATCTACAATGAGATCCACATCCTCTTCATAGTGGCCAGCGACGTGAATGTAAGCAATACGTTCTGTTGGCATCTTTTTTAAAAACTCAGCGGCGTCATATTTATGATTCACCGAATTAACATAAATGTTATTTACATCCAGAAGCATTTTACAATCGGCTTCATTCAATACTCCATTGACGAACTCAAGCTCTGACATCTGAGCGCCCGGTGCAGCATAAAACGAAACATTTTCCAAGATAAGCGGACGCTCTAGAATATCCTCAACTTGCTTAACTCGTGCTGCGGTATGCTTGATGGCTTCTTCAGTGAATGGAATTGGCATTAAATCATACATATGCCCGGTTCCAGAACAATAGCTTAAGTGCTCTGAGTAAACATCAATATTATGTAAGTCCATAAACTTTTTAATATTGCTTACAAACTCTAGATCCAACGCTTCTGGGCTACCAATTGACAACGAAAGTCCATGTAAAAAAAAGGTATGCTTTTCTGCGAGTTCTCTAAATTGACGTCCAAACTTACCGCCAAGTGTCATCCAGTTTTCAGGTGCCACTTCAAAAAAATCAATTTGCTCAGGTGTGCTTTCACAAAGCTCATCGAGCATTTCACGGCGTAAGCCTAGGCCAACCAGATTATTATTTGTCATTTTAATACCTCCAATGGCTTCGCAATATTTCGAAGATACTCTCTAAAAAGTACATCTTCGAAATACTACAACATATGCGTGTTAAGAAGAAAGAAGGCCAGCATAAGCTGGCCTAGGTATGATAAGTATTCAAGCTAAGTGATTACTTAGAACCACCACATTTGCCTTCACCACACTTACCTTCTTTACCTTTGTGCTTTTTAGCGTCGCCACCACATTTGCCTTCGCCGCACTTACCTTCTTTACCTTTGTGCTTTTTAGCGTCGCCGCCACACTTGCCTTCGCCGCACTTACCTTCTTTGTGCTTCTTAGCGTCGCCGCCGCACTTGCCTTCGCCGCACTTACCTTCTTTGTGCTTCTTAGCATCGCCGCCGCACTTGCCTTCGCCGCACTTGCCTTCTTTACCTTTGTGCTTCTTAGCGTCGCCGCCACATTTACCTTCGCCACATTTGCCTTCGCCGCCAACTAATTGGTAACCAGCTTTCATTTCCTCAAAGCCAAAAGAACCAGCTTGTGCAACAAATGCGTGTCCCATTACTACAGTACCTAGTGCCAAAGCTACAGTGGTTTTCTTAACAGTGTTCATAGTGTCTTCCCTCTTTAACATTTAATTTTTGAAACTTTCTCGAATGCCGTTGTGGCATCAATCAGTCTTGTTTAAATAGACCTAGTGTCCACAAAGTTTATTTCACAAAAGCCAATTTAATTTTGAAGTACGTCTAAAAATTACGTCAAGATCAGACAAAATTCAAAATAAAAATAATATTTTTCATTCACATAATGAAAAGTTTACCTTTTCTCTACATGAAAAAACAAATTTAAAAACTACATTAAAAAGTTTTCTACAGGTACAATTCGCACCTCTCAACTTCTTCTAAAATAATTTAAAGGTTCTGCCGTGCGTGTAATTCTTGCCCCTATGGAGGGCGTTGTAGATGATTTAATGCGCGATATTTTATCGACTATCAACCCTTATGACCTAATGATTACAGAATTTGTTCGAGTAATCGACAAGCTTTTGCCAGAGCGTGTTTTTACAAAACTGTGTCCTGAACTCCTTAATAATGGACAAACTATGGCAGGAACGCCAATAAGAGTTCAACTATTAGGTCAACACCCCGATGTTTTAGCTGAAAATGCAGTCAGAGCAATTGAATTGGGTTCAAAAGGTATTGATTTAAATTTTGGTTGCCCGGCAAAAATCGTCAATAGAAGTAAAGGTGGAGCGGTTTTACTCCAAGAGCCAAATAGAGTTCACGATATCGTTAAAGCTGTGAGAAAAGCCGTTTCTGATGAATTCCCAGTAACGGCAAAAATCCGATTGGGCTTTGAAGATAAATCCAAGTACATGGAAAACTCTCTCGCTATCTTCGAAGCTGGCGCAAGTGAACTCGCTGTACATGCGAGAAGTAAAGTTGATGGATATAAACCACCTGCGTATTGGGAGTACATTTCGGATATTAACAATAAACTTCCGATCCCTGTCATCGCAAACGGTGAAATCTGGAACAAAGCAGATGCGATAAAGTGTATGCAGCAAACCGGTTGTGATGCCGTTATGGTCGGACGGGGAGCAATATCACTGCCCAACTTAGCCGAAGTAATAAAAACAGATAAACCAGAAATGAATTGGCAACAAGCATTAGACTTAATGCTTAGGTATACTGAAAAAGAGTTAACGGGACGAAAATCTTGTTATTATCCAGCAAGGATTAAACAATGGTTCAGTTATTTAAACCGCCAATACCCAGAAGCTAAAGAGTTGTTTAGAGATTTACGTATCTTTAAAACAGCTGAAGAAATTACAGCTTGCTTATTAAAAGCGAGAGAAGAGTTATGAATAAAAGACAAAAGATTACTAAAAAAATAGCAAAAAGAGCGAAAGCAAAACAGAATAAAGTTAAGTGCGGTCATGCGGCTGATAACGCAAAACGCTCAGGTTATATATCGAAAGCTGAACGTGAAAAAATGGAAGCGGAGCAAGCTAAGGTCGAGAATGAAAACACTGAAATAAGTAACACAACTGAAGAATAAGTGTCAACGCTCCTAATCCTTTACTCAAAAGAGTTAGGAGCGCACTACCTGTTCGTTAATCTTGTTCAACTAGTTTTTCTTTATTCAGCTGCTCCATTTGCGAACACGAAGAAGATAAAGGACTTGATGATGTTGGCGTAAGTTCAAGCTCAATTTCATCTTCAATACTTTCTTTAATTTCTACTTTATGAATCAGTCGATAAGCAACCCACACACCTGCAGTACCAAATATAACACCACCGATGGCTTGACCAATTAACACACCATAAACACCGTAATATTGTGCACCAATGTACACAAATGGAATTGTTCCTAGTGTGGCTTTACCTATATTAAAAAAGCTGGAATATTTTGGCTTGCCTAAGTTATTAAACGACGCATTTGCAACAAAAAGAGCACCATTAAATACAAAAGTAATCGCAATAAAGGTACAGAAGAACATCACAATGTCAGCGCCGTCACCTTGTAAGTCAAATCCTGAAATAATGTAGTTTTGAAGCAAGAATATGAGTATCGAAACCACAAAGATATAAGCAAAATTAAACTGTATTGCGTTAGTTAACGATAGTCGCACTCTATCAAAGTTCTTTGCTCCGTAATTTTGCCCTATTATTGGGCCTATTGCCCCAGACAGGGCAAATACCATCCCAAAAGCAAAAGGAATAATTCGACCTAATACAGCCCAACCTGCCACAAACGAGTCACCGAACTCAGCAATTTCGCGAGTAACATAACCGTTACCGATAGGTGTAGCCACATTCGTTAACATTGCAGGTAATGCGATCGCAAATACAGGTTTTAAGTCGCGTTTAAAATTATCAAGTTCAAATTTAGTACCTAGACCATGCTTGATGAACACGCCTCTTGCAGATACGACGAGCACAGCAAGACGAGCAATCACTGAAGCCGCTGCGGCCCCTTCGATCCCCATTGCAAAAGTAAAAATAAAGATTGGATCCAAAACCGCATTAACCGCACCACCAGCCAGTGTCGACATCATTGACAACTTTGCATCGCCGACCGCTCTTAATGCTGCGCCCAAAGCCATCGCCAAGCAAATAATGGGCATCGAAGGCAAAATGATATAAAGATAACTTTCAGCAAGTTCAGCAGTTCGCCCTGTTGCACCAATTAATGCCACTAGTTGTGGTATTAAACTGGTAACGATAATTGCAACAACAATACTAATTACGAAAGTAATCAGACTCGCATTAAGGAGTAACTGCTTGGCTTTATTTTTTTGTTTGGCCCCAATGGCTTTTGATACAACAGCGCCCATTGCAATGGCTAAGCCTATTCCAATAGAAGTTGTAAAAAACGTAATTGTGCCGGCATAGCCAACTGCAGCGGCAAGTTCTTCTTCGCCCAGCAAACTCAGAAAAAAGATATCTAGCAGATCGACTAAAAATAACGCTGAAATACCAATGGCTGCTGTTGACGTCATTACCCAGATATGGCGCATAATTGAGCCAGATACAAACTTTGCCTGTGGCATAAACTTCCTATAAACGTAAAAGATACTGCGCAAGCCCTAAACTTGCTGTGGACTTTGGAGACTCTATCCCAAATAAGTGAATTAATCGAACTCGATTATCAAATTGACAATTCTGGATACAACAATCTGAACTCGCAGGGATTTTGAGTCACTATCTTGGGGCGAGCGCCAGTGTAATCTGATGGTAAACTTTCATCATGGAAAGATGACCAATAATTAAAGTATCTTCGCTCTCCATCAAATCTCTTGCTGTAATTCGGCTCCGCACTCAAAACAATAGTTGGCTTGAGCATCATGACCTGATGTCGAGCAATTACTGCAACGCCTCAAGTCTCTTTGCCTCCCCATTTCATTCGAAATCTCAGCGGTTAAAATGCCTGTTGGTATCGCAATTATGGAGTAACCCAGTAACATCGTTAAAGAAGCAACCCCTTGTCCAAGGGCTGTATGAGGTATGATGTCACCGTACCCAACAGTCGTGATGGTAACAATCGTCCAGTAAATCGATTTAGGGATTGAAGAAAAACCATTTTCAGGGCCT
This sequence comes from Parashewanella hymeniacidonis, assembly GCF_016900895.1. GTDB lineage: Bacteria > Pseudomonadota > Gammaproteobacteria > Enterobacterales > Shewanellaceae > Parashewanella > Parashewanella hymeniacidonis. The sequence continues at coordinate 9,634 of NZ_JAFEUN010000119.1, forward strand.
TCAATCACATACATGATTGAGCCTAAAACCATTATGATTAAACTTACTGAAAAGAAAAAAATAAACACTTTACGAGATGAATGAACCATCGCTTTTAACAACAGATTTCCCTCACTCAAGTAACGCAAGAGTTTGAGCACCCGAAAGACTCTAAATAACCTAAATACTCTGATCATCAGCGCAAACTGTGCACCAGGAAACAACAAAATCAAAAAGCTTGGCAATATAGCTAACAAGTCTACGATGCCGTAAAAACTTCGAGCGTACAGCAAAGGATTGGCACTTGAGTAAAGTCTAAGAATATATTCAATAGTAAAAAGAACCGTAAATCCCCATTCTAGGATTCGAATGACCTCACCGTACTCTTGATGCACTTCAACAATGGTATCTAGCAAGATTAAAAAGACACTAGCGATGATACAAACGATTAAGCCTATATCAAATAGTCGCCCAGAAGATGTATCAGTTCCAAAAATCACGCTTCGAATGAATGCTCTCGAACCGGAATCATTTTTTTGTTGTTCCACAATAAGTAAACTAATCAATTTTCGATAACATAGGGTAACGTGTATGTAATATCACTTTCAATGCTCAGTTGTGTAACAAACACATTTAAGTGATACTTTAATTTTATTGTCTATCTAGTAATGTATATGGTCTCTTTTAGCTATCTTATATCGATATTTTTTTTGTTTTTTTCTATTTCAGTGTTTTCAATGCCACAAGCCGATTTAGTTGTCGTTAAGAAATCATTACGTCAAATGACTCTCTTCAAGAACGGAAAAAAGATTAAAACCTTTCATATTGCGATGGGCGAGAACCCAAATTCACATAAAGTCAAAGAAGGCGATGAGCGTACGCCTGAAGGAAGATACATTTTGGACTATAAAAAGCCTGACAGTGCTTTCTATCGTTCAATTCATATTTCATATCCAAATGAAGCTGATATACTCGCCGCTAAAGCAAAGGGAGTAAATCCTGGAGATTTGATCATGATTCATGGCCAAGATCCTGAATCAAATCTTAGTCAAAAAGAACGCCAAAGATACAACTGGACGAATGGCTGCATCGCCGTCACCAACAAAGAAATGGATGAACTTTGGCAAGTCATTGAGCCTGGCACTCCTATCGAAATTTGGCCTTAACATATATATAAAATGAATACTGAATTTTTACTTACTCAAAGTTGGGATGACTTTGTTTCAAAAATTAACAACTTCATGGATGAACTAGGGATTGAGAAAGATGAGTTTGAATGTGATCATGCCGCTATACGAGTTAATACTCAAAAGCATGCTGATCAATTAAGAGCGTTTTTCGAAACAAAAGGAAAAGTAATTTCTGAAAACTTCATCAACGGTCGCCCAATTTTAATCATCGAGTTAAACGAGCCCTTGATGCTGAATGGCACTCAAGTACCTTATGTTGAATTACCTTATCCAAGTGAAAAGGCATACCCTTTCGAAGGCTGGGAGCACATTGAATTAGTCGTTCCGGGTAAAGCAAGCACGGTTGAATCGCTTATTGAATCATCAATTGCTTCCATCCCTAAAATTGAAAAAGCAATCAACGGGCAGCTTACGGAAATAAAATTAAAACAGAGCAGTCCAAAGGGAGAAAAAGAACGTTTACCAAACCCAACCATTGCGCTAAAAAAAGCAGACATTTGCGTGAAACTTCATAGCCACTCAATAAAAGCAATCATTGAAAGCGAACTCTAAAAATCGTATTGAACTTAAAACTCAAGTTTCGGAGTTCAAAATTGACACATTTAAATCTGTATGTGGTTGATATATAAATAAAAGACGAGCGTTAATGTGTTATAATCTTGTTGCTTAGACAAAAACAATAACACACTAACTCTCAAGTAAATATTGACATGAAATCACTTCAGCTTCCATCACTTACTTCAAAGTTTTTACAGCAGTCAGGTCTACAAATTGATAATTCATTTAGCACCTCATGGAAACAACTTAGATTTGCTTCTATGTTGGCTTCTTGTGGCTTCAGTAAACGAACAGGGGTTGCTGCGACTGACGTCGTTTATCTACTCCTGCTTTGGGTTTGGTTAAAAGCGGATACCATTTCTATGTTTGCTCGAGAATCGCTGCAAAGCTTTTCCTCTGCCAAAAAAGATGTGCTTTATGACTTGCTCAATCGTGAAGATTTAAACTGGAGGAAACTGCAACTTTGTACCGCTAAAAAGCTCATAAAACAGGAAGGGAAAATACGGCTAGCGCATTAAATTTTCGACTCCAGCAGGGCTGAGCGAAAATCATCATCAAGTGCGGCCATCTTCTTTTTTCGGGCTAAACTCGCCGTTTTTGTTGTATCTTGTTTCAATAGGTTTAATGCTATTTTACGTAGCACATTGAACATCAATGAACCATTTCCTCTTCTAATACGGGATTCATCTTCTCTAAATGTCATATCGAGCATCCAATGCATACTTTCAACTTGCCAATGACTTCTTACAGCATGTAATGCTTGAACCGCATCCAACTCTAA
>NZ_JAFEUN010000012.1 GCF_016900895.1 Parashewanella hymeniacidonis
TCAATTTTATATTTTGTGTGAGAACCATGCCTGTATCTCATACAAACATCATAAGGCCAACTGCTAGCTAAAAGCTACCCGTCTGAAAGACGGGGGGTTCAACCCAGTTGTGGGACTAATGAAATTTGGTAGCGCTGACCTTTGGAGGTTGAATTTTGTGCTACTTTAGCGCTCACCTGTTCAATTTGCGACCACATTTAATGTTGAGTTAATGTAAAAGTATGAACTTATTGCTGATTGGAAAAACAATGTATCATGGGAAAAGCTTGAGCAAAGACCTGTTGTGATGCCTGCTTAATTTATTAATCCTAATGATAATTAACAATCATCATTGAAAAAAGGAAAGCGCTCTACTTTCCTTTTTTCAATATACAAACCGAAGTTATCGCATTTCTAAAATCGGATAAACAGGTTAGAATTCTCTGCCGAATTTTTCAGGAAATGCAATGCAAGTTTTTATCTATACTCCACCCTCAGTGCCTTGGTTAGATCTTCGTTATATTGATGAAGATATTATTATTATCAATAAACCATCAGGCTTATTATCAAATCCCGGAATGGCTGAGCACACTTTTGATAGTGCTGTAACTCGCCTACAAGAACTTTATCCTGAAACCATTCTCGTGCATCGTTTGGATTGCGATACATCAGGGATCATGGTGTTTGCTCGTACTAAGCAAGCTGAATCCAATTTAAAAACCCAGTTTCAAAATAAAGAAACACAAAAAGAATATATTGCAGAAATTGAAGGTCATTTGATGAAGGAATCAGGCACCATTGATTTAAGTTTAGGAAAAGATGAAAAAAGAGTGCCTCTGCAAAAACCAAAGAAAGACGGAAGAAAAGCTGTAACTCACTACCAAGTTCTTGAAGAGCGTAACGATAATACCCTCATAAAATTACTACCAGAAACGGGGAGAACCCACCAGCTCAGAGTCCATATGTTAGCATTAGGTCATCCGATTTTAGGTGATGAATTTTATGCAAACAAATCAGTTATTGCCAAACGACAGCGTTTGAGCTTGCATGCTAGAAAGCTATCATTTACTCATCCTATGACTAAAGAATGGATGTCCTTTGTAAGTAAGCATTCTTTTTAAGACGCCAGTTAGACGCTTGTTGTGAGAAAAAATACATGATTTTCCTATCATGCCTAACTGTTGAGTAGTTACCATTCCTTTACCCCAAAAACTTTTTTTTGTAAGATGCTGAAAAGCAAATATTAAAACTAATAAGAATATAAAATCAAAGGATTGGATTTATGCGCTACTTAAAGATTGTATATTTATATCTGCCTGTTACATTAATTTTATGTACCCTAACCGGATGTGGTGGTGGTGAAAAATCCAAAAAGCCAGATGAAGTTTCAAAAACAAATATTCTACCAAGTGTAACTGTCAGTGATTCAGAAGTTAATGAAAAAGAGGAGCTGACTATAACAGGACAAGCCTCTGATGTTGATGGCACGATTGTAAGTTATCAATGGTCACAAATTTCAGGCCCAACAGTGACACTTAACAACGCAACCACAAGCTCAGCTACATTTCTCGCCCCAGAAGTAGCAGAAGATGAAATTATAATCCTTTCTTTAACCGCTACAGATAATAATGGTGGTTCGGTCTCTCAAAGCGCAGACATAAAAGTGATTAATAATATTACTCCTTTAGTCTCAATCTCACCGATCACGATAGAAGAAAAGAAAGAAGTAAACCTCCAAGCTGAGGCAAGTGATCAAGATGGTACTGTCGTTTCATATTTATGGGAGCAATCGTCAGGGCCTGATGTAGAGCTAAACGAAGTTACAAATAGCAACCTTATATTCATTGCACCTGAAATATCTCAAGACACTACACTGAGTTTTTCTATTACGGTAACGGACGACGACAATGAGTCAACAACTCAAACTGTCGAGGTGAATGTTACAGCGAATATCTTAAGCTTCAACTTATCAGGCAGAGTATACGGACATTCAACGGCCTCAGATATCAGCTTTTTCGTCGGTGAACAGCTATTTGAAACCAAAACTGATCAGCATGGTGAATATCAAATCAGCTTTGAGCTTGATGACGTATATTCAGAACATATTTTGCGAATGCGCGCCATTGGCGCCGAAGAATCAACTACATTTGAAGTCACATCACTAGTATCTGATATTAAAACCATGACGAAGTTAGGTGGAGCAGATGGATTATTGACGAATTCAACACTACCGTCTTTAAACATTTCACACTTCGCAAATGCCTATACTGCATTAATTTTTAACGAAAATGGAAATGAATACCCTCAGACATCAGCAGAGCTAGACAAATTACCTGATAATTTTGATTTTAGTGCGATACTCCCACTTGCAACACTCAGCAAGCTTGTTGCTGACAAAACTTTATTAGAAATAACAGGCAGTGACATAACTTCATTAGATCTTCTTTCAGATTATGATCATGCTAATGAAATTGTTTTACTCATCGAAGAGTATATGCAAGATGAGCTCGAAGAACTATATTCATCAAATAATGAACTCACATTTGTTATTGGTAAAGACCAAAGAATTGCTGGTACATACTTTTTAAACAATAACTTTGAAAATGCAGACGGTGGAAAACTAGAATTAAAAGATGACAATACTGGTGAATTAATAACTGCAACAGGTGCTTACACTTTCTCTTGGGAAACAACATCTTCTGAACTTGTTATAACTTACGATGGGAGTGGACCAATTAACAGTGTTGGCAATGGAACTGTTCCAGGAAGAGATGGTTATTATACTTGGACTACCCATCGTTCCAAGTCACATTTAAAACTGTTAAGAAATCCATATAGTTCATTATTGGTTGCTCGGCACTATAATTATAATAAATATGACTCATCAAACGCTTTACCGGATAGTGAACCTATTGCACAGCAATTAGAAGCTTCAGTGTTATACCAGTTGGATAACGTTCCCCAAAACCCGTTTAAACTAAATACCAATTACTCAATCCCAATCCCAATAGGCTCTAGCCTATGGGGAACAAACTCAATAGAGAACAATTATGACTCTCAATCACGTCAAGTCTTTGATGTAACTCTTCTCGATGAGCAATCAGTACAAGTTAAATATGGTAACTTTTTGAATGATGGCACTTTGGTGAGTAAAACCCTTGAAGTGCCATACACTACCTCAACCGACAATACATTAAGCTTTGCCCTTTCTGAGGACAATGAGCATGACTTCGAAGTTTCAATTAAACCTATAAAAAACTCTACACCTACTTTAGTTAATACAGACGTAAAAATATCAGATCAACAAAAGTTCACTCAAACACATGAAATGCTCGATCATTCAAATGAATGGTCGACTGAAAACATACCTGGAATTTATAGCTTAGACGGCCGTTTTGGAAAAACTAGAAACTACTGGTGGCTAGAATTAAATCAAGATGGCTCTGGTCATTTCGTCAGTGGTATTGACAGAGATGACTCCGGCAAGCTTGATGAAAGCGAGGCACGTTTGCATCCTCTCAAATGGCAATTAAATAGTGACAACTCGTTATCTATCAAACGCTATTATTACAACGAGTATTATCCTGATTCACAGAACTCAGGTTACTGCATCTCTGAGGAGTTCTCACCACTAGAAACCTCTGAGTGTGTCGAGTATCACCACCGTAAATGGTATTTATCTAGCATTCATCATGGGCGTATTTATATGAAGCAAGAGCATAAATTTTTCATTCCTCCATGGAGAGGATTACAAGAATTTAATGATGGTTTTAACTACCAATTGTCTGTCGGGTTAACAAACATTGTAAACTGGAAAAAGTTAACAGAACGCCCGATTTCCGTTTATAGCTTTTAAAAGGACTAGGTACGGTTTATCTTTCAGAGTTAAATTTCGTGCTATTTGAGCGTTTACCTATTCAAGGTGTGAGCAGTGAAGCTTAGTCTTCTAAGTAGACTGGTCACAACACTGAACAGTGAATGCTCAAAAGCTATCTTTTACTCATCCTATGACTAAAGAATGGATGTCCTTCGTAAATAAGCATCCTTTTTTGAGTCATATATTTTACACTCCGCAATATCTGAAATAGATTCGATGGGGAATATCAGCCCCTAAACCGCATTGCATTTTTCTAACCAACTTTTGGCCCAAACCTTTATAGGTTTCAATAAGCTAAATTCAAACCATTACCGTCACACTTGCTAAGGCGAGTGTCCAGTGACGTTTTAATGCGTAGCATCATTTTTTATAACCAGATATCAAAACTTCTGCGAAGTTTAAAAGTCGTGGGGCTGCACACCACACCGCCAAAAGGGGAAGCCTCCAGCTGTTTCCCCTTTTGAATCCCCAGAGCCGCCCCGCAAAGTTAAACGTAATACCTCTTATGGCAAACAATAACTAACGCTTCTGATGGTGCATCTGATAGGCAGGACGCCCGAATGTCGTGAAGCACATGGATGTGCGAGAACGACCATGCACCCCAGAATCTAGCGCAGCGTCCATGCTGCGCTTACGCTATTTTTCAACAACTAAGAAATACAACTTTGCCATGGGAAACTGTTGTAAACGCCAGGGGTATTGGTTGTTTTAAAATCAGTACAAGTGATAACATTAAAATATTCAAATACAGCTTAAGGGCTGACGGTTCCCATTGAAGCTGTTGAAGATATGATTGAATGCAAAATGACGTGAGACCGACATGGATGTCGGGCTAGACTCAGAGGTACAAGGATGTACCATCTGAGGCGTTAGGCATTTATTCAATCATACCTGAAACGTTCAGCTTCGTTTGGGCGGCAAGAGATGATGCAAGAAGGGATTTGCTGGAGAACCCCTTTTTGCTCGGGTGTGGGTGGAAAGCCCACGATGTTTTAAAGTGCGAAGCACTTTCTTAACCAACTTATGCACCAAAACATCAGGTTAGATTGTTTGCTCTAGAAGGTGTTTGATATTCTAATTTTGAGGTGGTCAGGTGAAATCAGAAATTTCGATCCCGTTGGTGATGTAATGTCAAATCCAGAGAGAAAATACAGCAGAAAAAGCTACAAATAATGTAGCTTAAGTTTTGAGCGCAAAGTGACACCTGTCAGTATTGAAAAACGCCGAAACAAAAAATACTATTGGGATAGGGGGTCAATATGGTGGCGTACTTGAATATAAATTTAGCTCGATAAGTTATAACACATTTACTTGAAACAAGATACAATAAAACGGTTAATTTAGCCCGGAAAAAGAAGATCGCCGCACTCGATGATGACTCTCGCTCTGCCCGGAAATTTAATGCGCTAGCCGTGTTACTCTAGCACTTGCTGATAATTTAAACATAGCTAAGTCATAGGAGTTGTATTACACCCGGTTCAGATAATAATTGCGACACGCTGGGGGTTCATGTCATGGTTTACGACAAAAAAATCGGATTATTATCTTGGGGGCGGCCACTTGAACAAGAAAGAAGTAGCTGTGAAAACAATTTGTTTCAAACTATTAACTGCTTAATACCAACATAGCCTTGCTACGACTTTAAGAACCTCTTCTCAACTCCATTGATTAGGTGATTAATAGACAGGAGATTCCGATGGCCATACAAAGAACACAGCCACTTTTGGCTAATCAACAACCCGCAGCTCAAGAGCGAAATACATTAACAACCTTCTTTGAATATACTATATTCACTTCAGGTCTAGTTGCTTGCGGGGCTATGATTGCTTTAAATAATTTTCATGAAAATCATTGCGATACACAACAAAAATGGGGAAGTAACCCCGACTGCCAAAGATATATTAGTTACCATGGCATTATAGGAGCATCTGTGGTCATTGCTGGTGTATCTGCTGTAACACGCTGGTTTGCACAACAGCGGTAACATAAATTTTTCAGACTTAAACTCCAACTTCTTAACAAGTTCGATATTCCCAGCTTAAAGCAGCAGGGAGTTAGAAGTAGATAATGAACTACCCCGCCGCAAGCAGCGGGGTATCAATCTAGAACATCTCTAACTGATGAACATTATGGAGCTTCTTATATTCATTCCCTTGATTCTTAACATAATTGGCAATCATTTGTTCATCTCCATGTTTACCAACTGTGCTAGCTAAATATCCATCTGTACAAAGTTCACCACCCCACAACTGTTTCTTGACTGATGGACAACGGCTGAATACTTCTCTTGCCGTTAAACTTTTTATCATCGTTACGAGCTTTGTCACCGAATACGTCGGCACTGACTGAACGAGAAAGTGAACCTGGTCTTTGTCTGTTCCTATTTCTAAAAATTTTATTTGGTAACGACTTTCTATATCAAGGCATATATTCTTGATTTCCTTATCGACTGTGTCGTCAAATACCGCTCTTCTGTATTTGGCTGGAAAAACTAAGTGATATAGTAAAATAGTTACGTTATGGCTCTTGTGAATGAATTCGCTCATTACATCATATTACGCCGCAAGCGGCGGGGAATAAAACCCTCAGAGCTTCAAGGTTTGATAGCTGGTCTTTTGCGTAAAACAAATCGTAAAAAGAGAAGCCCGAACTACAAAAGAAAAATGGATACAAGGGCTCGTTGAACGACGCGGGAAGAAATGTGCTGCAGTGGCATTAGCCAGTAAAACCGTAAGGACAGCTTTTGCCATGTTAACCCAGGGAACTGAATATAAGGCTGAATTAATCCCAGCCAAGTAATGAGTTTAAACAACAAAATGCTCAATCGAAGATGAAAATCAGCCAGTAAAAACAGTTAAGCACTAAGAGCTTTGAGCTCGTAGTACAGGTTTGTTTACTGGTTCGAGTAAATATCAGAGAGCCTGAGTTCGCTACTCAACATTGAGCTCGTACATAAGTACGCATTTATTCATCGATTAATAACAGTTTGTTGTTGACACGTGGGGAGTCCACATAAGTGCTTACATCGCTTCAATTCACCTGACAGGATTGAGATTTTGTTTACTTCTTCATGCCAAGCAGAACGGTGAAAACAGCAAGATCTGTGACTCAAGAAATCTGTTTAGTGACAGTTTACGGAATTTAGATTTTGCTTGTAAATTATGGGGATTATTTCAGGCATTGATCAGTGATGCCATCTCAAATATTGCTACGTTACCAGCTGAAGATGGCGAAAAAATATTGGGTAAAATCAACGAGGAGGTCACTTCTTTCTTTATTCAAGTTATGCAAATGGATACGTTTACCTTACGCCAAGAGGCCATTTCTAGTGGAAAGTATCCATGATTTTTAGTGAAAACGAACTCCGAAACTTGAGTTAATATTAAAGTTTCATTAATTAATAGTAATGACTTTTCGTTGATAAAAAGTAATATTCCGAACAAGGAATTGTCCAGAAGCCATTTACAGAACGAAGCATGGTTTACTCCAAAATCGCTCCAGCTTTCACTGGAGCAATCAAACCTACACCAACCAGGCTCTAAAGTTTCTGCCTTTAATTTTACCGTCTTTTAACTTATTTAAGGCTCTTTTGGCGATTCGGCGATTAACTGCTACAAAAGCCCTGATGTCTGAAATCTGAATTTTACCAATTTCATCACCACTAATTTCTTTACCATTTGTTAATGCACCTAGAATATCACCAGGTCGTAACTTTTGTTTTTTCCCACCGTCAATTTGAATTGTTTTCATCTCAGGTACCGGTGGAATATCGGCAAGGATATTGTCAGAAGGCAATGCTTCACTGGTAATTTGGCGGCCAATAGACTCACCAATCAATTCCGTAATATAACCTTTCTCAGTATAGAAAGTGTACGCACTTCCTTTACTGCCCGCACGGCCTGTACGTCCAACCCTGTGTGTATGAACTTCAAAGTCAAAAGGCAAATGGTAGTTGAATACAGCATCGAGTGCATCAATATCCAGACCACGTGCAGCAACATCTGTCGCCACTAAAACATTCAAGCTTTTATTCGCAAATTGAAGCAAAACACGGTCACGATCACGTTGTTCTAGATCACCGTGTATCGCCAAAGCACTGAACCCTAGATTAGCAAGTTCATCTGCAACCTGTTGAGTTTCACGCTTAGTATTACAAAACACAACTGCACTTTCTGGGCGTTTATCTAGCAATAACAACCGTAACGCTTGCATGCGCTGGTCATTATTTTTTAAACAATAAAAATGCTGTTCAATGCTTGAGTTATCGTGTGTCTCTTTAACTTCAACACGCTTAGGAGCATACATAATGCTCTCAGTCATTGACTTAATTTGTTTTGGAAACGTCGCACTAAATAATAGCGTTTGACGTTGATGAGGCGTCTCACCCAAAATTTGATCTAACGCATCTTGAAAGCCCATTTCCAACATTCTATCGGCTTCATCTAGAATCAAAAGGTTCACGTTACTTAGATCTAACCGTCCACGACTTAAGTGATCCGTAAGCCTTCCAGGTGTTCCGACAATAATATGTGCACCATGCTCTAAAGAACCAATTTGTGGCCCCATTGGAACACCACCACAAAGTGTAAGCACTTTAATATTATGAATTCCACGTGCTAACGTTCGGATCTCTTTAGCAACTTGGTCGGCAAGTTCTCTGGTTGGGCAAAGTACAAGAGATTGAATTCTGAACCGTTTTACATCTAACTTATTAAGCAGCCCTAATCCAAATGCTGCTGTTTTTCCAGAGCCTGTTTTTGCTTGGCCAATAACATCCTCTCCTTTCAAGATCAAAGGTAGACTTTGCTCTTGAATTAGCGTCATCTTTTCGTACCCCATTGTCTCAAGGTTTGAAGTTAGCTCACTTTTTAACGGCAGTGACGAAAATGCCGATGATGTTTTGGATTGGCTCAAAATAAAATCTCTATAAGAAAGGAGGACTACTCAGTGCGGCAGTTTAACAGAAAAAGTGTTTTTAATCGCTTATAACCTATCCAACTATCAAATAAACAAACTAAACTTGAAACTAATCTATTGAGGCACAATCTCATTATCATATTCACAAAAAGAGATTCCTAATGATTGATTTATATTCTGCAGCGACACCAAATGGCTATAAAGTTTCCATTGCACTTGAAGAGATGGGCATTGAATACAAACTTCATGAACTTCATCTTTCTACTAATGAGCAAAAAAAGCCTGAGTTTCTGGTCATCAACCCAAATGGCCGTATTCCAGCAATCATTGACAAAGATAATGATGACTTTAATGTGTTTGAATCTGGCGCAATCTTAGTTTATCTAGCCGAAAAGACAGGTAAGTTTTTACCAAAAGATGAAAAGGCTCGTTCACGCGTTATGCAGTGGCTAATGTTTCAAATGGGTGGTGTGGGCCCAATGATGGGACAAGCTAATGTGTTCAATCGCTACTTTCCAGAAAAGATCCCAACTGCCATCGAGCGCTACCAAAAAGAAGGCCGTCGTCTTTTTGAAGTAATGAACACTCAACTTGAACAAACAGAGTACCTCGCTGGAGATGAGTACACTATCGCCGATATGGCGACTTGGCCATGGGTGAGAATTTATGATTGGAGTGGTGTTGATATTGAAGGCCTAACCCATTTGCAACGTTGGCTAGACAAAATCGCAGAAAGACCAGCTGTTCAAAAAGGTATTATGATGCCAGAACCTTCTAATTTATCAGATGAAGAAAAAATTAAGCGCATCCAGCAAATGGTCACTAAATAAATCAGACCGTAATTATTTAGCGCATACCTAATTAATGTATGTGCTAAAATCCCCGCCTTTATGATTAGATACACTATCTTGGTGGCGGTATGACCCATTCAAATTCAGAACTTATTGCTTCGACTCCAACTCAAAAACGTGCGTTGAGTTATGCAAATACTATCTTAAATTTATTTTCTGAGGTGATGTCGACCCAAAAACCTGCAGATAGGATTCTGGCTAATTACTTTCGTGAACATAAAAAACATGGTTCTAAAGATCGCCGTATTATCCGTGAAACTCTGTTTGGGCTTTTTCGTTGGTGGGGTTGGCTTAAACAAAACCTTTCGAGTTCTCATAATCCAGCTACTGTTGATGCTGAAACCATAAAACTATTACTGGCAACAGCCCTATTAGAACAACATTCATGGGAAGCTATCATTCAGGCTTGGGCCGAGCTTAGTGAAACAGATGTTGAGTTATTGACTGAAATACAAACCCAAGACTCCAAACTAGACAGAATTGCAAAATTATACCCGCAACATAAGTTCGAGCTTACGCAATTGTTACCTGAGTCCTTTTGGTCACACATACAGTTAAGTGAAGAACAGCAAAGTAAACTCGCCGATAGCATGCTTTCTCGGCCTCCGATATGGGCACGAGCTCAATTTGAAAAAACTGAAACTGTGATTAGTTCACTAGAATCTGATGATATTAACATTTCTCGTAGTGAGTTTTTCAACGATGCTTTACACCTTGGAACTAAAAGCATTAATTTGCCTCAAGTAAAAGCTTATCAACAAGGTAAACTTGAAATTCAGGATCTTGCTTCTCAAGTGATCGGCAATGTCTGCTCTCCAAAGCCGGATGAACAGTGGTGGGATGCTTGTGCAGGTGCTGGCGGTAAAAGCTTACAATTGGCATCATTAATGAGCCGTGAAGCGACGTCAAAACCGGCAGGCAAGATTATCTCTTCTGATATTCGTAGTTCGGCGTTAGAAGAATTATCAAAGAGAGCCAAACGTGCAAATACAAAGCTGATAAAAACTCAGTATTGGAAAGCTGAATCGTTACCTGTAAAAGAAAACTATTTCGATGGTGTACTGGTTGATGCACCGTGTACTTGTACTGGAACATGGCGCCGTAATCCAGATATGCGTTGGACAGACACGTTAGAAAATGTGGGAGATACAGCAAACCTACAATTGCACATTTTGACTCAAAGCGCCCAAGCAGTTAAATCAGCTGGAACATTAGTTTACGCCACTTGCTCACTGTTAGATAAAGAAAACCGACACGTTGTTGAGAGCTTTCTTGCAGATAACCCAGAGTTTGAACTGGTTAAGCTTATTCATCCTTTTACAGGAGAAGCAAAGTCGTATTTAACCATTTGGCCTTACGAAGCAAATAGCGACGGAATGTTTGTCGCGAAAATGATCAAAAAATAAAACAACTGTCATTAATACTCGATATACTGAAAACAATTTATTAAGGATGAGCATAACTTATGTCTTCAGTTCACGAATTCACAGCTAAGTCTATTACGGGCGATGATGTTGCCCTAAGCCAATATCAAGAGGATGTATTATTAATTGTGAATACTGCGAGTAAATGCGGGTTTACACCACAATACAAAGGCCTTGAATCACTGTATCAATCATTAAAAGGTTCAGGGTTTAGTGTTTTGGGCTTCCCGTGCAATCAATTTGCGAGTCAAGAGTCTGGTTCGGAAAGTGAAATTTCACAATTCTGTGAAGTAAATTTCGGCGTCTCCTTCCCTCTTTTTGCCAAAGTAGATGTTAATGGTGATAACGCTCACCCTCTGTATAACTACCTTAAATCATCGGCTAAAGGACTACTGGGTTCAGAGTCTGTTAAATGGAATTTCACTAAGTTTCTAGTAAATAAGCAAGGTCAAGTGATCAAACGCTATGCACCAACGACCAAGCCAGAAGACATAAAATCGGATATTGAAAAGTTATTGGCTGAGTAAATTAGAATAATAATTGTCCATGAGAGATTCGAATGATAGATTGTATACAATTTATCAAATAAACCTCATGGACGATAAAATGAATAACAAAATCCCCTTTTTATTACTTACTCTAACTTCTAGTTCAGCCGTTGCGTATCAACCTTCAATTTCTTCAATATTAAAGCAAGAACATAAATGCAGCTCAACAATTCAAATTCGTTCTGAAAAGTTGTCTCAAACTCAAATAACACAAGCTTGTGCACTACTGTCGAAACAAGAAGCTAAATTTCACGAGCTATTTGGTACGATTTCATCTCCAGTTAAAGATGATAACAATGCCAGTATGCGAGCCAATATTTATGCTGATCGAGGTTCCTATGTGAAATACGTAACTGATCATTTTGATGTTCCAAGTGACAACGGTGGTATGTATTTAGAGGGGTATCCAAATAAAAAAGGCAATCAAGCAGAATTCGTTGCCTACGAAAAAAATGGTCAAATTTGGAATTTAGCTCATGAATACATCCATTATTTAGATGGTCGCTTTAATCTTCATGGTGATTTTTGCTCTTGGCCACACGATTCTCATGGTGCACCTGAATACTGCCCAAAGCCCGCCCCTGTGAAACCACATTTAGTTTGGTGGGCCGAAGGTTTAGCCGAATACATTAGTAAAGGTGACAACAACCCCAAAGCGTTTGAAACAGCAAAGTCAGGGGAATACAAACTGAGTGACTTATTCAATACCAGTTATGAGAATGATGGTGGAAGTGTGCGCATTTACCGTTGGGGATATCTTGCAACACGATTTATGTTAGAAAATCATCGCGCTCAAGTTGATGAAATGCTTAAGTTCACAAGAAAAGGAGAATACGATAAATATCAAAAGCTTGTAACGCTATGGGGAACAAGGTATGACGCAGAGTTTTCGACTTGGCTAAAAAAAATTGAAAAAAAATAAACTTTTTTTATTTTTTATTGAACTATCTTAAAACTCCAGAGTCTGACTTTATGAACAGATTATTTTAACTTAGTTAAAGGCATTGTTTGTTCATCATCATTCTCCCTTTATTGATATTTTTGTATCATAGATATTCCAAATTGGAAGTGAGCGATCTAAAGAATAGGTCGCTTTTTTTTGTCTTTTTTTCAGTGCTTATCTATTCAAAAGTATATTATCTAGGTTAAAAATTCTTTCATAACTTTTAGCAATATCATCTGTTCTTTTTTTATGTAATCAATTTATTTATTCGTGGGTCTATTTAGACGAACAGATTAATTAAGTATTGTTTGTTCATCATCTCCCTATGTTATTTCCGAATTGGAATTATACGGCTTATCAATTGATAAGCCGCTTTTTTATTTGCTCTTCTTACGCATCAATGGTTAGGACACTTTTTATAACTGATTGAATTTACTGAGCTTAAAAATTTGAATCTAAAAACATGGATTCCTTAAAATTCAATGAGTTATTTTATTATAAACGGCGAAAGTTTAAAAACTGTCCGAAGTGTTGACGCATCAACAGATAATAAAACACTGGAGTTAGAATCAAGCCAAAGGAGGTTACTCCTAGCATGCAAGAAAATACAGCAACACCCATCTCTTTTCGCATTTCAGAGCCTGCTCCAATAGAAAACACAAGCGGTAAAACACCCATAATAAATGCGAATGAAGTCATTAAAATAGGGCGCAAGCACAATTTACAAGCCGTAATTATAGCCTCTTTAATTTCTTTGCCTTCGGCTTGTAATTCTTTAGCGAATTCGACAATTAATATGGCATTTTTCGTTGCTAAAGCCACCAGCACAATTAAGCCTATCTGAGTAAAGATATTATTGTTGCCGCCATAAATCCAAACGCCAGTTAATGCCGATAGCATTGTCATAGGAATGATAAGAATAATTGCTATTGAAGATTTCAAACTTTCATGCTGTGCTGCTAACACCATAAACACTAAACAAATCACCAGTAAGAATATGAGGCCACCAGTGTTTCCTGCCAAAATCTACTGATATGTAATGTCTGTCCATTCATAATTCATTCCATCTGGTACCATTGTGGTCGCAATAATCGGATTCGTCACCTCTGATGCTCGATGTCAGGTTTTGCCCGAATAACTTGTATCACGGAGTTTTGTAACTGCAGTTTGAAGCTTGGTTAAAAAGTCTTTTGATAAGTGTATGGAAGAAGAGGCGTACGTGTATTCTGTAATTTGACTATCTAAAACATCATTCGTTTTTCCAGAATATTGAAACTTCTGAAACTCAAGGCAGAAAGTAGTTTATCAATTTACATAGTTAGAAATTAATCACTAATGCGAGTTTATCTTTTGTTGCAACAGAAACACTTAATCGATAACCACCAGCACTCTGTTTTATGAATGACTGCCAATGAAGATTCTTATGTTCATTCTCGGCAATCAATTCTATCGAGCCATTCGTATCATCGAAAGTAAAAGAAAAGGAATCTAGCCTTGTTGCTAAGCCTTTACCTGTTGCCTTAATGTAAGATTCTTTTAGCGCCCATAAATCAAAAAACCGCTTACGCTGCTTATCTTTAGGTAACGCTAATAAACTTGAAACTTCAATCTCTGAGAAATAACGATGTAAAATCGCATCTAAGTCTGTATTTTGCCTTTCTCTTTCAATATCCACACCAAACAAAATATCACGATAAGGTAGCTTCGAATGAAAGACACCAATCAATAAGTAATCACCACTGTGACTAATATTAAATTGAATCCCAGTTGCATCAAATTGAGACTGAATTAAGCGAGGTTTTCCGTGTCTTTCAATTTCAAACTGCCACTGGTTAGATTGAATAGGTTCTAATTCGTTATCATCGCAATAACGAGACAAGGTTTCTCGGAGTGTTGTTCGAAAAAATAAAGCCTGATTTTTCATTCTCTCAGACTTGTAACGCTTAACTCTTTGCTGCTCTGATTCAGACAATAACTTAAATGCAGTCTCTTTATCATTAATCGACTGAATTTCATAAAGATAAGTCGTAACTTCAATAAGTGGTTGTTGTGACGAATACAAATAAAAAGCCAAGTTAATCCGTAAAGTTGCATTATAACCTTATGCTGAAATGTTTTGTAAAATCTATTTTGTCCCACCTGATTGTAACCCGAGTGAGACTGAGGTAATCTTACTGTTCATTTTGCAAAATTAAACGAATAAACTGGCAACGGATGCCTATAAAACATTATGACAACACGTCAAAGACATGGGAATGCGACTACCACACCTGAAATGCGGCGCTTTATTCAAACGTCGGATATGAGCGTGGCTGAACTTTCTAAAATCTTGAACATCAGCCCCGCTACGGTTCGTAAGTGGCGTAACCGTAAAGATATTTCCGATGGTGACCACACACCTAGACACTTAAATACGACGCTCACACCAACTGAAGAATATGTGGTTGTAGGGCTTCGTTCTCAACTTGAGCTGTCGTTAGATAAACTCTTAAAAGTCACCCAAGAATTCATTAACCCTAATGTGTCCCGCTCAGGTCTTGCTCGTTGTTTAAAGCGGTATGGCGTGTCTAAACTTGATGATGAGACACCAACTAAAGTCCCAGGTGATTATTTTAATCAGCTACCCGTTGTACAAGGCTCTGAGGTCAGTGCGTATGCATTAAACACTGAAACCTTAGCTAAAGCTCTTGAATTACCTAAAGATGACCCTGGTTCTGTCGTACAAGTAGTTTCTCTCGCCATCCCTGACGAGATCCCGCAAAAAAAACCCAGTTCAGTCTTTATTGGTATCGACCCAAACTCTGATTGGGTCTATGTTGATATTTATCAAGACAATGATACTCAAGCGGCCAATCGTTATATCGGTTATGTATTGCAGCAAGGGCCATTTCATCTACGTCGTTTATTAGTGCGAAATTACCACACATTTTTAGCTCGTTTCCCGGGAGTCCAAACTAATATCCCCTCCAATCCAACGGAAAATAAAAACGAGCCACAAGCGAAACCGCAACAGTTAAAACAATCAAAAAATCTGAGCGTTCGCCAAACCAAGCTTTTCTCCGGAGAATCTGTATGAGTCAACAAGATAAGCGCCTGAATAAGCGCTTAAAAGATACCCCTATTGCGATTGTCGGCATGGCAAGCATCTTCGCTAATTCTCGATATTTAAATGAGTTTTGGGATTTGATCAGCGATGAAATCAATGCCATTACGGATATACCAGAAAGCCACTGGCGAGCGGATGATTACTACGACAGTAACAAATCAACACCAGATAAAATTTACTGCAAACGTGGTGGTTTTTTACCTGATGTCGATTTTAACCCGATGGAGTTTGGCTTACCGCCCAATATTCTTGAGTTAACCGATACCTCGCAATTGTTGTCTTTAGTCGTTGCTAAAGAAGTCTTAGCCGATGCTAATTTGTCAGAAGATTATGATCGTGATCGCATTGGTATTACTTTAGGCATTGGTGGCGGACAACAGATCAGTCAAAGCATGAATGCACGTCTGCAATATCCTGTCTTGCGTCAGGTATTCAAAAATAGCGGCATCAGCGATGAAGATTCAGAAATGCTGATCCAAAAGGTGCAAGACCAATATGTGCCTTGGGAAGAAAACTCATTTCCAGGTTCTTTAGGAAATGTCACTGCAGGTCGTGTTGCTAATCGCTTTAACTTAGGTGGAATGAACTGCGTAGTAGACGCAGCTTGTGCTGGTTCATTGGCCGCAATTCGTATGGCATTAACCGAGCTAACAGAACATCGCTCAGACATGATGATCACCGGTGGTGTCGATACCGACAACTCACCATACATGTACATGAGTTTCTCCAAAACGCCTGCATTTACTGACAAAGAAAACATCACACCATTTGATGATTCATCAAGCGGGATGATGATAGGTGAAGGCATCGGCATGATTGCTATCAAGCGTTTAGAAGATGCGGAGCGTGATGGCGATAAAATCTATGCAGTAATCAAAGGTATCGGTGCTTCATCTGACGGCAAATTTAAAAGCATTTATGCACCGCGTCCTGAAGGGCAAGCCAAAGCGTTATACCGGGCTTATGATGACGCGGGCTTTGCACCAGATTCTGTCGGCCTTATTGAAGCTCACGGTACAGGTACTGCCGCCGGAGATGTGGCTGAATTTAATGGCCTTAACTCCGTATTCAGTGAAAACAATAACCAAAAACAGCACATCGCTCTAGGTTCAATAAAATCACAAATCGGTCATACAAAAGCAACCGCAGGAACAGCAGGTCTGATTAAAGCTGCGCTGTCTTTACATCATAAAGTGTTGCCACCGACCATCAATGTAAATAATCCAAATCCAAAGCTTGGTGTTGAAGACTCACCTTTTTACATCAATAGTGAAACTCGTCCTTGGATTGCTAAAGCCGACGATACACCTCGTCGTGCGGGCATCAGTTCTTTCGGGTTTGGTGGCACTAACTTCCACGTTGTACTGGAGGAATACACCCAAGAACATGAAGAATATCCTTATCGTCAACGTAATGTGGCCACGAGCTTATTGATTGATGCACCAACAAAATCTCAATTAATTTCTCAGCTTGAACAGATCAAGCAAACAGGTGTCGATATTAACGCCCTTGCGAAGTCATATTCTCATCGTAAACTTGCTGATAATAATCACCGAATAGGTTTTGTTGTTTCATCGGTTACTGAACTGGAAAAAGAGCTTGTAAATGCGATGATTCGACTCGCCAGTGACGAATCTGAATGGCAATTACCATCGGGCACCAGTTATCAAGCGCAAGCAACAAAAGGAAAAGTTGCAGCACTCTTTGCAGGACAAGGTTCACAATTTGTGAATATGGGTAAAACACTGGCTTGTAACTTCCCAGAGCTTCGCCAGCAAGTGGCATTAAGTGATAAAGTTTTTATTGAGAATAATCAGCCAAGCTTATCCAGTAAACTATTCCCAATTCCTGTATTCAGTGAACAAGAACGTAAATCACAACTTGCTGATCTAACGAATACGGCATTTGCACAAAGTGCGATTGGCGCTCTCTCTGTTGCTCAGTTTGATTTGTTGACCAAAGCAGGATTTAAAGCTGAACTCTTTGGTGGTCATAGTTTTGGTGAACTCTCAGCACTTTATGCTTCAGGAGTGCTGAATAAGCAAGATTACACCACACTCGCTTTTGCTCGTGGACAGGCAATGGCATCGGCTCCCGAAGGTGTAGATACAGGTAACATGGCCGCTGTTATTTTACCTGCTGAGTCCGATGCACTTGAAAAGTTGCATACTATTATCGAGCAATTTGATGGCGTAAAAATCGCCAATGATAACTCTGATATCCAGCAAGTTATCGCTGGAGGCTCAAATGCTCTCGCTCAATGTAGTAAAGTAATTAAGGAACAGCTTGGTTATAAAGTCATTGCTCTGCCTGTATCAGGAGCTTTCCATACACCACTTGTTGCTCATGCTCAGCAACCTTTTGCAAATGCGATTAATGACGTTGAGTTTAACTCTCCATTAGGTACAGTTTTTAGTAACGCTACCGCAAATGCTTACCCTGCAGATAATAAACAGATTCAAAAGCAGTTTACAGAGCACATGCTCCAGTCGGTGCATTTCCGCCAACAAGTACGAGAAATGTATGCTGCTGGTGCACGTATTTTTGTTGAGTTTGGCCCTAAAGACATTCTGCAAAAGCTCGTCAAAGCCAACCTGACAAAGCATAGTGAAGACATCAAGGTCATCAGCTTAAACCCAAATGCAAAAGGCGACAGTGACAAGCAATATCGTCAAGCTGCAATGCAACTGGCTGTTGCGGGTATTGAATTAAGCAACATCGACCCATATAAAGCTGAAATCTCACACCCTGAAACCGCAGCTGGCATGTCTTTTAAGCTTAACGGCAATAACTATATCAGCCCTGCTACTCAGCAAAAAATGCAAACTTCTCTAAAAACTGGTGAAGTCAGTACCCAAATTGAATACGTCGACCGTGAAGTAGAAAAAGTCGTCGAAAAAATAATAGAAAAAACGGTGGAATCACCAATGACGTCAAGTAAGACACCTCAAATTGAACAAACATCACCTCAAGCAGGCAACCAAACTGTAGCTTCAGGGGACACATTAGGCGCTTTCTTTAGTGCTCAAGATCAAGTAGCACAACTGCATCAACAATTTTTATCGATTCCAAAACAATATGGCGATACTTTTAGCGAGTTAATGGCTGAACAAGCTGAAATGGCCAGTAAAGGTTTAGCAATTCCAGAAGCGTTAACGCGTTCAATGGAAATGTTCCACCAGCACCAAAGCCAAACATTGAAAAGCCATGAACAATTCATGCAGTTGCAAGCTGAACAAAATCAAGCCGCTCTTTCTTTGCTCAATGGCGTTGCATCACAAGCTCAACGTATCGCAATGAATGTCGCTAAACCCTCGGTTCAAGCGAATACACCGTTACATTCAGCTCAACCACAAGTTACAGCCACAAAGCCAGCCATCGCTACCCCAGTAGCAAAAGCTCAGCCCCTACCTGTTATTGAAACGCCTAAGATTTCAGAATCAAGCTTGAATGCAGACCAAGTCCAACAGACCATGCTTAACGTTGTTGCAGATAAAACTGGCTATCCAACTGAAATGCTTGATTTAACGATGGATATGGAAGCTGATTTAGGTATCGACTCCATCAAACGTGTTGAAATCTTAGGTACCGTTCAAGATCAATTACCAGAGCTACCTGAACTGAGCGCAGAAGATTTAGCAGAATGCCGAACCTTAGGTGAGATTGTCAGCTACATGAATAGCCAGTTGGGAAGTTCATCGACGGCTAACACTAATCATGTAGAAACAACAGCTACAGTATCCAGTAGCGTTACTGGCGATCAAGTTCAGCAAACCATGCTTGATGTAGTAGCCGATAAAACGGGCTACCCAACCGAGATGCTCGACTTAGCAATGGATATGGAAGCTGACCTTGGCATCGATTCCATTAAACGTGTTGAAATCTTAGGTACCGTTCAAGACCAACTACCCGAATTACCAGAACTGAGTGCAGAAGATTTAGCTGAGTGTCGCACGTTAGGTGAAATTGTCGCTTACATGAATAGCCAGTTAGATCATTCTCCAGCGATCGCCCTCCAAGTTGAGCCAATTATTGCTGCAACAAAGAGCCTAACGAGCAATCAAGTACAGCAAACCATGCTTGATGTTGTAGCCGACAAAACGGGCTACCCGGCAGAAATGCTAGACCTGGCAATGGATATGGAAGCCGACTTAGGCATTGACTCAATCAAACGAGTGGAAATTTTGGGTACGGTTCAAGACCAGTTACCTGAACTGCCAGAATTGAGTGCAGAAGATTTAGCTGAGTGCCGCACACTTGGAGAAATTGTCACTTACATGAACAGCCAGCTTGGTGATTCATCTCCTGTTGAGCCTACAGTTGAACCCGCTTTTTCATCAACCAGTAATCTGACCAGTGACCAGGTTCAACAAACTATGCTTAATGTGGTCGCCGACAAGACGGGCTACCCTGCTGAAATGCTTGATTTTGCGATGGATATGGAAGCCGACTTAGGCATTGACTCTATCAAACGAGTCGAGATTCTAGGTACAGTGCAAGAGCAATTACCTGAACTCCCAGAATTGAACGCTGAGGACTTAGCCGAATGCAGAACGCTCGGTGAAATCGTGGCCTACATGAACAGCCAATTGAGTGCGTCGCCTTTAAGTCCAACTCAAGTCATCGTAGAACCAGCTGCCAATGCAGAGTTAGTGATAACAGACGTCGAACTTCCACCACACAGCGAGGTAGCATTAAAAAAGCTGCCAGCGGCGATTAATGCAGAGTTAAACTTTCCAAAAGGCAGTGTCGTTATCATCAATGATGACGGACAGAATGCAGGGTTACTTGCAGAAAAGTTAACAGCTCAAGGTTTAATCGTCGCAGTTATTCATGCTCCCGTTGACATACTTGAGCAACAATCTCCAGTGAACAGTGATATTACTCAAATCACTCTTGAAAATATTTCAGATAAAAGCATTGAAGATGCATTAACACAAATCCAATCATTAGGGCATATTGCAGGATTTATTCATCTGCAACCCAAAGGTTTGAACTCACAAGCAACCGCTGTTAAGTTATCTGAGTCCGCTATGACTCATGTAGAAAGTGCATTTTTATGGGCGAAACACTTACAACCTGTTTTAGCTTCTAACTCAGTTACTCGCTTTGTCACGACAAGTCGCATTGATGGTGGCTTTGGATATTTCAATGCTGAATTAACATCACAGTCTGAACTTAACCAAGCTGCACTAGCAGGGTTAACCAAGACCTTAAGCCACGAATGGCAAAAAGTAAGTTGTAAGGCACTTGATATTGAGCCTGAACTCGAATCTAACTTTTTTGCCGATGCTATTATCGCTGAGTTTGCGACTCAACATGATGTGATCGAAGTTGGGATAACAAAAGAACAACGATTCACACTGGTTGCCACTGAAACCGCGGAACAACAATCTACAGCAGCGGATATTTCCGCTACCGATAAAGTCTTGGTCACGGGTGGTGCAAAAGGTGTCACCTTAAAGTGTGCATTAGCACTTGCAGTAAAGAGCAAAGCGCATTTCATTTTGGCTGGGCGCAGTGATTACCTTGAAAACAATCAACTTCCTGATTGGGCAAAAAGCAAAGTTGGATCTGAATTAAAAGCAGCTGCGATAGCGGAGCTACAAGCCCAGAATAAAAAGCCTACGCCAAAATTAGTCAACGAGTTGATTAAGCCGGTAAACAGCAGTCTAGAAATTGCTAATGCATTGCAACAATTTGAACAAGTTGGCGCCAGTGCTGAGTACATATCTTTAGATGTCAGTCGTGCTAAGCATGTGCAAACTACCTTGTCGACATTGAGTGCTATCGCACCCATTACTGGATTAATTCATGGTGCAGGCGTATTGGCCGACAAGCACATTCAAGATAAAACCCTTGATGAATTATCTCGTGTTTATGGCACAAAAGTGTCTGGGTTGAAACACGTTTTATCTGCACTGCAACTTGATTCACTTAAGCTTATTGCTCTGTTCTCTTCTGCTGCTGGTTTTTACGGTAACGAAGGACAAAGCGACTATGCGATGAGTAATGAGATTCTTAATAAAGCTGCATTACAACTCTCACAAAAGTTACCTAAAACTAAAGTCATCAGTTTTGACTGGGGACCTTGGGACGGTGGCATGGTCAATGATGCACTGAAAAAAATGTTCATTGATCGTGGTGTTTACGTCATTCCTTTAGACGCAGGCGCAGCACTATTTGCTGAAAAGATACTGAGTGAATCTGCAAGCCAATTGTTAATTGGATCAGATATGCAAGGCAACTCATCAGCGGATACAGGAACCGAAGTAAAAAAGCTTAATGCGGATCTAGCACAATTTGACTTAGCGTTAGATCCGCAGCAACTTGGTTTAATCGAACACCATAAAATCAATGGCAACCTGGTGTTGCCGACAGTGTGCGCACTGCAATGGTTACAACAGCAAGCTGAGGCTCAAACCAATCGGTCGCTAAAGATATTGGATTATCAATTACTCAAAGGCGTGGCGTTCGACTCTCAATCTGTGAAGTTAATGAGTTTGAAACTAGAGCAACATGACCAAGCATATTTAGCGACCATTTGGTGTGATAACAAGCCACAATATAAGGCTCGCTTAATCAGCGTCATGGCAAGTGAAACTTTTAGTTTGTTAGATAAAGCGATTGCAGAGCATCAAGTTTCTGGCACTAAGCTGTATCAAAACGGCAGTTTATTCCATGGCCCAAAACTACAAGCCATCAAGCAAGTGACTCATTTTGATGGTTCAGGGTTAATCGCCGATATTCAATTACCCCAATTGTCGGTAAGTGATTGGGGAGCATTTTCTGCGAATGATAAATACAATGCCGTTGCTTCAGACGCTTTATTACAAGCTATGTTGGTATGGGCAAAACTACAGCATAATCAAGCCAGCTTGCCTGTCAGTATTGGAGAGTTTGTTTGTGTTTCAGCGTTGAAAAATGATCAAGTAGGCAGACTGGTTTTGAATATTGTTCAAAACAGTAAAACAGGCATTATTGCTGATGTGGCGTTATATCATCAAAACGGTGATTTAAGCTGTTACATGAAGCAAACCAAAGTCAGTCTTAGCCCTACACTCGTTTTCGAACCTTTTGCTGATGTAGAAACGAGCGGAGCTGTTAGCTAGTGTTGAAGCCAATACAACTCGGTGAAAATCAACGTTTAAGAATTGCGGTCATTCCTGTTGATAGAAATGACCGTAACCGGTTAGATGATATTGAATCAAAACTGCAATGCCAAACTTGTCTAAACGCCAATGGTATAGGCATCGACAACGTGTTTAAGCAAGTTATTGAAGTAACCGCAACATCAGCAATAAAGGTTCAGTATGAGCAACAGTATTTGTATTTTGTTGATGATATTGCTTGTGCAAAATTAAAACTGCACCCACATGCTTATTTGTGTGGGTTTGCTACAACAACGTCGAAGGTTGAAGCCCAAGCAAGAGCCTTATTGCAATCCAAACGCAAACCAGAGCACGTAGTAAAATTCGAATCTGATGTACCCTTTTCAGGATTCCTTGATGGCATTAATGCATTGACCTCAAGGACTCTCACAACGCAATCAGGAAAAAATAACTATTGGTTTATGCCGCAACATCAACCAAGAGTATTACAACTCGACTTTGAAGTATCAGGTCGTTATTCATCTCTGATCCTAGTGCAAGGGACTGAGTGCGAAAAAGCCAAGCCGTTACTTAATTCAGAGCAACTGTTTTTTGTTATTTGCGGAAACTCAATTGATGACGTTGTTGCACAGGCAAACCAGTGCCAGATAGAAATAGCCTCATCCCAAGAGCAGAATGACAACGTCATTTTAAATGATCGCAACCTAAGTCGGTACAACCCAAACGCCAAACTTGCACTTGTTCTTCAAGCTAAAAATATACCGCAGCTGGTTCAAGAACTTCAGCTCTTTTTCACTGCTGTATTAAATAATCGAAATCAAAAAAATTGGCAGTGGCAAACCCCTAACGGCAGCTGCTTCTTTGTGGGTGAGCACTTGAATAGAACAGGGCTGACTTTTGTTTATCCTGGAGTGGGAACAACTTACTCAAATATGCTATCTGAGTTGCACGAGTTCTTCCCTACGCTCTACCAAGAGTTAGATAAACAACTTGATTTAGCTGCCATGTTACAGACTAAAAGCTACTATTCTGATGATGTTTTACAACCAACGTTGAGCCAACAAGCGATCAGCGGTGTCGGTATCAGCTACTTATTCACTCGACTGCTTATCAATGAATTTAAAGTGAACCCAGATTTTGCGCTTGGCTATTCCATGGGTGAATCTGCCATGTGGGCCAGTTTAAATATTTGGAAACAGCCTGAAACATTAATTGAGAAAACCGCCGCCAGTGACATTTTTAATGAACTAATTTCTGGTGAACTTAAAGCGGTCAGAGATGAGTGGCAACTCAAAGCCGATGAACACATTGACTGGAACAGTTTTGTGATCCGAGCATCTGCTGCTGAAATAGGAACACTGATTCACGATTATCCAAAAGTTTACCTTGTGATTACCCAAGGTGAAACCAGTGTGATTGCGGGCGATGAACACCAATGCAAAGCCTTGTTACAACAACTTGGTAAACGTGGTCTTGCCAGTAATATGGTAACGGCAATGCACACGCCTGCATCTAAAAGGGTGAAACCACAACTTACTGTGTTTTATACGTTGCCATTAATAGCAACAGCAAGCAAAACTCAGTTCATCAGTGCATCATCAAATAAAGTGATTAACAGTCGAGATAATCATGCAATCGCTAAATCCATCTCTACAACCTTTACTGAACCGCTAGACTTTTCACAGACCATTGAAACTGCGAAACAGCACGGAAGTAATATATTCTTAGAAGTTGGCGCTGATCGCCAAACCGCCAGTATCATCGAAAAAATCACTAAAAACGATACTGAAATACACTGCCTTGCCATAAACAGTAAAGGTCAGCCAACCATCACCAGTTTATTAAAATGCATTGCACAATTGATTAGCCTTCGAGTGCCAATCTCGTTAGCTCCGCTGATGCATTGCGAAGAATTAAAAGGAAGCGTTTCAGTCCATGAATAAAATTGCCATTGTCGGACTTTCCGCACGTTACCCCCAAGCGAAAGATGCCAATCAGTTTTGGCAAAACTTGCTGAATAAAACCGATGCGCGCAGTCACTTAACGGCTGAAAAACTGGCCGCTAACCCTACGGATTATTCGGGGATACAAGGCGAATCAGACCGTTTTTATTGCGATCAGGGCGGCTACATTTCGAACTTCCATTTCGACGACTCAGGCTATCAACTGCCAGCAAATAAATTGAATGCCCTTGATGACAGTTTTCTATGGGCGTTAGATTGCAGTAAAAAAGCCTTACTGGATGCCAACATCGATTTAGCGGATGCCAGCTTAGCTCGTTGCGGTATCGTGATGGGCAGTTTGTCTTTCCCAACCGCTAAATCCAACGAAACCTTCTTACCGATATACCACAAAGCGGTTGAAAAAGGATTACAACAAAAATTTGAACAAGCCAATTTCAAGCTAACAGACTTTCAAGGGCAGCAAACGGTATACACCCGAAGTTCAAACGCCAAAAGTCACTTATCGATATCTCATAGTGCTTCGCACGTTATTCATCAAGCACTTGGCCTTGGTGGCAGTCAGCTCAGTTTAGATGCCGCTTGTGCCAGCTCGGTTTATGCCGTTAAGCTGGCTTGCGACTACCTCAATACTGGCAAAGCGGATTTAATGCTAGCCGGTGCAGTATCTGGTGCAGACCCTTTCTTTATCAATATGGGGTTTTCAATTTTTCACGCTTACCCAAAAAACGGGCAATCAGCACCTTTTGATGCAAACAGCCAAGGGTTATTTGCAGGCGAAGGTGCCGGCGTTATCGCTTTAAAACGTCTGAGTGATGCTGAACGTGACGGTGATAAAATTTACGCTGTAATCAGTGGTATAGGTCTATCAAACGATGGTAAAGGTCAATTCGTATTAAGCCCTAACTCTAAAGGGCAAGTACAAGCTTTTGAACGCGCATATGAATCTGCGCAAACACCAGCAAAAGATATCGAAGTGATTGAGTGTCACGCTACTGGAACACCATTGGGTGATAAAGTAGAACTCACCTCAATGGAGCAGTTTTTTACAGACAAGCTACAAGGTGAAAAAGCGCCGTTGATCGGTTCAGCTAAGTCTAATTTAGGCCATTTACTCACTGCGGCGGGTATGCCTGGGATCATGAAAATGATTTTCGCGATGGAAACCCAAACGCTGCCCGCCAGTATTAATCTCAGTGAAGCAATTCACTCGCCAAACCAACTGTTCAGTCATAACAACATACCGACTGAAACGACAGATTGGCCGGTAAAAGTAAATAATGACCGACGCCATGCGGGTGTTTCAGTGTTTGGTTTTGGTGGCTGTAATGCGCATATGCTGCTGGAAACTTATGTCGCTGGAGAGCAAAACAATACATCGATAACTCAACCAAAAATTGAGTTTTCTATCACTGGTATTGGTGCTCATTTCGGAAAATTTAGCAGTGTTAACCAAATTCATCAGGCCATCAAAGATAAACAGTCGGCTTTCATTGATGTGCCCCCGCTTCGTTGGAAAGGCCTACAGCACCATACCGGATTATTAAATGATTTCGGCTTAGCTCAAGTGCCTCTTGGTGGGTACATTGAAAATTTCGATTTTGATTTTTTACGCTACAAAGTTCCACCGAATGAAGACGACCGATTGATCGCACAGCAATTACTCTTGATCAAAGTTGCGGATGAAGCCATTCGTGATGCCAAGCTTGAAACAGGCAGTAAAGTAGCCGTGTTAGTCGCCATGGAAACGGAAGCAGAATTACACCAATTCCGTGGTCGAGTGAACCTGCATACTCAATTGGCGGCTAGCTTTACTGAGCATGGTATTTCAATGTCAGACGATGAATACCTGCAACTTGAAGCGTTATCAATGGATAGCGTGTTAGATGCTGCCAAGTTAAATCAATACACCAGTTTCATCGGCAATATTATGGCCAGTAGAATCTCATCTTTATGGGACTTCAACGGACCAGCTTTTACGATTTCAGCCGCTGAACACTCAGTAGCTCGCTGCTTAGATGTAGCAGAGAACATGATGAGCCAAGAACATTACGATGCCATCGTAATTGCGTCCGTAGATTTAACAGGAAGTGCAGAGCAAGTCATTGTTAATAACCAGTGCCATGACATCAATATCGTTCCAAATGCTGATTTAGATAAATGGAACATTGGTGAAGCTGCAGGTGCAGTAGTTCTGCAAACCTCTAATATCCAATCTAGCAGCTACGGAAGTGTGTCGAGTTTACGCTTTGTTCCTCAGCACGATCATTTAGATGAAACGGCTGAATCCATCATCGAACACAATAACGCCATTGAACACGGAATGAACGTCGACCAGCAACACCATTCTGCTCAGCAGCTATTCGGTCATACGTTTGCCGCATCCGGCATGACATCATTACTCAACAGCTTATTGGATTTACCACAACAAACGCAAAACTTAATACGGATACGCACTGAAGCCGAAAACCAATTTTCAGAATTTGTGGTGAATCAAAACGTTCAGCAACAAGACCAACTCATGTCTCGCTTGTCACAAGATCTTACTTGGAGCGACCAAAAACATTTAATTAAGACCGTCAACTTAGGTGGCAGAGATATTATCAAACATAT
The DNA here is from genome assembly GCF_016900895.1 of Parashewanella hymeniacidonis. Taxonomy (GTDB): domain Bacteria; phylum Pseudomonadota; class Gammaproteobacteria; order Enterobacterales; family Shewanellaceae; genus Parashewanella; species Parashewanella hymeniacidonis. Next base: position 27,332 of record NZ_JAFEUN010000012.1, read on the forward strand.
TGTGGAAACCGATCTTACTGACATGGAACAACTCACATTAAAAATGAAGTCCATTACAGCACCAAAACAAATACAAAGTGAGCGAGAAATCAGCCCTGAAACCACAGCCTCTGACCTACAAGCTCTTATGAAAAATCAAACCCAAGCTCGTAATGCTCACCTTGCATTTTTGAAAACCAGAGCGCAAGGACTAAAAATTGCAGATACGTTGATGAAGCAACAATCTCGTTTGACTGAATCAAAGGAAAAGGCACTGGATACCCATTTCCATAGGTATGACGAGCAAGAGTACAGTCATCCACATTCACTGAGCAATATTCCAAGCTACACGCCTCCAATACCTGAACAAAAGCCGTGCATCTGGAATTATCACGACTTAGTGGAATACGCCGAAGGTGATATCGCCAAGGTGTTTGGCGATGAATACGCTGTTATCGACAACTATTCTCGTCGAGTACGTCTGCCAACCTCGGACTACTTACTGGTATCGCGAGTGACTAAGCTAGACGCCGCAGTCAACGAGTTTAAACCGAGCAAAATGACTACGGAATACGACATTCCTGTCGATGCTCCGTATTTAGTGAATGGTCAGATCCCTTGGGCTGTTGCAGTTGAATCCGGTCAATGCGATTTAATGTTGATCAGTTATTTGGGGATTGATTTTGAAAACCAAGGTGAGCGAGTCTACCGCTTATTAGATTGCACCCTCACCTTCCTGGGTGATTTACCACGTGGCGGTGACACCTTACGCTATGATATTTCTATTAATCATTTTGCTCGTAATGGCGACACTTTACTGTTTTTCTTCAGCTATGAGTGCTTTGTTGGCGATAAAATGATTTTGAAAATGGACGGTGGTTGCGCTGGCTTCTTTACAAATCAAGAATTGGCAGACGGCAAAGGCGTAATACGAACTGAAGATGAAATTAAAACTCGTCATCTGGCATTAAATAATTCAAATAAACAAAAATTTGAGCCGTTATTACATTGCTCACAGACACAGTTTAATTATCAGCAGATCCAACACTTACTCCATGGTGATATTGCCACTTGTTTTGGTGGAGAACACCATCACCACCAAAACACTCATGGTGAACAAACTGCGTTAAGTTTTGCCTCACAGAAATTTTTGATGATCGAGCAAATTAATCAGCTTGAAATACATGGTGGTGCTTGGGGGTTAGGCTTTGTCGAAGGCGAAAAGCAATTAGCGCCAAATCACTGGTATTTCCCTTGTCACTTCAAAGACGATCAAGTAATGGCTGGTTCACTCATGGCTGAAGGCTGTGGTCAATTGCTGCAATTCTTTATGCTCCACTTGGGCATGCACACCCAAAGTAAACAAGGTCGCTTTCAACCATTAAAAGATGCCTCGCAAAAAGTACGCTGTCGTGGCCAAGTGCTGCCGCAGCATGGCACCCTCACCTACCGTATGGAAGTCACTGAAATTGGGCTGCTACCTCAGCCGTATGCCAAAGCTAATATCGACATTTTACTGAATGGAAAAGTGGTCGTTGATTTCCAAAATCTAGGTGTAATGATCAAAGAAGAGCCGAGCTGTACAAGATATAACAATTCGTCTGCACTGCAATCACTCGACTTTGGGAGCGTACCAAATGCACCATTGATGGCTCAAATTGCCGATACACAAGCGCCAACCAATAAAGGCGTAGTGCCGATTAAACATATTGAAGCCCCAATTTGTTCTGATTACCCAAATCGAACACCAGACACGCTACCATTCACGCCATATCACATGTTTGAATTTGCTACAGGTGACATTGAAAAATGTTTTGGTAGCGATTTTGATATTTATCGAAATCTAATTCCTCCACGCACGCCTTGCGGTGATCTACAACTAACAACTCGTGTAATTGACATCAAAGGTAAGCGTGGTGATCTGAAAAAACCAGCGTCATGCATTGCTGAATATGAAGTGCCTGAGGATGCTTGGTATTTTAAAAAGAACAGCTTTGCCAGCCAGATGCCTTACTCTATTTTGATGGAAATTGCGCTGCAACCAAATGGTTTCATTTCAGCATGGATGGGCACAACCTTAAAATTCCCGAAGGATGAGCTGTTCTTCCGTAACCTTGACGGCTCAGGTACTTTACTTCGTGAAGTCGATTTACGAGGTAAAACCATTACCAATGATTCAAGACTGTTATCAACAGTAATTTCAGGTAGTAATATTATCCAAAGTTTCACCTTCGAACTAAGCACAGATGGCAAGTCTTTCTTTAAAGGCAGCGCAGTATTTGGATATTTTAAAGAGCAAGCGTTAATCCACCAACTCGGTTTAGATAATGGTAAAGCTCAGCAAGCATGGCATGTCGAAAATGGCATTGCAGCTGACAGAGTTATCAACCTGTTAGATACTCAAAATCGAAGCTTCATTGCGCCACAAGACCAGCCACATTACCGTTTGGCTGGCGAGCAGCTTAATTTTATCGACAAAGTAGAAATTGTTGAGAAAGGCGGTAAAGCTGATAAAGGTTATCTGTATGCAGAGCGCACGATTGATGCGAGCGATTGGTTCTTCCAGTTCCACTTCCATCAAGATCCGGTAATGCCTGGCTCATTGGGCGTTGAAGCGATTATTGAATTGATGCAAACCTACGCCATTGAAATGGATTTAGGTAAAGACTTTATCAACCCTAAATTTGGGCAAATCTTGTCTGAAGTAAAATGGAAATATCGCGGCCAAATTACACCGCACAATAAACAAATGTCGCTCGATGTTCATATTACCGATATCACGCGCCAAGCTGATAAACTTATCATTGTTGGTGATGCGAATATAAGTAAAGATGGCTTGCGAATTTATGAAATTACAGATATCGCCATTTGTATTGAAGAGACTGAGAAATAAAGGAACAATAATGACATTACAACTCGACAATAATAACAAACTCAGTCCATGGCCTTGGCAAATTGATGAATCCGAGCTTCAGTTTGCTACAACTGAACTCGCCAAAGCATTAAAGGATTTAAACCAGCCTTGTTACTTGGTCAATCACAGCGAAAAAGGTTTAGGTGTATCGCATCAAGCCAATATTGTGATCCCTTCATACCAAGTGCTCGACAATCAATACCCTGTCAGTGCTTTTGCACCTGCGTTAGGCACTGAAAGTTTAGGTGACAGTAACTTCCGCCGAGTGCATGGTGTCAAATACGCTTATTATGCTGGCGCAATGGCAAACGGCATTGCCTCGGAAGAACTGGTAATAGCCTTAGGTCAAGCTGGCATCTTATGTTCATTTGGCGCAGCTGGATTAATTCCAAGTCGTGTTGAATCAGCAATTAAGCGCATTCAACAAGCCTTACCAAACGGTCCTTATGCTTTTAACTTAATCCATAGCCCAAGTGAGCCTGCACTTGAATGGGGAAGTGTTGAGCTGTATGTGAAACATAAAGTGCGAACGGTCGAAGCCTCAGCATTTCTAAAGTTGACGCCACAAATCGTTTATTATCGTGCAGCTGGTTTAAGCCAAGATCAGCAAGGTAATATTCATATCGCTAATAAAGTGATTGCCAAAGTAAGCCGTACAGAAGTGGCTAGTAAATTTATGGCACCTGCGCCTGAAAAAATTCTGCAAAAATTGGTAGACGAAGGCCTAATTTCAACAGAACAAATGCAACTGGCGCTTGAAGTGCCAATGGCGGATGACATTACCGCAGAAGCGGACTCTGGCGGTCACACTGACAATCGCCCATTGGTGACGCTATTGCCAACTTTGCTTGCACTCAAAGATGAAATGCAGGTTAAATATAACTACCCTACACCACTTCGTGTTGGTGCTGGCGGCGGCATTGGTACACCTGATGCGGCACTCGCAGCATTTAATATGGGCGCTGCCTTTATAGTTACAGGCTCCATCAACCAAGCTTGTATTGAAGCGGGTGCAAGCGAGCATACTCGTAAACTGCTTTCTACTACTCAAATGGCTGACGTTGCAATGGCACCAGCGGCTGACATGTTTGAAATGGGCGTAAAACTGCAAGTGGTAAAACGTGGTACTTTATTCCCCATGCGTGCTAATAAGCTTTATGAAATTTATACTCGTTATGATTCAATTGAAGTCATTCCTGCAGACGAAAAACAAAAGCTTGAACAGCAAGTATTCCGTTCATCGCTGGAAGATATTTGGCAAGGTACTATTGAACATTTTAATGAGCGCGACCCAAAACAAATTGAGCGTGCATTAGATAATCCTAAACGTAAGATGGCACTCATTTTCCGCTGGTATTTAGGGCTTTCAAGCCGCTGGTCTAATATCGGTGAAACCGGCCGTGAAATGGATTATCAAATATGGGCTGGCCCTGCACTTGGCGCATTTAACGCTTGGGTAAAAGGTTCATATTTAGATGATTATACAAAACGTGAAGCGACAGATTTGGCCCGTCATATAATGGTTGGTGCAGCCTATCAAGCGAGAATCAATTTATTGCAGTCTCAAGGTACATTGATTCCTTTGGCGCTGCAAAGATGGAAGCCTGAGTTTTAATTTCGCTACGAATAAGCTTGAGGCAGTCTGCTTTTTTGTTTTCCAACTTGCACTGCCTCAATAACCTCTTGTTTAATATTTAACGCCCCTCTCTGGAGTATAAATTTTTGACACCAATCTGGCCGGCTCTTTAAAACAGTTTCAAAACAATCAAGACTACATTCTTTGAAATCAGAGCCATACAATACCATTGCATGTTGATGAATACTTTTATAATCTGCCGTACCAGCTTTTGATACCCTTACTGCTGCATGTCCTTTTACTCGCTCAGTAACTTCAGGCATTATAGACTGACATTGATACTTACTGGATAGCGTTGACACCCACTCAGGCTGATCCTGTAAAGCGTTTTTAAAATCAACTAATTCGTAGGTACGAATTGCTGATGATAACCCTTGAGCATGCTTGAACATATCAAGCCAATTCGGCTCTTCAGGTTTTGTGGTTGGTTTTAATTGAGTTTCTCTAGATGATGTTATAGGAGGTTGTAATGAAGCTTTTGAGTTAATTACTCTTTGGCTTGTTTTAAATTCATAACGTCTAATAGCAAGTTGTTGTAAGTCATTGTCTGAAAGTGTTTCTATTGACTCTGGATTAAAACTGGTTTTATATTGTTTAACAAACTCTTTGTATTCTGTTATTGCCATATCTTTAAAAACATCACATCGGCACTGTAGATTTTTCAAGGATATTGCATAATTTGGAGTTGCAGCTTTAGCTGTTTTATCGGGAAGTTTTTGCTCGACTTGAAGAGGGCTGTTTTTGACTTTTGATGCTTGTAAAGTTGAGCTATCTTTAGGCTGTCTAGCTTTGGTAGGTTCAACTCCTGATGAACTTTTTTTATATCCTTGAGCAAAACTAACAAATGCATCATAAACTACTACTGTATCAGGCTTTAAAGGACCTTTTTTTATTGCTTTTTGACTACGCTGATAAGCATACTCTCCATCTTTTACTACCATATTTATTTTAAACGTTACTTTGTCTCCCGCACGGTTTTGCACAGATAAATCCACAACAGCACAATTAGTTTTATCCAGTTCAGCTAAAAGATTGTGAGTAGCCTCACTTTTCGAGGTTGAAGTAAAAGTTTTTGTTTCAAAGTCAACTTTCCCTCCAATAGAATGCCCACCTTGTGCAACCGCCATTACAAACTCCAATTAGTAATTTAATAGAACAGTTCTAGCAGAATTAAACAAAGGTGTTAAATTAATTGCAATTAATTTATTTTAATAATACGCCACAAGTTGAACAATAGAGACGTTGATAGTTAGTTTTTTACCCTTCTGGCTAGGCGCAATAAGCCTTGATACTTAATAAATACTTGTCCAGCCAAATTAAACTAAATATCATCTAGTTTTCATCGAATCGAAATGTTATTTGATAGCATATTTGAGAATATAAATTGTATTTTCATAAACTTACTAATCCATGACGTATGCATCTACAGGATTATATAAAGAAATAATCGTAAAATGGGATGATGTGAACAATCATCTCATTAATTGGAATGATGATGAATTTCATGAATCATGTCGAGCTCAAGATATTGATTTAAACAACCACCTTTTTACGATTACTAGAGTTAGTAAATCAGAGCAGAAATACGCCATTACTTTTTTTAATCACGTCGAGCAGGCTCAACAAAAAACTCATGATTCAAAACATCTTCCTTTAAGACTTGAAACACAATTAGATTACCGTCAGCAGTTTGAGACGCAAATTCAACAAGGCAATTACACTAAATCATCGAAAAAAAATGGCAAGACAAGCAAAGCTCAAGCGACGCAAAAAAGTAGGCCACTCAAACCAGATTTAAGGAGTGCTTTATCATTTACAGAAATTTGGAAAATGATTGAGAATGAAAATTCGCTGGTGGTAATGGACTTAGATGAAACTCTAGTTAAGAATCCTCCATTGAATATCGATAGCAAAGCAGTGATAAAGACTATGACTGCGTTTATATCATTGATGACAATATGACTAACATACTTACAATGCAATTAGCATGTCATGCAAAGGGGTTAAGAACTGTAGGTATTCATTATCTGGGGCTTATTCCGCAAAAACATTTTAACTTTAAAAGAGAATTGGCTCTCGATAGAAACGAGTCAGAGTTTAATTTAGATTCAACCTATGATGATGTTTATAAAAAATATCCATTTTGGGGAAATGAATGGGCTAAATATCGTCAAGCACAAGAAGCTTCAGATAACAAAGGCACAGCTGCTTCCGAAGCTTTCAGCCAGTTTACAGTTACCGAGTCTTGAAGAAAGTAGTTGATGCTGACACACCAAGCTGTCGTTACTGCATTGCTATTTGCAAAAGGTTCTACGAATATAGCAGATGTTTCAGAATGCTTGTGAGCGTGAATCAGTTAACTCAATCGGTGAATAACTTCTGAACGGTCACTCCCCATAAGATTGTTTATCGTTGACAATAAAAAAACCAGTCAAGTAAATTGACTGGTTTTTAAATGACTTGAGCTCAATCAAGATTACAAAGCAATATTGTTGATTCTTGCCTTCTCTTTAATATGAGGAATCAAAGATTTAGCATGCTTACCAACTTGTTTATCACTCAAAGAATTTCGAAACTTGCGCTATAAAGTTCACGATTGTCCTCATCAAACATTAACGTAACATTGTACAGTTGAGTTTCATATTCAACTTGATTATCCATTTCTATGGCTGTTTCATCAAATAAGTGCTTAAGTTCATTATAAGATTTCAATACATTAATCTCGCCGAAACTCCATGTTGGTTTATATAATTTCGAAATAGAAGTATCTGGAAGTGCATTATCTAAAAAAGTAATCTTAGCTAAATTACCATGCTTAAATGACAACAAAGTGTGTTGATCAAATAAATAAGCAACAGACTGATCATCTGTGTACGCTTTGGCAATTGGCTCACTCATTGCCTTCAATACATTTGATACTGAATGCGTATTACTCTTCACTAACGCATTTATTTTATGAAGACCTGAACCAACTTCCAAACTTGAAATCGTAAAGTCGTGATGTCCATTCGATAAACTAATTGCATCTAAAGACTTATTTTTTTTATTCTCATGAAAGTTAGTAGATTCAAAAAACTCAGCGGTTAATTTACGCTCTGATTGGCTGAACTCAAATGTATCTTTTATTCGTTTAGCTGACTTAAGGTGCTTTTTGAAATCTTGATACCCACCTTTGTAAGGGATAATGCTATTTACTTTCCACTGCTTGTCATCGAAAAAAGGTAAAAACTCTAATTGATTCAAAAGCTCATACGACAGTTCAGACGTTTTTGTACTGAATCTAACAAGTTTATTGTCAAAAAAGTAAAACCAATGTGCTCTTCCAAAACCTAAAATACTGTAGTTTTGATTCTGGAGTTGTATAGAAGGAAGACCTAAAGTATTGATAAGTGTTTCTATTGAATCATTCAATTTGACACCATAAACCCCTTCAGCAATGGAGACACTGTTGCTCTTTATCTTCGGGCGGGTTTGCTTATCCTGATCTAGGATAAATTCATATGAAAATATCTGTTTTTTTGAGTTAGACAAAGCTGCAATGTGTCTATTTCCATTACTAGCAATAGGAGTTGGTTGATTTTTAAAACCGAGAGATAAATCACAATCTTTATAAAGCATAGCCTTATAACTCAACTTTAAGATAGAGTCATATTTTGTCGATTTCAATGCATTAACAGGAACAGAACTCAGCAGACTATTTTTATCAGTTAGTACAATTGCATTACTTCCTAAATTCGCAGCCTTTTCTTTTATACTTTTAATGAGTTCTGATTGTAATTTACTGGCAATTTCACGGTTTTCATCGCTATTTTCCGTCGCTTTTACAGCTTTTTTTACCGTGATAGTTTCTGCTCGCTCATCAGAACACAACGGATAATTATCCAAAACAATGGGAGAGATCGATGCCTCAACGTTAAGGGAAACACACACTAATACAATTAGAGAGGTTAAGCGCATTCTTATATCCTTATAATTTTGCCTGAGATTTAGGTAATTAAAATGTAAATACACGACAAGACATTAAGTTATCTAATAACTCATTGAAAAACAATAAATATACAAATAAATACACTTAAATAATTCTACATTTAGAAATATAAAACTGAGGAGAGGTATGAAAAATGTTTAAAAGCTTTGTATGCACATAAAAAAAGCCAGTCATTAACTTGACTGGCTTTTTGTAACTCGATAACTCTGAGCTTTATTTAAATCAGCTTATAGAGTGATGTTGTTGATTCTAGCTTTTTCTTTAATATAAGGAATCAAAGATTTAGCATGCTTACCAACTTGTTTATCACTTGTGGCCAACTTAGCATTGTTATAAGCACGTTTATATTGCTTTAAACCTAAGTAAGCATTAGCAAGTTCAAAGTGAGCTTTGCCTTTTGCTTTTAAACCTGATTTAAGCGCAGTATTAAATGCTTTGATTGCATCTGAATAGCGCTGAACAATAGTCAACAGTTGACCTTGCTTCATATAAAGACTTGCATCTTTAGTAATATCAGCAGCCTGACCGAAGTACTTCGCAGCAGTTCTAAAATCTTTTGCACCTTGATAAAAACCCGCTAACATTTTTATATTAGCTTCATTTTTTTCAATCACACCAGATTTCATATGCTTCTCAAAAAGCTTAGCCGCATGATACGGAGCTTCTTGAGACATCAACTGAGAAAGCTTAGTGATATCAGATTTAGATTCAATAAAACCAGCTTTATAAGCTAAATCATAAGTCTGAAGTGATTTCTTGTAGTTTTCAGTTGCTAGATAAAACTGAGCTAACTGTTTCCAAAAAGAAGGATCACTAGGGAATAACTGAACAGCCGTTTCCAGTACTTTTACCGCATTCTTCAACTGTTTCTTGTTGTAGTATGCGTTAACTTTTATGTTATAAAAGTTCTTATTTGGCTTTTCAGAAGCTTTAATCCCTTTATCAGCTGTTTTTAGCGCATTATCCCAATCTTTAATTTGAGAATATGAAGCAGCCAATAAACGATAAATATCAGCGTCTTCTTTACAGCTAAAAGCTAACCATTTGTTAAAGTACTTAATGCCTTCTTTAAACTTTTCAGTTTGAACAGCAATAATACCAACAAGTTTCAAGGTATCCGCATGTTCAGTACCGCCAAGGACATCTAAATCTGCCGCTTGCTTTAATTGAACATATGCTTTATCGAGTTGATTTTTATCAGCGTAAAAGTTACCCAACATTCTAGCTACTGAGGCTTTATCGAAATCCTTTTTAGCGTCTACTTCAAGAAGTATCGCTAAGGCTTCATCAATATTACCTTCAGTATAAGCTTTATAAGAACGTTGAATCTTCTTACCCGCTGACTGACCAACTGCTTGGTTTTTACGCGTTTCAATCGGACATTTCTCAGCAGCAACGGTTGTTGTTGCCACTGCCATCGCACCAAAAGAAAGCATAACAGCAGCTGCAAATTTATTTAATTTTGCCATTTCTGTTATTTCCCTTGGTTCAATGTAAAGTCTAAGCGAATTTTCAAACCAGTACGCTTTTTAGGCTTACCATCAACAATTTGCGGTTTGTACTTCCACTTACGTAGAGTACGGCGAGCTGATTTGTTAAAAATACGCTTTGGTTTCGCCTCGATAACCTTTATGTCCTCTACACCACCAGATGTGTTAATAGAGAAGCTTAGTACTACATAACCTTCTTTACCATCACGTTGCGCTTGTGGCGGATATTCAAGTGCTGTACGAACAATCGGAGTTACATCACCGTCACGTGTCATCATATTGCCAAGTTTAAAGCCACCACGTGATGCACTAGTATTCACACCATTTGGGTTAAAGTTTAAACTCGTGTCAATGCTTGACGACGTGTCAGGTGGTGGTAACTCTGGTTTAGGTGGCTGCTCAGGCGGAGTAGGTGGCTTAGGTTTAACCCTTTGCTTTTCCTGTACCGATGCGTCCTGACGCTCCATGCTGATCTGAATCTGTGGAGATTCCACTTTCTCAGTGTGGCGGCCTGCGCCACCACCAACTAAGAATGCCATGAAGACAAACAGGGCAAAGGTAACAGCACCACCAATTATGACTGATACTATTCCTCTGAACATATATTAATCCTTCCCTGCTGATACAAACACTTTGTCAACACCCGCTTTCTTAACACTGTCAAGAATCTTAACAACAATGCCATGTTCTGCGGCTTTATCAGCCTCGATCATCACAGCTGCATCAGGTGTTTCTGCCAGCATACGCTCAACGTTTGCTGCCACACGTTCGATATCGACGTTACGGTTTTCCATTTTAACCACGCCCGTCTTGCTTACACCAATAAAGATGTTAGAAGAAGGTTGTTTCGGAGCCGAACTCGCTTCAGGTTTTTCATAATCAAGACCAGAAGGCTTGATAAATGATGTTGTCACGATGAAGAAAATCAGCATGATAAATACGATGTCGAGCATCGGAGTCATATCAATTTGCGCTTCATCCTCAACGCTTGAATGCTTTTTACGTGCCATATTCAATCTCTCTCTAATGGTGTGGCAAGCTATCTTTTAGCTTCTCGATGCTGATTTTCATTTTTGCGTCTAAACGTGTGCTAAAGAACACACCCGATAACGCTGCAACCATTCCTGCCATTGTTGGCATGGTTGCCATAGAAATACCAGCTGCCATCATACGAGCGTTACCCGTACCATGTACTGCCATCACATCGAATACTGTAATCATCCCGGTTACTGTACCCAGTAGACCAATCATTGGACATACTGCGACCAGTGTTTTGATGATAAGCATTCCCGCATGTAGTTCTTGTTTGGCTTGGGATACCCAAGCTTCACGAATGCGATGTGCGTACCAAGAGGTAGAATCCTCTCTCTTTTCCCAAGCTTGGATTACTGCTTTATGTTTCGCTGGTGATACCCAATTTAGATACCAGTAGCGCTCAAGCATTAACACCCACATTAGAAATAGTACGCCCGCAACCAACCAAAGGACATCGCCTCCGGCGGCCATGAAGCCCCTGACGGAATCCCAGACGTCCATCAGGAATAGCATCATTAGTCAGCCCTCTTCTCAGCGTGCTCGGCAACAAGACCTGCACTCTGCTCTTCAATAATTTGAACTACAGATTTACTCTTAGCAGTAACAATTGCATGTAAAAGCATTAGAGGTAGTGCAGCAATCAAACCTTGTACCGTTGTAATCAATGCCATTGAAATACCACCAGCCATCAGTTTAGGGTCACTCGTACCAAATAACTGAATTGTTTGGAATGTGGCAATCATACCCGTTACTGTACCTAATAGACCCATCATAGGTGCGATAGCAGCGAATACTTTGATGATTGAAATACCACTTTCTAAGCTCGGCGTTTCTTTTAGAATTGCTTCATCAAGTTTCAGCTCAAGTGTTTCAACATCAGCATTCTTGTTATCGTGGTAAGCCTTAAGTACGCGACCTAATGGGTTGTTACCTGGATTTTCAAGATTCTTACGTTGAGCCTTAACTTTAGCGCCAGTGCTATACAGTGTTACTAATTTGAATAGTGAAATTAGCGCACCAACAACAAGAAGACCAATGATGATGTAACCAATTGGGCCACCCGCTTCGATACGGTCTTCAATTGATGCTTTCTGAGTGAAAACATTCAAAAGTGTGCCACGAGCAGGGTCAACAAATAATTTTGCAAAACCAGAAGTAGTGCCTAAGAAGTTTTTAACACTTGACTCTTGCTCACTACCTGGTTGTTGACCTAATTGCTGAATCAGACCTAAAGAGTCGTTATAAACAACATACTGATCGTCAGCTAATAAGTTAAATGGACCAACACGTGTTACTTTAGTGTTTTTAACGTTACCATCGATGCTGGTCACGTCGGCATTAAAGCTAACAATTTTACCTTGCTGAACCATTTCGAAAAGCTGTGCTTCCCAAAACTTTTCTAGCTCGTTGATTTTTGGTAGCTGCTTACGAGCACCCAATTCTGCGATAAACTTTTCGCGGCCAGGATACTGAGCTGTAATGTTTGAAGAACCAAGTTTACCAGCAAAATCACCGGCTTCACCTTTAACAACACCAAACATCTCACCCAAGTCACCTTGAGCTGTGATTAGGTCAGCTTCTAACTGTGCAGTTTTACGCTCGTTATCTAGAAAGCGTTGGTTTAAATCTTTACCACGTTGCTTTTCATTTGCAAGAGCACGTTTCTCACGCTTCACAAGTGAAGTTTTATCAGCGCGTTCTGCGCGGAATTCAGCTTCGCGCTTTTTATTTACTTTGCCTTTTGCAGCACGGTCAGTTTGAACTTGCTTAAGCAGCTGATCAACCGAAGTTGGTGCATCCGCAGCAATTGCCATGCCTGCTGATAGCGAAAAGGTAGCTGCTAATAGTGCAGATGTAATTAACTTTTTCATTATTGAGCAGCCTCCGCAGCAGGGATTGGTAGAGCAAACATATCAGGTGCAGCTTGGCCACGTGCCTGACGGATGGCTTTTGTTACTTGACGGATATAACCATCATCTAACGCATCCCACGTCTTAGTTTCTTTGTTATAACGCCATGCTTGCTTTTGATCTAAGCTTTCAGCTACTAGAGCGATACGACCGAACTGAAGCATATCAACTAATACTTCTTTTCCATCTAGGTTTAGTTTAGCTTCATAGGCATTAGTACTTACACCGTATTCACGCTCGATGCTGTACGCATCAAGAATAAGACGGAATTTTTCAGCCAGAGTAACTTCAGCAGAATCAAGGAGGTTTTTAAGATTTTTAACACGATCTGTACGTACTTTCATGTTAAATGGAAGGTCAAGCTTGATAAAGTTATCTAGAGAATCAACCATTTTAAACATTAGCGGTACAACACCTTGACGAAGTGTATCAACACCATCGATGTCAGCTTGAATGCTGCGCATTGTTGTTTCTTGGTCTGCAACTAATTTTGCTACGTAGTCATTGTATGCTTTCAATGACTCACGCTCACCTGCAACTTGGTCATACTCAATTAGCATGTCCTGTGCTTGGTCAAAATATTTATTTACTTTTGCTTGTGAAGCTTTTGCTTCAGTAAAGATTTTTCCGTCTGCTTTTTGAGCGTCAGAAAGAGGATCAGCGGCTACTAGGTTGCTGCTTGCTAGTGCAAACAAACCAACCATAGCAGTAGCGATTTTCGTTCTATTGCTTACCTTGGACATAGTTCCCAACCAATTTGAAGTGAATTAAAAAGTGTTAACTTACTGTCAATGAAGCATTACTTCAACTAGAAGCAACCTTCAATCACGTAAGTACATCTTTCTTTTGTGATTGTTTTTATTTTCCCTTTTCTATGCGTTCTTTGGCATAGACCCGAGGGCATGATTCCACAAAACGTTGGCGGGTGTCAATATATGTATTCGACTATTCTACTTTTGTTGTAGTGGCTGGGTTGAACAAGGCATTTGAAGGGAAGTAATGCTCCAAACAAAAAAGAGCGATTGATAATTTTATTGGTTTTCTGATGAGCCACCAGCTTTATATTCTCTCAGCAACTTATTAGCTGAAGTTTGATCTTTTTCTCTTTGCAAACTTGTTGTACATCGTTTTTTTGCAATTCTCGAATGAACAGACTTCTCTCTCTTACATTTATAGCCCATCGATTTCAGTACAGACAATTGTTGCTCACTTGGTTCATTCTTAGCGTTCGACGTAGAATTACATGCAGTGAGAAACATAGCTATGCTTAAAATCGATAATCTTTTAGTCACACCCATATTAACTCCTTTTCTAATGAAAAAAAGCCAGCTAGATAGCTGGCTTTTTAATTTAAGTATTAAAAACTTACACTTACACTAGCGAATAATTTACGACCTATAGTATCGTAAGTTCCTGGTGCAGTATTAGCATTAAAGCCACTATGATAAAGGGGAGCTTCTTTATTGAACAAATTACTAATACCAATACTTACATCAATATTATTAGTAAATGAGTAGTTACCACTAATATCATGATAGAAAACTGAATCAGCAACATTGTCATAGCTAATTTCATTAGGTCTTAGAGCATCTGTTGTTTCACTAATATAGCGAATATCCCAATTAGCATTCCAGTCATCACCTGAGATGTTAAATGAAGTAGTGACTTTCCATTCTGGATATACATTAAATGTATATGCATTACCGACCATCTCACGCTTTAAGCCTAATTCTACCCAATTCTCTTCACGAGATATGTAATAAGTACCACTTAAACGTACACCGAAAGAATTGGCAAAGCCCCAATCTACATCTGAAGAAAAGTCAGCTTCAAAGTCAAGCCCTGATGAATCTAGTTCACCTACATTACCAAAAGCAAACGTCGCATCTGCTGGAAGACCGCCGTCGAGAGGGTTTCCATTAGTAGTTACAAATGCTGAACATGAAGTTGCCGTGTATCCTTCTGAATCCATACAACTGTTATAAAGTAATTGATAAGGTGTAGCACCAATCAAGTTATCAATCTCAATACTCCAGTAATCTAAACTTACATTAAAGCTTTCAAAAGTAGGAATATTGTAAACAACACCTAAGTTAATTGTTACTGACTCTTCAGGTTCCAAAGGCTTCTCTGGAGCTTTTGTTGTATAACCAGGCTGCCATGCGAAACCTAATTCCCCCGTGTAACCATCAGTATCACAATTAGCACGCTGGTTAGTAGACAAGTCATTTCTTAACTGAGCAAATTCACAAAGAGTATCAACTTGAGGGAATCCAGTTGAGTCACTTTGATTCATTTCTGAAATGTTTGGAGCTCGGAAACCTGTTGAATAGCCACCACGAATTTTCAATTCTTCAATTGGACGCCAATCTAAACCAATCTTATAATTCGTAGAGTCGTAATTCTCATCCTTATTATTCCTATAATCGGAATAACGAACAGCAGCTTCTATGCTGAATGTATCATGGATAGGGAGGTATGTTTCAGCGTAAAATTCAGAAACATTAAAAGAGCCGATTTGAGGATCACTTGCACCGCCAGTTGTTAGTCCTTCAGCTGCAAACTCATCAGGAATAAACTCACCATTCTCTTTGCGATATTCATAACCTACAGCCCATCCAATAGAGCCGCCAGGTAATTCCATATTTGGAAGTTCGTCACCTGATAACGTCGCAATTAAATGACGCATCTGCCCTTTACTATAATCTTTGATTGAATTAGCACTCAAGTACGCCATTTGCTCATCTGAAATTGCACCAAAGTCAGCAAATGGATCTAATTCACCTACTGCTGCACAATCTGGGTCTGCAGCACACGACTCTGCATTAACGATAGTTTGCCAACGATCTTTTCGGTGATAGTTTTTAGTATTATCTAATTGTTCATTATATGCATGAGTATATGAGATATCCCAGAAAACGCCTTCGCTCAACTCGCCCTTTATACCAGCCAGCATGCGGTAAGTGTTGGCTGATTGCGTAAATAATCGTCCACCTGACTCAGTAAAACGACGGTTAATCCATACACCTTGCAAATCATCTCTACTAGCTTGAGCGTCAGCTAAGCTACCTGAAGAAAAATCAACTCCCCATGGATTGGAATCTGCAGAGTTAAATGGGTTATTCGTATTACCCCATACTATCTGGTCATCTCCTCTACCGAAAGATGCGTCAGGCGCCAATCGCTGATGAGAGGTACGATGTGTATAGAGGCCATCCATATAGACTGTTGTTGTCTCTGATATATCATAAGAGCCATTCAAAGCGAATTGATAACGATCATTTGGTGTAATCAATGCGTTAACTGGGGCGTAATTATAAACATCTGTTGCCGCAACAAATGGACGTACTTCTCCAGTTGTTGCATCTACTATCCAGTTACCTGTATCAGGGCCACCGGCAGCTACAATAGCATCTCGCTGAGCTCGATTTAATCTAATCGTTCTTGAGTTTGAGCTTCCGCTCGGGTTAGCCTTGAAGCCAACAATATTTCCATTCTCATCTTCTATTGGACCAGAGAAAAGTGCATCATGAGCCCAAGCCCTTTGCTCCTGTTTTAACTCTTCTTGGGAGTTATATTCAATCGCAACATTTAACTTACCTTTTTCGCTAGCAGTGCCCATTAGTACTGAGAATGTTTTCTGTTTAGCGTCAAACTCATTCATTCCTGCGCCATAACTAGCATTGAACTTAACTCCTTCAAAATCATCTTGAAGAATAATGTTCACTACACCAGCGATAGCATCCGTACCATAAATTGTAGAAGCACCATCTTTAAGAACATCGATGCGCTTAACCATCGCAAGAGGAATTTGGTTTAAATCAACAGCACCATCACCATTTACATCTCCAATGGTTCTTTTACCATTAACGAGAACGAGTGTTCTATTAAAACCAAGGCCACGAACGTCAATTTTTTTAGCACCATCGTTACCATTGTTCGTTGTTGCACCGAGTTGAAAACCAGAAGTAGCCGGAATATATTTTAAAAACTCATCAACACTTGTAGCACCTGTTCTTGAAATATCAGAAGCATCAAAACTTGAAATTGGACTTGCAGAATCAAATTCAGCTCGTTGAATTCGAGAACCTGTGACTGAAATACGCTCTACACCTTCTTCTTCACTTTCCGCTGCAAAAGAAGTAGGAATTGATATAGCTGCTGTTGCAGCCCCGCTAAGTAAAGCTAAACGAATAGACTTCACTAGTCTCTCATTTTTAAACATTCTTTATCTCCCTGGACATATTATGTCTTTTGTTGTGCTGCCATTATTATTGGCAGTTATTTCAACCCTAAATGCAACATTTGTTACTTAAAGGTGATGAATAATGCAATAAAATCACATATGAAACATATTATCAACATATTGATAATATAATTTACATCAATCAATCATAAATGAACTTAAAACTAAAAAAAACCAGCCATACGGCTGGTTTTTTTTAATGAAAGTAATTACTACATTGAATAAGAAATAGTTGCGTAGTAGAAGCGACCGATTCCATCATATGAAGCTGAACCAGCACCTGTACCTGTTGTACCAAAAGGTAAATCTTTATCAAACAAATTATCAATACCAACTCTGAAACTAACACCGCTGTCAAAGTTATAGCCAGCTGTGACATCCGTTACGAAATAGCTAGGGAATTCGAGAAGGTTATTTGGATTCGGGTTATCCTCTAACTCTTGTTCAGTGTATAAACTAACACGATCAATATAACGAGTTTTCCAAGTTCCTACCCAGCTGTCTTTTGAATAAGCCAAAGAAAGATTTGCTTGCCATTTAGCCTCACCTGTCGTACCCGCATTTTCAGTAAAGTCTGACGGATCTTCCTGGAAAGCATACGTCTTTCTTTCAATTAAATAAGTACCAAGTAAATTCGCAGAAAAGTCTCCACCCATGAGGTCAAAACTATGAGCTATCTCAAAATCAATACCAGAAGCTTCTTGACCCGCAAGGTTTAACACACTATTGCGGATTAATGTAATTTCACCACTTGAGTCACGAGTGATTCGACTACAATAAATATTATCAATACCAGTTTCTGAATCTACACAGCGATCAACAATATCTTGAGAACCAACTGCAGAAATTGCATCAGTTAACTCAATCTTCCAATAATCAATAGTAATAGAAGCATCATCAATGAATTCAGGAGAGTAAACAGCACCAATTGTTAAACTTTCACTCTTTTCTTCTTTAAGTTCTAAGTTACCTGTTTGCAAACCACGTACACTTGCTGCATCGTAGTCAGAATCAAATCCAACTGGTACACCTAAAGCAGCACAATTCGCTCGACGAGTTTCTGCATTTTGTAAATCATCTAATTCACTAGTTTTACAGGCATCATCAATGTTATAGAATGTTTCACTTTCTGCGCCAAACAATTCACCAATATTTGGAGCTCTCAAAGCTTCAGAATATGTACTGCGGAATTTAAGGCCGAAACCAACTTGCCAATCTAACCCTACTTTCCAACTTGTTGCATTTCCTACAGAACTATAATCTGCAAATCGAACTGCGGTATCTAAATTCAACATCTCAACAGCAGGCATATCAGCTAGTAAAGGAACAGAAATCTCCACGAAAGCTTCTTTTACATTAAAACTACCTTCATCCTCACCTAATGAGTTAAAGAAAGTCGCACCTTCAGTAGCATTCGAAGGTTCTTTAGTTACGCTTTTTTCCTCTCTGTATTCAACCCCAGCAGCTAATCCAATATCACCTGCTGGAAGTTCATATAAAGAACTATTAGAAATTGACGCACTAAATACATTTTGTTCTACTCGGCTAGAACCTACGGATGTAGTATTTACATAATTGGCGGCTGCCTGAGACGGAGCACCATAGCCCATAATGTTAATTGGTACACAGCCTGCTGCACGCGCATCTTCATCACGACAAACGATATCTCCATTTGCATCGCGAACTGCATCAAGTGCATTAAAGTAATTTTCGTAAACTAAGTTATTTAAGTTTGTGCGAATGTGATCTGTTGCTCCCCAAACATAAGAAACATCATAACCCCAATCTTCATTCATATAACCCTTAGCGCCTAAAACAAAACGCTTTGTTATACGTTCATCTTCTTCAATACGAACACCAAAATCTGTGTTCATTCTATTGATTCTAATAGAGGAAAGCTCATTTTCATCCATAAAATCGGCGAGCGTACTATGAACGAATGGGTTATCTCTTTTTATCGAATTTCGACCATCAAAATGGAAAAATGATGCTTGTCCTTCGTCTTTTGCTTCAACTTTTACATATTTCCCACTAAAGTAGACTTCATGATCTTCTGCATATTCATGTTGTCCTTTTAGGTTAAAGCTTACTCTATCAAATTCAGGCTGTAATTCTGTAAAATCCCTTAAATTCAAATACTCACAATTAAGACAAGAAATTCCATCGATTTGGCTTCCTAAATTTTGAGATCTGAACGAACCATCTGGGTCAAATGTATAACCTACTCCAGCACCACCGTACACTGTACCAGCATTTGTAATAGACCATAATCCCGCATTTTCATATGTAATTTTATCAGGGAAGTTAGGGTCATCTTTATTGTCAGCATTTTGTGCAGGATTTGCTAAGCTCCTGATAGATACGTTAGTAATATCTCTATCAGAGGCCCATAGTTGATCTTGTTCTGCATATTCAACAGCAAAAGCTATATTACCTTTATCTTCGTCAAAATTTGTACCATAAGAAAAAGTATATTTACCGTTTGCATATGGGTTATCAGCTGCGTCACCTCGCGTAAAGCTAACATCTAGCCCTTCAATATTGTCTTTTAATATAAAGTTAACTACACCAGTAACAGCATCTGCACCATAAACAGCTGAAGCACCACCAGTGATAATTTCGACTCGGTCAATCCAAACACTAGGAATTGTATTTGTATCAACAGATGCTGAACCCGCAGCACTTGATACATGTCGCTTACCATCAACTAGGACAAGTGTTCTGTCTGTGCCCATATTTCTTAGGTCAAGAATATTTAAACCTGCAGTACCGATGAATCGACCAGAGTTGGCCAGAGAATATGTCGTCGCTAGCGCTGGAAGTTCATTCAATACTTCTCCAATATTTAAAGCCCCTGAATTAACTAAGTCTTTTCCTGAAATTACCGTCACAGGACTTGGAGATTCAACACCTTCACGATAAATTCGTGAACCAGTGACTTCAACTCGTTCAACATTTCCCTCTTCTTCGGCAGCAAATACTGGTGCAGAAAGCGCAGCAGTAGCTGCTCCACCAATCAGTGCGAATTTAACTGATCTAGCTAGTAAATTCTTATAAAGCATTGTCTATCTCCCTGGACATTTTATGTCTTTTTTATAATCAATCTAAATGAAAATACTTAGATTGCTATCTCAACATAAAACACATATTTAACATATGTTTTCATTGAATATGGCAATAAAATCACATTTGAAACATTTATTCAACATTACCAAACAAAATATTTGGTTATTAAACTAAACAATGTTTTTTGAGTTTTATTTATCGACATTCGCAGGGATAAATGAATACAATATCCAAAGCTCTCGTTTATAAAATTCAGTCACAAAAGGCTTTTCAGAGCTTAAGAAATAATTGTTGGTTTGATAGAATTGGAGGCGCTTTCATAGAGCTAGTAAATTCCGGTAACGATGACTCCTAACTGTGCAGGAGTCATTAATAGTATTATCTGTGCTATAACCACTAATTTAAAAGATATATTTAAACCCTGCTGCAACACCATCATCATCATAAACAGACATAGCTTGTTCATGCTTGCCTTTGAAGTCACTTAAGTCAGTTCGGTTCTCAACATAAATCAACAATTGTTGATCATATTGATATTGTAAACTTGTGATAACATTTTTACGTTCAAAATTATCACCGTGGTAAGCGCGTTGATATTCTTGCCCAGCGTTATAGTCGTCATATTGAACATAGACTCTGAAATTGTTATCAAAAAGATATGAAAATGAAGATTCTAACCCTTTAGTTTCCGGTAAGAGCCTGCCAATGTTATCGACATCGTGATTGTGGCCAATACTGTAGTTGGCTGCTGCAAAAAATCCCGGTTTAAGCCAATTACCAAATACCACTCCTCCCCCATAGATATCATCAACTTTATTTATTGATGCGCCTTTTTGATTCGTTAGATCAAACTCTCCACGGTTATACCCTGCTGTTATGGTAAATAATGGGTTCAACTTGTACCGTAAGCCGACACCATAAGTATTCCCATATTCAACAGAGTACTTTTCTACTGGTGAATTCATATTATGTGAGAATGGAAATGGATTTAAGTCAGCCATTGAAAACTTGTCGTTCATAACTTGCATTTGTAATGCAACACTCAGGCCGCCAAACTGATTGCGATATTGAATCGCTTGTTCAGCTCTTCCAACACCATTAACATTACCATCGCTTAAGTAAGTATTCGAACCTGCGGCGTTACCATCCCATACGGCTCCGTTGTCAGTATCTTGTACGACATCAAACCAGGCTCCATATAGTTTACCGAATGCCAAACTGCCATACTTGGGGCTCTTGAATCCAACATAGCTTTCTCTGTTATAGAAAAAGTCACTGTTCTGTTTTTCTACTAAGCTATCGTTATTGAATGCAATTTGGTTATCACCAACAATATTCACTCCCCACTCGAACGTACCAAATATAGTTAAATCGTCTTTTAATTTGTGTGTTGCATCAAGATGCACTCTTGAACCAGCACTGACTAAATGGGTTTCATTATTGGTATTAACGACAGCAACGCCAAAAATGCCTTTGCCATCAATTGTATTATTCTTGTCTTTTAAGAGGGATACCGCGGATGCAGAAATTGGATGTAAAATGGCCATAACGGCTGTCGCGATTATTGCGGCTTGCTTCATTCTTCTCACCTTATTTGATTCGTTATATTTCTCCTTTTTGTTTTAAAGTACTTCCAGCCAACTATTAATTAACCTAAATCAGTAGGTTAGTACAAGCTAAAATGAATTAAAGATAGTTAATGCTTTAAAACATTGACAATTGTCCAGTCGACGCCGAATTGAGGTTTTCACCCGTTATATCAAACAATGATTCAGCAATCGGAATAATTTGTTTTTCTATATAATAGTCGTAGTCAATTTCAGCATTTCGATACGAAATGGACTGCGGCCCCTGTAGAGTGTTCACGTACTTTATGGTTGCACCACGCTTTAAGAATTTAGTATCAGAAGTATGTTTAAACAATTGATTAGCGACTCTGACATGTGGTGAGGATTTAGCCGTATATTCTTCAACATTTCGGCTTAACTTTCTCTTAAACACGAGTTCATTATCTAATTTTCCAGATTTAAGCATTTCGATTTGTTGGCTCAAATACCGCCCTAACTTTTGACCTAGAAATAGGCGTTGATAAAGCTCAAACTGAATACGTTTTGCGAGTTTACTCCAATCATTTCTAACGTTTTCCATTCCCTTAAATACAATTTCTATTTCTTCTTTTGTTTTCTTTGTGCCGACGTACCGTTTTTTACTTCCGAGTTCAGAGCCTCTCAATGTTGGCATATGGAACTGATCAAAATGAGTTTCAAATTCAAGCTCTAAATAACTCTCTAGGCCATATTCTTCTAACAGCTTATTTTTCCATTTTTTATTAATTAGCTCAGCAAGCTCTCCCCCCAATGCATCTGGATTTTCATGATCACCAGCCCAGACAAATGTAGAATCCGTATCACCATAAATCACTGTATGACCTAACTCTTCAATCCATTGCTTTGTCTGCTTCATCAACTCGTGACCACGCATAGTGATAGAGCTTGCGAGCTTTGCATCATGGAACACACAGCTTGGTGTACCTAACACGCCATACATCGAATTCATTATAATTTTGATGGCATGTGATAAAGGCGCATTTTTTTCTTGTTTTGCAATTTCACGTTGTTCTGATAGATTTGCAATTAACTGCGGCAATATTGGCCTCTTCCTACTGAATTTTGCCCCTAAAAATCCAGCAACCGAATTGTCTGCCTCCTTTAACCCTTCAACTAACCCCTTTGGATCAATTAAAAAAGTTCGGATAATATTGGGGTACAAACTTTTGAAATCGAGCACCAATACGTTGTTATACAAACCAGGAATCGAATCCATTACGTAGCCGCCGGGTGACTCTAAGCCATCGCTAACCGCTGATTGAGGTGCGACATAACCCGCTTTATGTAATTTTGGAAAATATAAGTTGTTAAACGCCGCAACCGAAGCTGCTGTCCTACCTAACTCTAAACCCGTCAATTGGCTTCGTGCGATAGCAAAGTTCCATAAATCAGTTTTTTCAAAAATGTCCCAAACGAGCCTACAATCCGTTAGGTTATAATGAGCTAAAGATAATTTGTCATGTTCAAACATATCTGCAATTTTGGTCCCTCGTCCTTTAACATCATCGATAGCCTTACCTTCATGCAGTAATTCTCTTGAGACGTTTTCTAATGAGAAGCTTTCGAATTTATAAAAAGCGGCTTTTAACCAATCAATACCATCCAATACAACTCGCCCCGGCAATGACAATGTTTCAGGTCTATATTTACCCTCAACTTTCCAGCTCAACTTAGAAGACGCTCTACCGATGGTTAAAGGTAAGCTATGAACCAGTGCTCGTTTGTAAAGTAATGCTAAATCAAATGTGATCACCGCCCAACCGATAACAATGTCAGGGTCATAGTCTTGAAACCAAGAAATCAGTTTTACTATGAGCTCTCGTTCATCGAGCACCCATTCAACGTATTCAGGTGACTTGACTTGCGCTTTACCTACCATAATGACTTTTTGATAGCCTTCGGCGTACAACCCCACAGAATAAAGCTCACTCTGCGGACTGCACTCGAAGTCTAACGAGATGCTTTTAAGAGGATAATTTTTAGAGGCTTGGATTGGGCGCACTCTTTGAGCTCGAAATTGTTTAATGCCAGTACTTGGTGAGTGAATATCATGGCCTAAAAACTCAGCATCAAAGGCAATTTCACGCTCGCATAAGTAACGGTGTTCAGGCTTAATTCCCGTTTCATACAGCGGAATATTCAGTCTTTCAGCAATATCTTTAACTTTGGCTTGTTCCTGCCGAGTCTCAGTATAAATAGCAGTAACTTCATCTCCATTAAAATCTTTCAATGGAAGAGACTTGGATACATAACTATTTTCGATATCAAGATTGAATAACTTAGAAAAGTCATTTGTCTTACAGAAACATACCCAGTTTGCATCATCAACTCGAACTAAAACAGGACCTGAAGACGTAGCAACAAAGTATTCAATAAAATGCTGCCCACGAAGCTTATTAATTCTACGTGTTAATACTTGTCCTGAAACTGTCGTTAATGATGAAGACATTTAACCCCCTTTAAATACATGCAATACAACCAGTTAGATAATTAACTCAATTCTGGGGTGATAAACCTTACTTAATGGAATGCCATGCCACATTAACTTGAATAAATGAACTTAACCTCTATTCCACTGAATTCGCTTTATTCCCTAACTAAAAGCTCTAAACATTCAATTATCTATAATTAATTGTCATTCCATGCAGCTATATAAAACTGTTATTATATACAGCACACTTATAAGGAAGCTACAAACATAATCATGCTCGCAGATAAGGTCAAAACACAAATACGCACTATCTATAAAGGTATTGCAGCTGCACTTCCCAATTTTGTCTCTCGCAGGGAGCAGAATTATATGGTGGCAGAGATCTCGAAAACACTCGCGGGCGAATATGATAAGGATCGTCGAATTATTGTGGTCGAAGCTGGAACAGGTATTGGTAAATCATTATCTTATTTGCTCGGCACGATCCCACTGGCTTTAGCACAAAAGAAAAAAGTGTGTATTGCTACGGCAACGGTGGCGCTTCAGGAGCAACTACTCCATAAAGATTTACCTTTCTTTTTGGCACAATCTGAGCTCAACTTTAAATTTGGTTTGGTGAAAGGCCGTCAACGCTACGTTTGTTTATCTAAGTTAGAAATGCTGATTGGCGAAGATAATGGTACTCAAATGGCCATGTGGCAGACCAAGCCAGATCAACACCAAATTGAAATATTGCAAAGGCTGCTTCGTGATTACCATGAAGGCAAGTGGAATGGTGAAATTGATACATTAACTGTCGATTTACCTGATCATATGTGGCAACAAATTTCATCTGACAAACACAGCTGCCATCGAACGTTAGCCGCTCATAGATTATGTCCGTTTCACAGTGCTAGAGAAGAAGTCGACTCTTGGGATGTTCTCATCGTTAATCACAGTCTGCTATTTGCCGACTTAGAGCTGGGCGGTGGTGTAATTCTGCCTGATCCTGAAGATGTATTTTATGTCATTGATGAAGCACATCACCTTCCTAATGTTGCAAGAGATTTTTCAAGTGCTCAATCAACGATTCGTAGCACCGTAGACTGGCTAGAAAAATTTAATAAAACGGTGGCTAAACTGCAGAGCCAAATTAGCAGTGACCAAGTAATCTCGCCATCTCAGAATTTACAAGATCATATTGCAGATATGGTCAGAGTGCTCAACCAAGTGGGCCACTTTTGTGATGCGCAACTTAAGTTTTTCAATAATCCCGAGTCTCGCTGGCGCTTTGAGCATGGACAAATACCAGAAACGCTTAAAATTCCTGCTGAAAATTTAGCAACAGAGTCAAATCAAGCTCTAAAACAATTTAATAAAATTCAGTCTATTTTAAGTGAGTCGATTAAAGACGGGGAAATTCCTAAGCACCTGGCAGAACAACTCCTCACTGAAGCTGGTTTTATGTTGCAACGCCTTGAGTCGGTTGCCAAGCTTTGGAAAGCCATAGCTAAAGAGGACAGTCCGAAGGGTGCTCCCTCTGCTCGTTGGGCTGAATTAATTTCTGGAAAAAAATCAGATTACTTGTTCCAAGCCTCGCCTATCGAAGTTGGCTTTATGCTAGAAACAATGCTTTGGAAAAAAGCCGCAGGTGTCGTTTTATGTAGTGCAACATTACGCGCTTTAAATAAATTTGAACATTTTTGTCATCAGGTCGGTCTATCACTTAACGATGGCAGTCGTTACCTAGCATTACAATCACCATTTGATTATGAAAACAATGCCACATTGTTTTTACCTCAAATGCGTACTGAACCTACTGCGGACGACTACACAGAGGAATTAGCAGAGCAAATTCTTAAATTAGTAGAAGGTGAAATGGCGACACTGGTTCTATTTGCCTCTTATTGGCAAATGGACAAGGTTATCGAACTAATCGAAGGTAAATTAAAAATACCTTTGCTGGTTCAAGGCACAAAACCAAGACAAGAACTGCTCAAACAGCACTACCAACTCTGCGATGATAACCTACCAAGTATCATTTTTGGAACCGGCAGTTTCTCAGAAGGTTTAGATTTACCTGGTGACTATTTAACGAATCTTATCGTCACAAAACTGCCTTTTGCGGTCCCTACTTCACCAGTTGAACAGGCACATGCCGAATACATTAAATTGAAAGGGGGCAATCCTTTTATACAGTTAACTGTTCCGGATGCATCACGCAAATTAATTCAGAGTTGCGGACGTCTTCTCAGAAAAGAACAAGATTATGGCAGAGTGACCATTTTAGATAGAAGATTAATCACTAAAAGGTATGGAAAATCGCTATTGGATGCCTTACCTCCATTTCGTAGAGTAGTAGAGTAATTTATTTATGATGTTAGAAGTCGGACATTGGTTTATGCTTGCGCTGGTTGGGATCAGTGCAGGCTTCATTGACGCCGTAGTTGGCGGAGGTGGGCTATTGTCTATTCCAGCATTGCTTTCTTTAGGGCTTCCACCTCACTTAACCTTGGGTACCAATAAAGTTGCGGCTTGCTTCAGCTCATTTACTTCATCATTGACCTATTTCAAACAAGAGTTGTTTAGCCCAAAACTATGGTACCACACCGCAATTGCAAGCTTTGTCGGTGGGGTGTTAGGTAGTGCATTAGTCCTAGCCATTGATAATGAATGGTTAATAAAGATCCTCCCCATCATTATTATTGCTGTTGCTGTTTATTCTCTTATCAACCCTAATGCGATAGGTTCCCAAAATTCTAAAATGATTAAAAAAAGCCCAAACAAGCTACATCAATGGCTAATGGGTCTTGCTTTAGGGGGCTATGACGGTTTTGCAGGTCCTGGCGCCGGGGCATTTTGGACAATATCAACGTCTAAATTTTATGGGCTTCCACTTCTTAATAGCTGCGGTTTAGCAAGGTCCATGACTCTGGTCAGTAACTTAACCGCATTAATGGTCTTTATTGCTTTAGATGAAGTGAACTATCTTGTCGGCATTGTACTGGGCTTGTTTATGATGATTGGGTCATTTATCGGTGCAAGAGTGGCGATTCGTTTCGGCTCTCCATTTATTAAACCTATTTTTATTACTGTGGTATTGTTTATGTCACTGCATTTAGCATGGAGCGCTTGGCTATAATGAGTATCAATCAACAGCAGTTGATCATAAAACTTCGTGAACAGCTAGGTAGACTTGAGCAAGAGGTACTGAAGCACGACAGCAATCTTGCACAAAATGAACAAAAGTTGTTGCAAAATAATGGCCGCTTCAACTCTGGTTTATTCCATCAAAATGGGGGTAAGCTTATTGCTTGTGTTCATCAGATAAAACACAGCATCAATATGCTCGATAAACGCTTACAAGCGGGTATAAATAAAGACGCAATTGAAACAAGTTGCCTTCATATTCAAGACCAATTCTCTGCCGTTAAACGTGCTCTCAACACTACAGCTATTGATTTAAAATCAGAAAGGCATAAACGCTCTACTGCCCGAAGCAGTTATTTGAAACGACAGCAAAAAAAGCATAATGACTCGGGTTTTGAGTGGATAGCCAGTAATGTAATGCAGAACAGTCACCAGCTTTATGCTGAGCTGAATAAACATTTGAACTGGGCAAGTAGAATTGAAGAAAAAATCCAAGAATCTAATCAGAAATTGGATAACTGTTTAGCTCGAGATAAACTCAAGTTACAACATGAGATTCTTGATATGCACAAACGACTAGGCAAATGCAGGCAAGCTATCTCTTATATTGAAGATAGAATACAACTATTTGAGCGACCAAATTACAAAAAAGACTTTTAATGAGAATGAGTATGAGAAAATGGATTTCAGTTTCATCACTACTGTTACTTTCACTTACAGCTAATGCCTTTGCCAGCCAGCTATCTATTCCAAGTGAATTTGAATTTTTAGCTGTTGATGGTTACCCAATAAATTCTTCATTACTCAATCGTAAATCTTCTATCAAGCTTGCTAAAGGTGAACATAAAGTTGCCATGCGCTTTAACGACCTCTATGAAGATGACATCACAGGCAGTCATGGCTATATCAAATCTCACCCTTTTATTGTTTCAATTTTTGTGGATGGATTAAACCAATATCAACTGGCGGGTTTAGGCTCTCAATTTAATGATGACCCAGACAAATACGCCAAAAATCCAAAAATTACGATTCGCAGAGTCGATAATGGCAAAGTGGTTTACTCAGTCAAAAACACCCAATTTAATGAAGGTTCTCTCCTTGGTGAAATGTTAGGTGGCGAAGCCCGTAAAGACGTTAAAGCCTATGCTGTACAACAAACAACGGTTCATAAAGTTCAAGCTTCAACTCAAGCGATTACAAATGAGGATACAGCAGCAAACGCAGCACAAGACGAAACAACGGTTGATAATGAAGCAATGCTGAAATATTGGTGGAACAAAGCCGATACCGAATCAAGGCAAAATTTTTTAATCTGGCTGCAAACACAAAATAAAAAATGATCCCATATGTCTATCACGCAAGTTATTCAGAGCTTGCGTTACCCCCCAATCATCGTTTTCCAACAACCAAGTATCAAGATCTTTATGAATACCTGCTCGAAAGCAAATTCGCCAAAGCTGAGCAGTTTCATTTTCCAGACCCCATTTGCTCTGAAGAGTTATTTGCCATTCACGATCCAAATTATGTTAAAGAACTTATTAATGGCACGCTCGATTCAAAAATGATGAGGCATATTGGTTTTCCATGGTCGAAAGGATTAATTAGGCGAACACTACATTCTATTGCAGGTACTCGACTAACGGCATCACTTGCTCTTGAGCACGGTTGTGCATTACATTTGAGTGGCGGTTATCACCACTCTCACTACGACTTCGGTAGCGGGTTTTGTTTATTCAACGATTTAATCTTTGCCGCTACGGAGATGCAAAAAAAATATGGTTTGGCAACCGTTCTCATTTTTGATTGCGATGTTCATCAAGGTGACGGTACGGCATCATTAGGTCAAAACCATGAAGGTATTGTTACCTGTTCTCTGCATTGTGGTAAGAACTTCCCAGCTCGAAAAATGCACTCTGACTACGATATTGAACTTGAAAAAGAGACGCCTAACCTCCCCTATTTAGAAACAGTTTCTCAAACCTTTGAGTATCTAATTCGACTTCACCAGCCTGACCTCATTATTTACGACGCTGGTGTTGATGTCCATAAAGATGACGATCTTGGATATTTAAATATCTGTGATGATGGCATTTATCAACGCGATACAAATATTTTTTCAATAGCAAAACACAATGATATCCCAGTTGCTGCCGTTATAGGTGGCGGCTACAGTAGAAATCGACCTGAGTTAGTAAATCGACACTATCAATTATTTAAAGCTGCTAACCACGTTTTTAGCTAGTTGGTCATAACGTACCGCTGTAATTATCTGTTACTTTTTCAATATTGATTCTCCAAACCAACAAGTGTTAACTTTTACTTAACATGATTGGAGATAACAATGATTAAAAAAATTCTAAAAGGTACCGGTATTGCAGTTGCAGTAACAATTGCACTGGGTGGCAGCTTTGCTGCTCATGAATGGTACGCAGATAAACCATTCATGATGCGCTCTCTGCTTGACAGAGAGATGATGAAAATCGCTTTTGATAGCCCAGAAACACTGACTTCTTTAGGTTTTCTAGAGTCAGTTGGCATTACAAATCATAACGCAGAACTTGATGACGACAGACCTCAACAGCTAGAAAAAATGTTTGTTACTGCGAACCGCATTCAAACATTGCTCAACAATTATGATAATAACGATCTCAATGAATCAGATAAATTGAGTAAAGAGATCTCACTTTATCTTCTAGATTTTGTGAATTCTTCATATGAATACCGTCATCATAATTATCCAGTAAATCAACTCTTCGGTCTGCAAAACGGTTTCCCAAGCTTCATGCAAGCTCAACATCAAGTTAACAGCATCGAAGATGCAGAAAACTATATCTCTCGTTTGAATAAGTTACCTGTCAAGTTTTCTCAAAATATCGAAGGGTTAAAAATCCGAGAGGACAAAGGAATTTTACCTCCAAAGTTCGTTGTTGAACGTGTTTTAGAAGAAATGCAAAACTTTGTCGATAAGCCTATCAAAGAGAATATTCTTTATGCCTCTTTAGAAGAAAAGCTCGAAAAGATCAGTGACATCGAAGATCAAGAAAAACAAAGAGTACTGAAGCAGACACATCAAGCAATCAAACAGAGTATTCATCCGGCCTACAACCAGCTAATCACCTATTTTGAACAGCTAGAGCCTAAAACAGGCAACGATCACGGCTTTTGGAATTTACCGAACGGCGATAAAGCTTATAAGAAAGCACTGCAGTTTTTTACCACAACAGATTATTCAGCTGAACATATCCATCGTCTAGGTTTAACTGAAGTCGACCGTATTCAAGGTCAAATTCTTAGCGAGCTAACAAAGCTCAATATCAATGCTGATAACTTTACCCAAGCGATTGAGGTTTTGGCCGACAATGAAAAATATTATTACCCTGATACTGATGAGGGTCGCCAACAAATCCTTGCTGACTACCAGACGATTCTAGACGAAATTAATGCGAACCTTGATGATGCATTTAATATTCGACCAAAAGCCGGTATGGAAGTCGTTCGGATTCCTGAGTTTAAAGAGAAAACGTCTCCTGGTGCATATTATCAAGGACCATCACTAGACGGCAGCCGACCTGGACGTTTTTTTGCAAACCTTTACGACATTAAAGCTACACCAACTTATAGCATGAGAACACTGGCTTATCATGAGGGTGTACCTGGTCACCACTTCCAAATTGCAATCGCTCAAGAACTCGAAGGGTTACCGTTTATTAGAAAAATGGGCGGTTTTACCGCTTATAGCGAAGGCTGGGCATTGTATGCCGAGCAGTTAGCGTGGGAGTTAGGGTTTCAGAAAAAACCAGAGGATAACATTGGTCGTTTACAGGCTGAGCTCTTTAGAGCTGTGCGCTTAGTTGTTGATACAGGTATCCACCATAAACGCTGGACTCGTGAACAAGCAATTAAATACATGAAAGCGAATACAGGTATGACGCAAAGTGATGTTGTTTCTGAAATTGAGCGCTACATTGTAATGCCCGGACAAGCGACCTCATACAAAATTGGCATGATGAAAATCCTTGAACTACGTGAAAAAGCCAAGTCTCAACTCGGCGATAAATTCGATCTTGCAGAATTTCATGATGTTGTTTTGAAGAATGGCCCTGTTCCACTGTCTATCCTCGAAAGACTTGTTGACGGTTGGATTAAAGATAAAAATATGGAACAAAGTATCTAACCATTGGATGGCTCTTACCCAAAATAGGTTGAGAGCCGCTTAATTTTTAGTGTGTAACTACAATCATTTAATGAATCAATATTTTGACTAACGACACTAAACCGACAGAAAATAACATCATAACCTCAAATTTACAGTTTACTCATCTAAATAAACCACAACTGTTATAATTAATTACTTTTTGTTATATAAACTTAACATAAATCCCCATCCATCTGTTTTAAATAGACTAATTCCACCAAGCCTGATGATTGCATTAAATATACAATCAAAAAGAAATCAATAAATTATTTTACTGGCTACCTCTACAACCCAGTTAAAGCCTATGTTTTCTCATCATTTTTTTCATTTTCCTCTTTTTGTTTTTTTGCTGATTTAACTGCTTCTAATTAAGAAAAACCTAATTTTACATTTTGTTTACATTTTAGGTTTATCATTCTATTTTTTTAAGCCGGCAGCAAAATCAATTTACAACAATTCTAATTATAAGCTGCTAAATAACCACAGAAGTGAGAAAGCAAAACACTTCAGTACAGATTGAGAATTCCAAATAATAGGGAAATCACGCATGAAAAATAAAACGAGGCAAAATGTTGCATTGGGGTTATCAGCTATAGCGATGGCAGTCGCTACAGTTGCAAATGCAAATTCTGTAAATCCATTAAATAACGGGTTTAGCCAAAAATCACCGCTGCCAAAGCGATACATCATTAAGTTTCGCAATGCGGAATCGGCTTCTTTTCTAGCCAACGACTCATTCGTAACAAATTCAGTTTCAGCGTCCCCAAGATCATTTGAGCGCTCCAATCATATGAAAGCAATGAGCAGTGTTCAGGCTCGCCAAATGAAGCAAATTGGTCGTTCTAGAAGTTATACAGCAGAATTAAATGACTCTGCGTTACTTAAATTAAGAAGCCGAGTTGACGTAGAGCTTGTTGAAGAAGATAGTCCACGCCGTCTGCTTTCCGAAACAACACCATGGGGTCAAACTTATGTTGGTGCAACATCTTTAGACGATTCTCAAACTGGAAACCGTACTGTTTGTATCATCGATTCTGGGTACGACATTGATCACAATGACTTGAGTGGCAACCAAGTTACTGGAACCAATAACTCTGGTACTGGTAATTGGTACGACCCAGGTTCAAATAATGCCCACGGCACACACGTAGCAGGCACTATAGCAGCCATCAACAACAATGAAGGTGTTGTTGGTGTTATGCCAAATCAAAATGCCAATGTTCACGTTATCAAAGTATTTAACTCTAGTGGTTGGGGTTATTCTTCTGATTTGGTCAGCGCTATTGACCGCTGTGTTGATGCAGGAGCCAATGTTGTTAATATGAGCTTAGGTGGAGCAGGCTCAAATAACACTGAACGAAATGCACTTCAGGCTCATGCAAACAACGGAGTGTTATTAATCGCAGCGGCAGGTAATGATGGAAATAGCGATCACAGTTATCCAGCATCTTACGATGCAGTAATGTCTGTAGGCGCTGTAGACAGAAATAAACAACATGCTGAGTTCTCACAATTTACCAACCAAGTTGAAATCTCAGGTCCAGGTGAAGCCATTCTATCGACGGTTTCTGTTGGCGAAGGTCGTTTGGCTGACATCACAATCAATGGTCAGTCGTATTTCGATGACGGCATTGTTCCCCATTCACGTCTCGTACCTCAAGGAACAAGTTTTGGCCCTAGTCCAATTAACGGCAGCTTCTCTGGTGAACTATCAGAATGTTCTGTTTTAGGTTCAAACTACAGCTGTGGCAACATGTTCAATAAAGTCTGCCTTGTAGAACGTGTTGGTAACCAAGGCGGCGGGTCTTACCCAGATTATGATGCTGTTGAAGCTTGTGAAAATGCAGGTGCAAGAGCAACTATCGTTTACAGTAATACCGATCGTCCAGGACTACAAAACCCATTTGATCTCGACAGAAATACGGCACAACAACATATTTCTGTTTCAGTCGATCGTGCAACGGGTCTAGCACTACGTAACCAAGTTGGGCAAACTGCGGCCGTAAATGTAACCGCTGGCGAAGATTACGAGTATTACAATGGTACTTCAATGGCAACACCACATGTTGCTGGTGTCGCAACACTCGTGTGGAGTTATCACCCTCAGTGTACTGGCGCTCAAGTTCGTGCCGCACTTACTGCAACAGCAGAAGATGTTGATGTAGCTGGTCGTGATAATCGCACAGGTTTCGGTTTAGTCGATGCTGTTGCTGCTAAAGAATACCTTGATGCATCATGTAATGGCCCAACTGTTCCAGGTACAGGTGGTTCTGAACTTGAGAATGGTGTGGCTAAAATGAATCTTGAGGCAAGTACAGGTGATGAACTTCACTACACGCTTGATGTTCCAGCAGGCGCAACTGACCTTGGCATTGTAATGAGCGGTGGTAATGGTGATGCTGATTTATATGTGAAGTATGGCTCTGCACCGACGACAAATGACTATGATTGCCGCCCTTGGAAAAACGGTAATAACGAAAGCTGTCCTGTAAGCGACTCAGATGTGCAATCTGGAACTTATTATGTAATGGTTCGAGCTTACTCTACCTTCAGTGGTGTGAAGCTACAGGCTGATTTCACTGAGAATTCAACGACACCTCCAGGTGGTGCAGCATCTTACACCAATAATGGAAATTACAGCATTCCAGATAATAGTGCAGATGGTGTATCTAGCCCAATAAATGTCACTCGTACTGGTGATTCAGGCTCAGTTACTGTAGCGGTAGATATCAGTCACACATACATTGGTGATTTAGAAGTTCGTTTGGTTAGCCCAACAGGCGCCTTCGCCATTCTTCATGCTAACGATGGTGGTGGTTCAAACGATATCACTCAAACGTATACTGCTGACTTCTCAGGTGTTGAATCATCCGGTACTTGGACTTTAAAAGCCGTAGATAATGCACGTCGTGATATCGGCACAATCAATAGCTGGACACTGAGTTTCCAGTAAAGAATATCCTTACTTTATGAAGCATTGTCATGAGGTAAGGCTATAACAAGTAATGTTTACTCTCCCAACTTGAAGTTGAAGGGGCTATCATGTAATTAGGTAGCCCTTTTTTTCACCCTTAATTTATGAAACATGTACTTTGCTTTCTCCTCACTTTCACTTCATTTTACGCACTGGCAAATGACGTTGAAAACCTGATTGAACATAGACTTAATCTTTGCGTTGATGTTGCTCATTATAAAGTCCTACACCGTTTACCAATCACAAACGTAAATCAGGAAAAAAAGGTGCTTGCTGCAGCACAAAAAAAAGCGATGGTATATCACTTAAGGGGACTGATCAGATCTATATGATCTAAAGTCACAAATACAAGCGAGCTCGCCAGAGCAGGAAGTCCAACTCTGGTGATAAATATCAAAAGCAAATTTGTTTTTAGTGAGCGTTTCCAGAAGGAGCAAAACCAAGCACAGTAAGCCAATCATTCACTCTGCAACCTGTGATTTTTTCATAAGCTGAGGTTCCCTGATTTCTACCCCAACGTCTCTTTCTGAGATTATGCCAAGCCTTGAACAACTCTAAAAAACCTTGATTAACGCCTTTTCTCACATAAAGATAAGAGCGCAACGTTGCGTTAAAACCTTCAATTGCACTTGAGGCTCTGTGTCTTGAGTGAAGTAATTGCTCAACTTTAAACATCAACGTATCACACTCATCC